>NZ_CP095741.1:0-311964 GCF_023078475.1 Luteibacter aegosomaticola | reverse complement strand
CCGTTGGTCATCTTCTCGACGTATTCGGCGCTGACGCGCGAAGCGCGCTCGAGCAGACGCGAGTGGAGATAGAACACGTCACCCGGGTAGGCTTCGCGGCCCGGCGGGCGCTTGAGCAGCAGCGAGATCTGGCGGTAGGCCACGGCCTGCTTGGACAGATCGTCGTACACGATGAGCGCGTCTTCGCCGCGGTCACGGAAGTACTCGCCCATCGCGCAGCCGGAGTACGGCGCGACGTACTGCAGGGCAGCCGCTTCGGAGGCCGAAGCCACGACGACGATGGTGTTGGCCAGCGCGCCGTTCTCTTCGAGCTTGCGCACCACGTTCGCGATGGAGCTGCGCTTCTGGCCGATGGCCACGTAGATGCACTTAATGCCCGAGTGCTTCTGGTTGATGATGGCGTCGATCGCGACAGCCGTCTTACCGGTCTGGCGGTCGCCGATGATCAGCTCGCGCTGGCCGCGGCCGATCGGGATCATCGAATCGATGGACTTGTAGCCCGTCTGCATCGGCTGGTCGACCGACTGGCGCCAGATGACGCCCGGGGCGACCTTCTCGACCGGGCTGGTGCCCACGGCGTCGATCGGGCCCTTGCCGTCGATCGGGTTACCCAGCGCGTCGACGACGCGGCCGAGCAGGCCCGGGCCGACCGGCACTTCGAGGATGCGGCCGGTGGTCTTGGCAGCATCGCCTTCGCGCAGGTGCTGGTATTCACCGAGCACCACGGCGCCGACCGAGTCGCGCTCGAGGTTCAGCGCGAGGGCGTAGGTGTCGTTCGGCAGTTCGATCATTTCGCCCTGCATCACGTCGGCCAGGCCGTGGATGCGCACGATGCCGTCGGACACGCTGATGATCGTGCCTTCGTTGCGTGCCTCGGCACCGAGCTTGAACTGCTCGATGCGGGACTTGATCAGCTCGCTGATCTCGGACGGATTCAGAGTGGTGCTGGACATGGTCGGTTCCTTGGGTTGCGCCGCTCTCACGGCACCCGGTGGTATGAGAAGCTCGTATTCAGTGCGTCAGCACGCTGGCCAACCGCTGCAGGCGGCCGCGCGCGGACCCGTCGATGACCTGTTCGCCGGTGTCGATGACGACACCACCGAGCAGCGCCGGATCGACGTGCGTATCCAGTTCGATCTCGCGCTTGAAGCGGCGCTTCAGCGAAGCACGCAGTGCTTCGGCCTGGGCATTGTCGAGATCCAGTGCGCTGGTGACCTTGACCTTCAGGGTCGACTCCGACTCCAGCTTGTACTGGTCGTAGAGCGCAGCGATTTCCGGCAGCAGGGCCATGCGGTTGTTGTCAGCCAGCTCCTCGAGGAAGCGGGCGTACGGCGCATCAGCCGCGGTGCCTTGCGGAAGGTGGATCGCGACGAGCTGCTGCGGCAGCACGCGCGGATCATTACCGAGGCCCGCGACCTGGGGGTCGGCAGCCACGGCGGCGGAAAAATTCAGCGCTGCCGACCATGCGGCAAGCGCACCGGATGCGTGCGCTACCTCAAAGGCAGCGCGCGCATACGGACGGGCGAGGGTGAGCGCCTGGGCCATGATCAGATCTCGGCAGCGAGCTGGTCGAGCAGCGCCTTGTGGGCCGCCGGGTCGATTTCACGCTGGACGATCTTTTCCGCACCCTTGATGGCGAGCGAACCCACCTGCTCACGCAGCTGTTCACGTGCACGCTGGGCCATCGTGGCGATCTCGTCCTGGGCCTGGGCCTTCAGACGGTTGATCTCCTCGGTAGCTTCCACGCGGGCCTTCTCGATGATGGCGTTGGCCTGGGCCTGTGCCTTGTCGATGATGTCCGTGGACTGCACGCGGGCCTGCTTGATCTCGGCCGCGACCTTGGCGTCGGCGTCCTTGAGCTCAGCGCGGGCGCGCTCAGCGGCGGCGAGCCCCTCGGCCACCTTCTTTTGACGCTCTTCAATGGCACCGTTGAGCTGGGGCCAGATGAACTTGGTGGTGAACCAGACCAGGATCGCAAAAGAGATCATCTGGCCCAGGAAGGTCATGTTGATTTCCATGATCTCTCCGAAGTACTCCGAACGCTTGTGTACTGACGGCCGCCGCGGCGCTTAAGCCGCGGCGACAGGACGAACGAACGGCTGATTAGCCGCCGATGGCAGCGCGGACGACGCCGACCAGCGGGTTCGAGAACGCGAAGAGCAGCGCCACGGCGAGGCCGATAATGAACGCGGCGTCGATCAGGCCGGCGAGCAGGAACATGCGGCCCTGGAGCAGCGGGACCAGTTCCGGCTGGCGAGCAGCCGACTCGAGGAACTTCGAGCCCATGATGGCGATGCCGAGACAAGCGCCGAGGGCGCCGAGGCCGATGATGACGCCGATGGCGATGGCGGTCATGCCCTGCACGTGAGCGAGAAGCGAGGCGAGTTCCATGGTGATCTCCTGGATAAACGAATTACGAAAGGTTGGAAAAGGACGAACTTAAAAAGTGGAACGTCGGTGCGGTGAGTTAGTGATGTTCCCGCGCCGTGGCGATGTAGACGATCGTCAGCATCATGAAGATGAACGCCTGGAGGGCGATGATCAGGATGTGGAAGATCGCCCAGGCCGTGTTGAACACGACGCCAGGCACGAAGCTGATCCAGCTCACCATCAGACCGGCAATCAGCATGAACACCAGTTCGCCGCCGTACATGTTGCCGAACAGTCGCATGGCGAGCGACACGGGCTTCGACAGGGTTTCGACGACGTTGAGAAGGAAGTTCGGGATCACCAGGACGATCTTGGCGATCGGGTTCTCCGCGTGGAACGGTGCGGTCAGCAGCTCCTTACCGAAGCCGAAACCGCCCTTGGCCTTGATGCCGTGGCCGATGACGATGAACAGCACGGCGACCGACAGGCCGACGGTGGTGTTGATGTCGGCGGTGGGGACCATGCGGAAGTAGGTGTGGTGGGCCGTTTCGGCACCGGCGAACGTGTGCACCAGCCAGCCGGCCAGATCGACCGGGAGCAGATCCATCGCGTTCATGAGGAACACCCACATGAAGATGGACAGCGCCAGCGGCGTGACCGTGCGACGGTCGCCGTGGAAGGTGTCCTTCACCTGAGTATCGACGAACTCGATGGCCAGCTCGACCAGGGCCTGACCCTTCGACGGAACGCCCGAGGTGGCCTTGCGTGCGAACAGCCAGAACCACAGGCAGAACGCGGCGCCGAGGACGAACGAGACGATGATCGAGTCAGCACGGAGGTTCCAGAACCAGAAATGATCGGCGCTGAAATTCACCGTCATGTGTTCCAGATGGTGCTGGATGTATTCGGTTAGACCGCCCTGCGGTTCGCTAGCCATGCCTCAACCCTTGAATCTGAATGCAAATATGTTGACCGCGTAGCCTGCCACCAGGCCGACCAACGCCGGCAAGAATGGCAGCTTCCACTGAACCAGGATGAGCAGCAGTCCACCGATGAGGATGATCCAGCGAAGGATCATGCCCACGAGGAACCGCATGAACGTTGCCCCTGCCCCGCCCAGCGCGCTGAACGCTCGCGCAGCAAGCAGCGCGGTGGCGAGAGCGACGATCAGGGCACCTGCAAATGCGGCCAGTCCGGCGGCGCGCCCTTGCAGGCAGAAAGCGAGTCCCGCAACCACAGCCACCGCCAGCTGCGTGAAAACCACGCGCATGGCAAGGTGACGACCAGTGGCAAGACTGTTGAGCAACGCGAGGCTCCCGTGGTTTCGCTCGAAGGCGGCACCAGATGGTTCAACGGGCCACGGTTTAATCTGGAAAAGTATACCAGTGCCGTAAACGGCGGGACAAGCGACGAAAGTCCATAACCACCCGCCGGCGCGACGATCCGTCGCGTCGTTGGCGAGTGGGCGGCAGCAGGTCAGGCCCTGGCGGGCTGGCCCACCAATGCGCCGAGGGATGTGGCGGTTTCCACGGCCACACCCATGATGTCGCCGGCGGCCGTTGCGGCACGCTCGACACCTTCCCGCTGCAGGTCACCGCCCCGCGCGATCAGCGCGCGCATCGCGTCGGCATCCTGCGCCTGCATGGCGTCCGCCATGAGGCCGGTCGCCGCACGCGCATGGCCCTCAAGGGCCTGGAGGTGCAGATCCGCCACGCGTTCCATGCCGCGCCAGGCCAGCGCCTGTGCGGCAGCAGCCTGTTCCACGAACTGGGCAAGGTCAGCGTAAGCGTTTACGTGCGCCATCGGGGATAACCGTCGGGGAAACGGGAAGGTGCCGGAGTGTAGACCCGTCTGTTGCAAGGCAGCAACCATATTTTATTGCGATGACAGCTTTTGCCTTGCCGATTAAGCGCTTCGGTTACGGGGCGTACTCGGCGCCCGAGGTGCAGGTTTCATGCACCACGACCTTGCAGAGGAGCGGCACCTCCGGGCGCAGGCGCTCGAAGATCCAGCGCGCGAGGTTCTCGCTCGTGGGGTTCTCGAGGCCCTCGATGTCATTGAGGTAGTTGTGGTCCAGGCGCTCGTACAGCGGCTTGAATCGCGCCTTGAGGTCGCCGAAGTCCATCACCCAGCCAAAGACGGGGTCGATCGGTCCTTCCACATGGAGCTCCACATGGAAGGAGTGCCCGTGCAGGCGGGAGCACTTGTGCCCCTCGGGCACGTTCGGCAGGCGGTGGGCCGCCTCGATATTGAAGGTCTTGAAGATACGCATGGGGATAAGAATGGGCCGTTGCTGCCATCTAGTGTAGCGGACCGGGCAAACCTGACCCGGCGCAAGGAACCTTCACGACGCAGATCGCACTTTCGGTCATCCGCGGGCCGGGTTCATGGACTTTTCATCGCCCAACGGTTGCAGTGGTAACTAGCTTGGCGGCGCGAGGGGGCGCCGCCCACACCAGATGGTTCACAGAAGGAGGCATCGATGTGCCTTGGCCGTGAGTCTGTCGACCAGCCGCAACCCTGCGCGCTGGCCGAGGGCGTGTTTTCCGCGTTACCCATGCCGTGTGTGCTGTGGCCGTCCAGCGGCGGCCGCGCCGTGATGGTCAACGCCGCATTCCGTCGCGAATTCGGCATATCCACGGGCAGGGCGGGCCCGGGCTGGTTAAAGAATCACCTCACCCCGACCGACGCGCCCGACGAGTTCATCTTCCGCGACAGCCATGCCGCGCCCCGCCGGTACCGGGTGACCAGGGAGCTCCTGGACATCCCACCCGTCGCGCTGCAGGCGGTGTTTCTCATGCCGCTGGGCGAGGAGCCCATGCCGGTGGAGGCCGAGCCTCCGACACTTGCCAGCCTGCCACCTGGCGTATCCCTCACCCGGCGCGAGTCCCAGGTTCTCGACGGCATCATGCGCGGCAAGCTGAACAAAGTGATTGCCAGCGAGCTGAAGATCAGCCCTAAAACGGTGGAGCTGCACCGCTCCAACCTGATGGCCAAGCTGCGGGTCCATAACGTGATCGAGCTGGCGAGGGTGGTGCTGGATACCCCCGTCGCCGAACCGGAACCAGCCATCCCGTCGTAGGAGCCCACCCTGTGGGCGACATCTTTCGCGAAAGAGCCGCTGGCCCTGCGGCGGCCGCACCGTCGTAGGAGCCCACCCTGTGGGCGACGTCTTTCGCGAAAGAGCCGCTGGCCCTGCGGCGGTTGTACGAAAGATGTCGCCCACAGGGTGGGCTCCTACGGCAAGAAAAAAGCCGCTCCGGTTGCCCGGAGCGGCTTTTTCTTTTCCTGGTGGCTAGAGGCGGGCTCGAACCGCCGACCTCAGCATTATGAGTGCCGCGCTCTGACCAGCTGAGCTACCTAGCCGTGAAACCTGGTCGTCCGCGGGCTAGCCGCGAAGGCCGGGCAGTTTAATCGGGGCTGGCTCGCCGATCAAGAGGCGCCTTGAAGCGACTTCTCGCGCTGTGGTTGAATCGACCTAACGCGAAAGGTTCGCGGAGGCTGAATGATCGACGCAGATGGCTATCGACCGAACGTGGGGATTGTCCTCCTCAACGCCGACGGCCGCCTGTTCTGGGCGCGCCGGGTCAATCGCGACGGCTGGCAGTTCCCCCAGGGCGGCATGCGCAGCGACGAAACGCCCCTGGAAGCCATGTTCCGCGAGCTGGAAGAGGAAACCGGCCTCCTGGCGCATCACGTCGAAGTGCTGGCCGAGACCCGCGGCTGGCTGAAATACCGCCTGCCCAGCCGTTTCGTGCGCCACCACCAGCGCCCTACCTGCATCGGCCAGAAGCAGGTCTGGTTCCTGCTGCGGCTGACCGGCAGTGAGGATGCTCTCAAGCTCGATGCCTGCGAGAAGCCGGAGTTCGACCTCTGGCGCTGGGTGGATTTCTGGTACCCGGCCAACCACGTGGTGAATTTCAAGCGCCAGGTCTACGAGCGGGCCCTGCGCCAGTTCGCACCCATGGTGGAGAGCGTGTGCAGCGTCGAGGTGGGCACCTGCCCCCAGCAGGCTGAGCTTCTGCGGCAGGCCCGGGAGGCCGGGCAGTAGCGCCAGTTTCCCCCGAGCGCCTCGCCATAGCGCGCAAGCGCACTCCTACACGAGCTGAACGCCTTCACATTTGTGTTGTTGACAATCGTTCGCATTCGCGTTCGAATTCGCACCCATGTACATCTGCATGTGCAACGCCGTCACCGACCACGCCATCCGCCGCCACGCGGCCGAGGGCGTCGATACCTTTGCCGAGCTTCAGGCCCGCACGGGCTGCTCGGATTGCTGCGGGGCTTGTGAGCCCGAGGCGCGGCAGTGCCTGCGGGATGCGCTTGAGGCGCGGCCTGCGGTGCTGGGGTTCCTGCCCGTCGTGGCTTAAGGCCTGCCAGCAATCGCGGACGCAAACCGTCTTCATTCTCGTTACGTCATCGTCTTTCCGGGCGCCGTATAGTCGCGTCTGCATTCAAGGGAGAGACGCCACATGAAGGGCGACGCGAAGGTCATCGAATACCTCAACAAGGTCCTCTACAACGAGCTGGCCGCCATCAACCAGTACTTCCTGCATTACCGCATGTTCAAGGACTGGGGCTACAACGAGCTGGCGAAGCACGAGTACGAGGAATCCATCGAGGAAATGAAGCACGCGGATAAGCTCATCGAGCGGATCCTCTTCCTCGACGGCCTGCCGAACCTCCAGCACCTGGGCAAGCTGCGCATCGGCGAGAACGTGGTTGAGTGCCTCCAGGGCGACCTCGACCTCGAAATGATCGCCACGAAGGACCTGCGCGAGGCTGTCGCCTACAGCGAAGGCATCCACGATTTCGTGAGCCGCGACCTGTTCAAGTTCATCCTGGGCCAGGAAGAAGAGCACATCGACTGGTTGGAAACCCAGTTCAGCCTGATCTCGGATATCGGCCCCGAGCGCTACATGCTCAGCAAGGTCGGCTCGCTCGACAAGCACTGATCCACGAAAGGCCGCCGCGAGGCGGCCTTTTTCGTTGAACGCGGCAGGGTTCCTTGACCATTCGGAAACACAGGGGCTATACCATCCCCCCTTCACGTTTCTTGCACGGACCCGCCCATGGCGCCACGCCTCCCGCCACGCTTCGTCGTGCGCACGCACGATGCGGCCCGCGACCGCCGGACGAAGGTCCTGTGGGGCGCCGGCTGGCTGGCGAGCGTTGCGCTGGCGGCCGGCCTGACCTGGGCACTGGCCGGCAACGGCTCCAGCCCCACGGCCCCCGGCCGCACGGGCGCCCGCCAGCTCCGCGCCGACAACGACGACCTGCGCCAGCAAGTGGCCAACCTGCAGCGCGCCGGCCAGGTGGCGGATATCGCCACCAAAGAGCTCAAGAAAAATCTCGCTGAGCGCGACGAGGAGATCAGCGGGCTGCGGACCGATCTGGCGTTCTATTCCCGCCTCGTGGGCAGCAATGGCCAGCGCGACGGGCTGAAGATCCAGGGTGCGCGGGTCACCGCCGTGCCGGGGATGCCCAATGCCTGGAACCTTGTCGTCACCCTCACCCAGAACGCCCGCCGAGGCGATCTGGTCAAGGGCAACCTCACCGTCTCGGTCGAGGGCATCCAGGGCAGCAAGGTCACCACGCTCGCCGGCCCGGCGCTCGGCCAGTCGGCCGCCTCCACCGGCGTCCCCTTCTCTTTCAAGTACTTCCAGCAAGTCCAGGCCAGCTTCACCGTGCCCGCGGGGTTCAAGCCCACGCGGCTGCGCTTCAGTGCGGGCGCCGACGGGGGTGATAACGCCACCTCAGCCATCGCCTGGGCCGATGCCACCCGAACCGACGAGGTCACCGATGTTCAGCAGCAACCGTAAAAACGCGGCCCCTTCCGTGGGCGCCGCCACCAGCCTCATCGCCCGTGGCATGACCATCCGCGGCGACGTGCACTTCTCCGGCGCCCTGCACCTTGATGGCACGGTGGAAGGCGCCATCCATGCCGATCCGGGCAGCGACGGCGTACTCACGGTGAGTGAGACCGGGAGCGTCACCGGCCGCATCGAGGTACCCCATGCCGTCATCAATGGCGGTGTCACTGGCGATGTCGTCGTCGCGGAACGGCTCGAACTCGCGCCCCTCGCCCGTATCGAGGGCGATGTGCACTACCAGGTGCTGGAAATGGCCGCCGGCGCCCAGGTGAACGGGAAGATGATCCACCGGGGCCCTGTTACGGTGCGCCAGCTGGCTCAGCAGGCGATCGACGCCGCCCCGGCCCTCACCTAAAGGCTTGACCTACGGGCGAACGGCGCCATTATGGGCGGTATGAATAACCCATTCCCCATGGCTCCGACAGGCGCACCGGATTACCGGTCGGCTGGCGCGCCGCTCATCTTCACCGAGGCGGCCGCCCGCAAGGTGCACGAGCTCATCGAAGAGGAAGGCAATCCCGGCCTCAAGCTGCGCGTGTACATCAGCGGCGGCGGCTGCTCGGGCTTCCAGTACGGGTTCACCTTCGATGAGGACCAGGCCGAGGATGACCTCGCCGTTTCCCGCGAAGGCGTCACGCTCGTCGTCGATCCGCTCTCGCTGCAGTACCTGACCGGCGCGGAAATCGACTACGCCGAATCGTTCAGCGGCTCGCAGTTCGTCATCCGCAATCCCAACGCGAAGACGACCTGCGGTTGCGGCTCGTCCTTCAGCGCCTGATCGGCCGGGCTGCGTGAGCGTCGAGCAGGAGCGCGACAAGGCCGCCGCCACCCGCGCACGCGAAAATGTCTTTGCCGGCATCGCGATCGATCGCATGGCGGAACGCCGCGACGATCGCCTGTGGGTGGAAGAAACCGAGCGCGCGCCCTCTACGCGGTTCCTCGTACTCGATACAGAAGGGCAGGCGTTCGTTACCGCGGATGCCGATGCGCCGCACTGGATGCTCCCCGCCATGCGCGACGAGCGCTTCGGCGATGTCCCCTCGACCTTGCTGGGACTGGCTGACGGCCGCGCGTGGTTCACGCTGGTACTCGATGAAGCCCACGCGGAGCTCTACGCAGGGATGACCGGTGCGCGGCGCATGTCGTTGCGTGACGCGGGCCTGCTCTTCGAAGCGTTCGAGGCGGGGCTCTTCGCCTTCGCCAAGGGCGTCACGCATTGGCAGCGGCAGACGCGCTTCTGCACCCTGTGTGGTTCACCGACCATCGTGGTCGCGGCGGGCCACCGCGTGCAGTGCACGAATCCGGATGGCGCTCACCTGCATTTCCCCCGTACGGACGCGGCCATCATCGTCATCGTCGAACACGGCGATGCGTGCCTGCTTGGCCGCCAACGCGGCTGGCCGGCGGGTCGCTATTCCACGCTCGCTGGTTTCATCGAACCGGGCGAGTCGCTCGAAGATGCGGTGAAGCGCGAGGTACGCGAGGAATCCGGCGTGGAGGTACTGCACGCCACGTACCACTCCTCGCAGCCCTGGCCCCTGCCCGCCTCGCTCATGGTGGGCTTTACCGCCGTGGCGGCATCCCGCGACATCCGCCTGCGCGACGACGAGCTGGAAGATGCGCGCTGGTTCACGGTGGATGACATCGTGCAGGGCATGGCTTCCGGCACGCTGGGCGTCCCGCCACCGCTCTCCGTGTCATACCGGCTCATCGAGCATTGGCTGGGCCTGCGCGGCGTCAGCCTGGCCGAACTGATCGCTAGCGCGCCCAAGCGGTAAGCGTTCGCCTACAATCGGGTCAACGTCCCGTTGATCGCGCTCTTGCCATGGCCTTACGACTGCTCGCCGTCCTCATCGCCCTCGTCATTGCCTGGAGCGTGCCGCAGCTGGCGCGCTGGCGCGACGACCGCTGGTTTCGCAGCTGGGTGAACCGCCTTGGCGATATTTCCGGCAGCGGCCGCGTTGCCGTCGTGCTCATCGTCCCGGCCATCGCGTGCGCGATCGTCGCAGGGATTCTTTACGCCCTGCCCCTGTTCGACCTCGCCTGGCTGCTCTTCGCCGTCGTGGTCCTGGTGTATAGCCTTGGACCGCGCGAAATCGAGAGCGATATCGATGCCATTACGCGGGCTACCGACACCCTCCGCCGGGACGAAGCCGTCGCCCGCCTTCAGGTCGACGCCGACCCGCTGCCGTGGTTCGCGCCGGCGCTGGTCGAAGCCGCCTTCTACGCCGCCCTGCGTCGCCGTTTCGGCGTGCTGCTGTGGTTCTTCCTGCTCGGCCCGGCCGGTGCCCTCGGCTACCGCCTCGCCCAGACCCTCGGCCGTGATGCGTCCGTCGCACTGGATGCCGAGGCCCGCACCACCGCCCAGCGCGTGGCCGATGCGCTGGACTGGATCCCGGCGCACCTGATGGTATTCGCCATGGCCCTCGTCTCCGACTTCGACGCCGTCATGGGCGCATGGCGGTTCTGGCACAAGCAGTCCGGCAGCCCGCGCTCGCGGCTCGACCCGGATTTCCTCGGCGCTGTCGCCCGCGCGGGCGTGGATGCGGACGTGGAAGCCGGCGATGGCTATGCGCAGGATGTGAGCGACCCCATCGCGGAGCTTGAAGATGCCCGCCGCGTTATCCGGCGCGTGCTAGTGGTATGGCTTGCCGTTGTCGCGGTGGTGGTACTGGCCGCTTGGTTTGCCTGATCGACGCGTAGGCGGATGCCTACGGAACACGTAGGCATAGTGAGGTGTTTAGCGGGTACATCGCTGACGCGGTGACGAGCGATAGCACGTCACCATGGCGATTCCCCCACATGCCAAGGAAAGGCAAACATGCAACTTCGATCATTGGCCTTCGCCATCGCGACGGGCCTGGCACTCACTGCGCACGCCGCACCACAGAGCATTCCCCCGGAAACCACCAGCGCCGTACGCTTCCTTCGGCTAGCTGACGTGCCTACGGCACTTGCCTCGACGGGACGCGATCCCACGCGGTGGGAGACCACCGTGGATCTCCACGGACTGACGTATGCCGAGGCCGCACGCCTGCGCAGCCCGGTGATCGCCTGGATCGCCAACGCATCGCTAGCCGACACCGAGGTGCGCTCGCTGGCGAGCGAGGCGATCCGCCATGGCCTCGGCGTACTCATCACACTGCAGGCCGGTGAAGCGCGTCGTGATGCCTCTACGTTCGGGATCGGCGCGAGGGGGAATACCGCGCTGTACCACCGTGGGGCCGACGGCATACTTGATGTGCTCACACTGGCGGACCACGTTCCGGATATGGCGGCAGCGATGCGCCTCTGGCCAGCGCCGGCGCGCGTTACCCGGCAGGCGGCTTCGATACAGCAAGCGGACACCATCCAGGCAGCCATCCCCGACGAAGTGCCCCATGTGCAGTTCCGCATCCACCCGGAGAGCGCGAACGGCAGCAGCGTGGCGCACCACGTTACCGTGCTCCGTGACGTGACCACGTCGCGCGATGAGAAAGTCGTGATCGTCAAGGCCCGCGTGGAGGCGGTGCCGGCGGAGAACGGCGTTTCCGATCGCAGCCTCAGCCACTACGAATCGGACGGTGCCGGTGACGTCCTGACCATCCCCGATAGCTTTACCGCACGCACCATCATTGGCTGGGACAGCAATAACGAAGCACCCGACGTGCGCCTCGAGCGCGTCATCCCCGATGACTCGCCCGATGTGAACCGCATAGTCGAAAAATCGAGTGGCGTGAGCACATCGTATGGAGTGAGCTCTTCATCGACCGCCGAAGATACCCTCAAGGGACTAGGCATCTCCGCCATCGGCAAGGTACCCCTGCAGTTTTCGCTCGACCGGACCTACAACGACACAACGAGCGTATCCATGGTCACGCAGTCGTATTACACGGCGCAGTCCGAAGAGGATCTCGGTAAAGCACACGGGGCCGCGTGGCGCTTCCGCCTCGCCAACGACATCGCAGGCGACGCAAGCTATTTCAACACGCCTGGCGCCTATACCGTCGATACGTCAAAGACCACGCCCATGATGCGCAAGGCGTCCACGGAGCTTCTATCGGTGTGGCGCGTGCCGGGCGATTTCGAAGGCCGCCTGTGGATCGGGTCAAGCGCATCGGTGGAGAACCGCCGCTATTCGCACAACCGTTCCTGGGGTACCCGCCTGGACCCCAGTTCCGACACGACGCCCGATGGTGACCCGCCGCACTGGTGGTTCTGGACACGCGGTGAAGATCCCTACGCTGATTTGCGCCGGGTGCCAGCACAGCCCGCCCAGGTCTTTTCCATCGATCTGGATTCTCCGTACCTGACCTCATCGCCGACGGTGCTGATTCAGTCCAGCAGTGGCGCCGGTGATTGCCTGATGCAGGTGACCGCCGATGCACAAGGCGGAACCCTCGCCATGGCACCCTGCGACGCGGCGGAGGGCAACCGTGCGCAGCAATGGAACATGGACAAGGAAGGCCGCTACCGCAACCGTGTAAGCCAGCAATGCCTGGACCGCAGCCCTGAGGGCAAGGCGGCCACGGCACCCTGCACGTTACGGCTCAGCCAACGCTGGCGCTGGGCAGCGGATCGCGTGATGGCCATGACCGATGGCGGGACCATGCAACGTCTCGAGCTGCGCGATGGCACCGCCATGGTGTCGTTCGACCCCGCGCGCCACGATGCCGTGGTCCTCAACGCCCATAACGCACTGCTTCCACCCTGGAACAACTACCCGCTGAAGCCGGCGCCAGGCAGCACCATCCCCACGCTGACCACCGAAGCCCCGCCCGTGCCTGAGTCGTACTACGAGTACCGCGAGGTACCTTCCGCCGAGCGCTGGCTGACCATTCCGCTACGCCGTTCCATCCAGTAAGCCGAAAGGCCGCCGGCATGGTCACCGGCGGCCCCTCGTCAGGCGCTATCGCCGCGTAGTTCGCTCACCCTCGCCTCCAGCACGGCAGCATTGGCAACGCCGACGGGCAGCGCCGCGCCACCGACCAGTTCAATGCGTGACCAGAACCGCCGCGGCAGGCGCGCGCGGCGTAATGCGCCATCACGCCGGCTGAAAATGCTCCCCCACATGCCGCGAAGGGCCACGGGCACCACCGGCACCGGGCGTCGCGCAAGGATACGATCGATGCCGGGCCGGAAGGCGGCGATCGCACCATCGCGCGTGAGGCCGCCCTCAGGGAAGATGCAGACCACTTCGCCGGCCGCCAGTGCCTCGTCGATCTGCTCGAACGCCTTCTCCATCAACGCCGCGTCTTCGTTGCGGCCCGCGATGGGAATGGCCTTCGCCGTCCGGAAAATGAAGTTCAGCACCGGAATATTGAAGATCTTGTAATACATCACGAACCGCATGGGCCGGCGCACGCATGCCATCAGGATCAGTGGATCCATGAAGCTCACATGGTTACAGACAACCACCGCCGCCCCTTCGTCCGGCACGTTGTTCAGCCCATCGACGCGCACGCGATACAGCGTATTCACCACGACCCAGGTCATGAAGCGCATCATGAATTCGGGTACGAGCGTGAAGATGTACACGGCCACGGCGATGTTCACGACGCCCGTCACGAGGAAGATGGTCGGCGTATCCAGCCCCATGGCCGTAAGACCAATGCCGAAACCGGACGCGATACAGATCAGCAGCGCATTGACGATGTTATTGCCCGCGATGATGCGCGACAGGCGATCGCGCGGGGCGCGGCTCTGCACGAACGCGAAAAGCGGCACGACGTAGAAGCCGGCGAACGCGCCGATCAACGTAAGGTCCATGGCCGCGCGCCACGCCCCGGGCACCGACAGGAACGCACTCCACGTCAGGGATGCTCCAGCCGTCACGGCTGGCCGCGCGAAGTAAAGATCGATCGCGAACACAGTGAGGCCGAAAGCGCCCATCGGTACGAGACCGATTTCCACGCGCTTGCGTGAGAGCTTTTCGCAAAGCAGCGACCCGACGCCCGTGCCGAGGGAGAACAGGGTCAGCACCAGCGTATTCACCGAACCATCGCCGCCCAGGACGTGGCGCGTGTAGTTCGGTAGCTGCGCGATCATGACCGTGCCGAAGAACCAGAACCACGAAATACCCAGCACGGCGTTGAACACTGCGCGGTCCTCATGGGTCAGCTTGAGCACGCGCCATGTTTCGGAGAGCGGATTCCAGTTGAACCGGAGATCGGGTGCCGTCGCAGGCGCGGCAGGGATGGTGCGACACGCCAGATAGCCCGCGATGGCAATCACGATCGTAGCGGCCGATGCCGCCGTCGTGCCGTAGCCGGCAATCAGCATCAGCGAGTTACCGACGATCATGCCGATCAACATGGCCAGCTGCGTGCCCGTTTCCACCAGCGCATTGCCACCGACCAGCTCACTGCGCTCCAGCGCCTGCGGCAGGATCGAATACTTGATGGGCCCGAACACCGTGGAGTGCACGCCCATGAGGAAAAGGACGAGCAGAAGCAGCGAGATGTGGTGGGTATGGAAACCGATCGCCGCAATCGCCATCGCGGCGATCTCAAAGAGCTTCACGAACCGGATAATGCGCGTCTTCTCGAACTTCTCCGCAAGCTGGCCGGCCGTTGCGGAGAAGAGAAAGTACGGGAGGATGAACAGCGCGGGAGCCAGGTTCGTATACAACGACACCTGGCTATCCGGCAGCGCCATCTGGAAAGCCACCAGCATGACCATCGCGTTGCGGAACGCGTTGTCGTTGAACGCGCCCAGCGCCTGGGTCCAGAAGAACGGCGCGAAGCGGCGTTTGCCGAGCAGGGAAAACTGAGACATTCCGTTGGCTATCCTGGCAGTGTGGCCGCAGTGTAGCCGAGCGGTGTTACCCGCGTGCTAGCGCCCTGTGTGCAATGTCGTGGCGGAAAAAGGCATCCGCGAACGTGACCTTTTCCAGCGCGGCATAAGCCCGGGCGCGCGCTTCGACCAGATCATGACCAAGCGCGCAGACCGTAAGGACGCGGCCACCAGCGCTCACGGGGCGCCCCTCGCCATCGGTGGCGGTACCTGCGTGGAAGACCTTCACATCGGCCCCGAAATCGGTGTCGGCACCGGTGATCACATCGCCGGCGCGAACCTTGCCCGGGTAGCCGCCAGCGGCAAGCACCACACCCAACGACGGGCGGGGATCCCACTGCGCCTGGACACGGCCGACATCGCCATCGAGCGCCGCTTCGATCAGGTCGACCAGGTCGGACTGCAGGCGCAGCATGATGGGCTGGGTTTCCGGATCGCCGAAGCGCACGTTGAACTCGATGACCTTGGGCGCACCGGCCTTGTCGATCATGAGCCCGGCGTAGAGGAAGCCGGTGAACGGGGCGCCATCGGCCGCCATGCCCGCGAGCGTCGGCTCGATGACCTCGCGCATGACGCGGGTGGAGACCTCATCGGTCACCACCGGCGCCGGCGAGTACGCGCCCATGCCGCCGGTGTTCGGGCCCTGGTCGCCGTCGTCGCGGCGCTTGTGGTCCTGGCTGGTGGCCATCGGCAGCGCGCGCGTGCCATCGGCGATCACGATGAAGCTGGCTTCCTCGCCTTCGAGGAACTCCTCGATGACGACGCGCGACGAGGCATCACCGAACGCCTTGCCGCCGAGCATGTCGTTCAGGGCTTCCTCGGCCTCGGCCAGGGTCATCGCAACGACCACGCCCTTACCGGCGGCCAGGCCATCGGCCTTGATCACGATGGGCGCGCCCTTCTCGCGCACGTGCGCCAGCGCCGGCTCGAGATCGGTGAATACGGCGTAGTGCGCCGTGGGGATCGCGTGGCGGGCCAGGAAATCCTTGGCGAAGGCCTTGCTGCCTTCCAGCTGGGCGGCCGCGGCACGCGGGCCGAAGCAGCGCAGGCCTTCGGCGGTGAAACGATCGACGACACCGGCGACGAGCGGCACTTCCGGGCCGACGACCGTAAGGCCCACGCCTTCGGCCTTGGCCAGGGCGACGAGGCCGTCGAGGTCGGTGACCGCGACGGGAACGTTACGCAGGCCCGGCTCGGTGGCCGTGCCGGCGTTACCCGGGGCCACGATGACCTCGTCGACGCGCGGCGACTGGCCGAGCTTCCAGGCCAGGGCGTGTTCGCGGCCGCCGCTACCGATGACGAGGACTTTCATGGGGATCTCCGGTTCGTGGACCGGCGATTGTAACCCGGCCTAGTGGCGGACCAGCGCCAGCAGCGCGCCACGCGGCAGTTTGCCCGTCTCATTACGCGGCAGCGCCTCCACGACGCGCAGCGGGCGCGGCAGGAAGACCGGATCCATGGCGACGCGCAGCGCGGCCAGCACGGCCTCCGCCGTGAGCCCTGGGGCGACCACCAGGCCGGCGATGCGGCGCACGCCGAAGGCATCCGGCTCATCGAGCTGGAACAGCACGCCGTCCTTTACGCCCTCGATGGCGAGCAGGCGGCGGTTGAGATCACCCAGCGAGGCGCGCTTGCCCGCGATCTCGAGCAAATCGGTGTTGCGGCCACACAGGCGGAACCGGCGGCCTTCCCCGTGCAGCGTGACGATATCGGCCAGGGCCATCGGCTCGGCGAGCTGGGGGGCGTCGACCAGCGTGCCGTCCGGCTGCGAGTGCAGCGTGACGCCGTCATAGAGCGACCACTCCTCCTCCACCGCGGTCCGCCGACTGGCGAACACGCAGGTTTCGGTCGAGCCGAACATTTCGCAAAGCGGTGCGCCAAAGAGACGCTCGGCCTCGGTCGCGAGCTCCACGGGCATCGGCGCGGTGGCCGAAACGAAGGCCGCCAGCGAGGGAAGTTGTACGCCGGACTCCACGAGGGCGCGGAGATGCACCGGCGTGGTGACCAGCACGCGCGGCTCGGGCATCGAGGCCAGTGCGCTGGCGATATCGGCGGGGAAGAACGGCCGGCCGGCGTGGATGCTGACCTCGGACATCAGCGGCATGACCACCGACATCTCCATGCCGTACATGTGCTGCGGTGGCACCGTGGCGACGACATCGAACGGGCCACCGATGACCCGTTCCAGCATGCCGATGTTGCCCAGGTTGCTGGCGTGGAAGCTGCCCCAGGTCTTGATGTTCGGCTTCGGTTTGCCGGTCGAACCCGAGGTGTAACCAATGGCCACCACGGCATCGGCCGATACCTGGGGCACATCGCCATAGGCAGGGGCCACGTCGCCCAGCTCCGGGATACGCAGGTAGCCGGCAGGCGCCGGATCGAGCGCCAGTTCACCGATGGCGTAGCAACCCGGGTGGTTGCCCATCACTTCATCGACCGCATGCGGCGCGCGCGAGGGAGGCAGCAGGTTCACCTGACCGCGCAGCACGAGCGCCGTAAGCGAAACGAGGAAGGCATAACGGTCTTCGCAGAGGTTTACCGCGCCGACGGCCTCGGGCAGGAGCGCGGCCACCTGGCGAACGTGCGCCAGGAAGGTCGCGGCCGTGACCGCCTGGCCATCGCGCCAGGCCACCGTGCGTGACGGTGCGCCGGCCAGCAAGGGCAGCATCGGTGCGCTTTCGCGCGCGGAGCGTTCGTAAACAAGCGACACGTGGTGTTACCCCCTTCCTTTAGGCGCGGATGATCGCGCCGGTCAGGGCGTCGCGAATCACGGTAGGCCGATCCAGGCCACCCAACGGCGCGTCGAGCGCGGCCGGCAGGCGTCCTTCGAAATAGCGTTGCAGCGTGGCGACATCGCGCGCGGGCGGCTCACCGTGCGGGTTCGCACTGGTCGAGACCAGCGGCGCGCCAAACGCGCGGCACAGGGCGGCGGCAGGCTCGTGCGAGGTCACGCGCAGGGCGATGCCGGCGTGCGCGCCAGCGACCCAATCAGGAACCTTCGCACTGCGCGGGAAAACCCAGGTATTCGGACCCGGCCATGTCGCATGGACCTGGGCCATGACCGCTTCCGGCACGGCGGCGAGATCGATGTACGGTTCCACCTGGGCGAAATCCGCGGCGATCAGCAGGACCCCCTGCGTCGCCGGGCGCTCTTTCAACGCGAAGAGCCGCTCGAACGCCGCCTGGTCGTGCGGATCGCAACCGAGGCCGTACACCGCCTCGGTCGGATACGCGAGCACACCGCCCTCGCGCAGGAGCGCGGCCGCCGCGTCGACGCTGGCCAGGTCGAACAGCCGCACGTCAGGCCGCCGGCGTCTTCTTTGCCGCGGCCTTCTTGGCGGCGGTTTTGGTGGCGGTCTTCTTCGTCGCAGCCTTCTTTGCCGTCGACGTCTTGGCCGCGGCCTTCTTCACGGCCGTCTTCTTCGCCGTGGTTTTCTTCGCGGCCGCTTTCTTCGTCGCCGTCTTCTTGACCGCCGCCTTCTTCGCGGCCGGCGCCTTCTTGACGGCGGCCTTCTTGGTCGCGGTCTTCTTGGCAGCCTTGCCACCGCGCGGCTTCTTCACCGGCGCCGCAGCGAGCAGTTCGACGCACTCGGCTTCGGTCAGCGTCTTCGGCTCGCGATCCTTCGGAATGCGGGCGTTCTTTTCGCCATCGGTGATGTACGGCCCGTAGCGGCCGTTCAGCACCTGGATGCCGTTGCCAAAGTCGAGGATGGTGCGGTTGGCGATCGCCTCGAGCTTCTCCTGCACCAGCTGCAGGGCGCGCGGGAGTTCGATCGTGTACGGATCGTCTTCCGCCTTGAGCGACGCGTAGATGCTGCCCTGCTTCACGAACGGGCCAAAGCGGCCGATGCCCACGGTGACGTCTTCGTCGGCCTCGGACTTGCCGAGGTTGCGCGGCAGCTTGAACAGCTCCATCGCCTCGTCGAGGGTGATGGTGTGCATGCTCTGGCCGGGGCGCAGGCTGGCGTAGGTGGGCTTGTCCTCGTCGTCCTTGGTGCCGATCTGCGCGTAGGCGCCGTAACGGCCCAGGCGCACCGAGACGGGCTTGCCCGTCTTCGGGTCGGCGCCGAGTTCGCGCGCGCCCGTGGCTTCGCTGCGGTCGACGCTTTCGGTCTTGTCATCCACCAGGGTCTTGAACGGCTGCCAGAAGCGCTCGAGCAGCGGCACCCATTGCTCCTCGCCACGGCTCACCGCGTCGAGTTCATCCTCGAGACGGGCGGTGAAATCGTAATCGACGTACTGGGTGAAGTGCCCCGACAGGAACTGGCTGACCGCGCGGCCCACGTCCGTGGGGCGGAAACGACGGCTATCGAGCATGACGTACTCACGGCTGATCAGCACCTGGATGATGCTGGCATACGTGGACGGACGGCCAATGCCGTATTCCTCGAGCGCCTTCACCAGGCTCGCTTCGGAGTAGCGCGGCGGCGGCTCGGTGAAGTGCTGGTCGGCGACGATGGCGGAGACCGGCACGCGATCGCCCGTGGCCAGGCGCGGCAGGCGGCGGTTCTCGTCGTCGTCTTCGTTCTTCTGATCCTTGCCTTCCTCGTAGACGGCGAGGAAACCCGGATCGATGACCGTGGTACCGGTGGAACGGAAACCCGAATCGCCGACCGGGAACTCCACCGAGACGGTGTTCATGGTGGCGTGGATCATCTGGCAGGCGACGGTGCGCTTCCAGATCAGTTCGTAGAGCTTGCGCTGGTCGTCGTTGAGGAACGACGCGACGCTGCGCGGAATACGCATGGCCGAGGTGGGGCGCACCGCCTCATGCGCTTCCTGGGCGTTCTTCGACTTGGACTTGTAGACCTGCACGGCGTCGGGCAGCGCGCCCTTGCCATATTCGCGCCCGATCAGGTCGCGAAGCTCGGCAACGGCATCGTCGGACAGGGCGACCGAGTCCGTACGCATGTAGGTGATAAGGCCGACATTACCCTCGCTGCCCAGCGAGACGCCCTCGTAGAGGCCCTGCGCGACGCGCATGGTGCGGCTGGTGGAGAAGCCCAGCTTGCGCGCGGCCTCCTGCTGCAGCGTGGAGGTGGTGAACGGCGGAGCCGGGCGGCGCTTGCGCTCGCGGCTGGTGACGTCGCCCACGGTGAACTGGCCGGCGGCCGCCTTGTCCAGGGCGGCGCGCGCCTTGTGGGCGTCGGCTTCGTTGGTGAGATCGAACTGCTCGAACTTCTTGCCATCCAGCTTGACCAACCGAGCGTCGAACGCGCCATCGGCGTGGGTCAGGTTGGCCTGGATCGTCCAGTATTCGCGCGCCTTGAAGGCTTCGATCTCGAGCTCGCGCTCGACGATCATGCGCAGGGCGGGCGACTGCACGCGGCCAGCGCTAAGGCCACGCTGCACCTTGCGCCACAGCACCGGCGAGAGGTTGAAGCCGACCAGGTAATCCAGCGCGCGGCGCGCCTGCTGGGCATCGACCAGGTCGTGGGAGAGCTTGCGCGGGTTGGCCACGGCCTCCTTGATGGCCTTCGGCGTGATCTCGCTGAAGACGACGCGCTGGACATCCTTGCCCTCGAGCAAGCCGCGCTCCTTCAGGATCTCGCTGATGTGCCAGGAGATGGCCTCGCCTTCGCGGTCCAAGTCGGTCGCGAGATAGATGCTGCTGGCCTTGCTGGCCGCCTTGGCAATGGCATCGACGTGTTTCTCGTTGCGGTCGATGACCTCGTAGGCCATGGCGAAGCCGTGGTCCGGATCGACCGCACCCTCCTTCGGCCGCAGGTCACGCACGTGACCATACGAAGCCAGCACCTGGAAATCGGTGCCCAGGTACTTGTTGATCGTCTTGGCCTTGGCCGGCGATTCGACGATGAGGAGGTTCTTTGCCATGCGTTCGCTATTCCGAAATCCGCTAGAGCAAGTGAACCCTAGCCGGTGTCTATATTTAGTTGGAAACACACCCTCGTGTTGCCTGTCAAGCGGCGATTAACGCACCACCCGCTGGTACCGGTTCCCCGGAAGGCTAGCAATCTCGCCCTCCAGCTCCAGCATCAACAGCATCGAAGACAAGGCACCCGGGGAGAGGGCCGTGCTGCCCACAAGGGCGTCCAAAAGGACGGGATCGTAACCCATGGCGTCGAGGAGGCGGCGATATTCCTCATCGTCCCGCCAATCGAAGGGCCCTTTTTGCCGCTTTGGCGCCCCGGGTTGGGGCTCAAGCGCCAGCCGGGCCCGGAGATCGGCGGCCAGCTCGAGGGCGGCCGGGCCGAGGGCCGCCAGAATCTCATCGCTGCGCTGGACGAGCCGCGCCCCATCGGCGATGAGCGAGTGGCAGCCTTCGGCCAGGGGGTTATGAATCGAGCCCGGCATGGCAAAGACCTCGCGCCCCAGCTCGCCCGCCTGGCGAGCCGTGATCAGGGATCCCGACTTCAGGCCCGCCTCGACGACCAGGACGCCCAGGCTGAGACCGGCGATGATCCGGTTGCGCATCGGGAAGTTCATCGCCCGAGAGGGCGTTCCCGGCGCGAATTCGCTAACGATGGCGCCCTGTTCGGCGATTCGCCGGGCAAGCGCATGGTGCTTGCTGGGGTATACGACATCGGGACCGGTACCGATCACCGCGATGGTGGGCTCCCCCGCATCGAGAGCGCCGGCGTGGGCCACCCCGTCGACTCCATCGGCGAGGCCGCTGGTCACCAGCAGGCCGCCCGTGGCCAGCTCGCTGGCGAAGCGCCTGGCCGTCGCCAGCCCCGGCGCCTGCGCGCGCCGGGCGCCCACGATGCCGATCTGGGGGCGTAGCAGCAGCGCGGCATCACCCTTGACGAAGAGCGCCGCTGGCGCGTCGGAGAGCCCTTCCAGCTGCGGCGGGAAGTCCTCGTCGGTGCAGCGGAGCAGGCGCTGGTCGCTGCCCTGCAGCCACGCCATATCGCGCGCCAGGGCAGCCTCGTCCGGCGCGGCCAGCCAGGCGCGCGTATCGGCGGGTAAGCCCTCGGCGTGGCGCTGCAGCCAGTCGACGAAGCCCGAAGCCCCGCCGCGCAGGGCCAGGCCCTCGCGGAGGCGCCGGCCGCCAAAGCCAGGGGTACGGATCAGGAGGAGCCAGTCGCGGAGTTCAGAGTCGGTCATGCGCACAGTCTAGGCGGCGTCCGGCAGGCGTGTGCCCGCCATGCGTTGTCAGCGAAGGCCCATAAAAAAGGGAGGCCGAAGCCTCCCTTTCAACCCACGTGGTCGTGCGCCTTATTCCGGCAGCACGAGCTTGTCGCCGCGGCGGACGGGGCGCAGCGCGTCCATCACGAGGGCGTAGCTAACGTGGTCGAACGTCTTGAAGACCATGAGGTGGCCACCGAACTCGTCCGGCAAGGTCGCCGAACGCGAGGTGCCGCGACGGTTGTAGTTGCCGCTGACCTCGTCGGTGATCGTTTCGCCCTGGCTCATCACGGTGAACGTGGTGCCGTTATCGATGCCCTCTGCCGAACCGGCGGAAATCGAGACCACCTGGTGGCGGCCGACGCCGTAGCGGGCTTCCGTCAGGCCGATGATGCGCGGATCCGTCGGCATGGCCTTCGGGGCATGCGGGTAGAAATACGGGTCGTACGGCTTGTCGTCGACGGGCATGAAACGATCGCCCTTGCGGATTTCCAGCGTGGAATCCACGACCACGAGGCTGGTGATGTCACCGTTGGTGGCGAGCACCTCCGCCGTTCCGATGACCGACACCTCGACGCCCGCATCCTTGCCGGTACCGTTGTGGGTATCGTGCAGGGTGTCTTCGCGCCACGGGCTCGGGGCCATCGAGACGTCGCTATCGAGGTCGTCGGCCACGAAGGAGCCATGGCTCGGCTCGTTCAGGGCATCCAGGTTCCCCGTGTCCTCGCCATGGTCGCGGAACCGATGGGTCGGGCGCACGATCGCCCAGCGCTGGCCGGGGGTCGCGCTATTGAGATCACGGGCATACACCTTGTTGCCCGGTACACCACGCAGGGCGGCTTCTTCGAAACCGACCACGTAAGGGGCGCTCTCGACGCTATCGGCGTCCATCACGCGCATTTCCTTCAGGAACGTGCGCAGTTCGGACAGCGGGATGGCCGGGATGGCGTCTTCTTCGGTGCGGATGCGCGGCTGCAGGCCCACGCGCGGGGCGCCGCCGAACATGCTGAGGTTCAGCACATCGCCCGGATAGATCAGGTGCGGGTTGCGAACCTGCGGGTTGGCCTGCCAGATTTCCGGCCAAAGCCACGGTTTGCTAAGGAATTTCGCAGAAATGTCCCAAAGCGTGTCGCCCTTGCGGACCGTGTAGGTATCCGGCGCATTCGGGCGCAACTGGGCCGCTGCCGCATAGACAGCCACAGTGAAAAACATGCCGCCGAGCAGCATGGCGAACTTCTTGATCATGGCGGGTTTTCCCCCTTCCCCGGTTCTGTCGCGAGTGTAACCGAATCGTTAACGGGCACAATATCTGACCACGCTCGCCGGGCCCTCGGCGTCAGCGTAGAATGTGTGGGCATCCTACAGGGTCGAAGCGCTTGGTTTTCGCCGACTTGCCCGCAATTTTCCGGGCATGGCGCGCCTTCCCGGCCCGCAACCGTTCAAGGTGACACCGTGTCCACCCTTACCATCCTCGAATTCCCCGATCCGCGCCTGCGCACCGTCGCCGCGCCCGTGACCACGTTCGACGCCGAGCTCAAGCAGTTCGTCGCCGACATGTACGAGACCATGTACGCCGCCAACGGCGTCGGCCTCGCCGCGACGCAGGTAAACGTGCACAAGCGCGTGCTCGTCGCCGACATGAGCGAGGGCGGCGACCACCCGATGGTCCTGATCAACGCCGAGATCCTCGAAAAGGACGGGCAGCAGGTCTACCAGGAAGGCTGCCTGTCGTTCCCGGGCATTTATGCCGACGTCACCCGCGCCCTCAAGGTGAAGGTGAAGGCCAACGATGTGGATGGCAACGAAATCATCGTGGAAGCCGAAGGTCCGCTGGCCGTCTGCATCCAGCACGAGATGGATCACCTTGCCGGCAAGGTCTTCGTGGATTACCTCTCGCCGCTCAAGCGCAGCATGCTGCTGAAGCGGATGGAAAAGCAGCGGAAGGCCAGCGCCTGATCCATGGCAGCCCGTCCCTTGCGCGTGGTGTTCGCGGGCACCCCGGAGTTTTCCGTCCCCTGCCTTGAAGCCTGCCGTGCCTCCGGCGCGGAGGTCGTCGCCGTCTACACCCAGCCCGACCGGCCCGCCGGCCGCGGGCGGAAGCTGGCGGCTAGTCCGGTGAAGGAAGCCGCCCTGGCGGCGGGCATCCCGGTGGAACAACCGGAATCCTTCAAGGCGGAAGCCGACCGAGCGCGGCTCGCCGCCTACGCGCCCGACCTGATGGTGGTCGTGGCCTACGGCTTGATCCTGCCCCGCAAAGTGCTGGCCATTCCGGGCCTCGGCTGCTGGAACGTCCACGCTTCGCTGTTGCCGCGCTGGCGCGGTGCCGCGCCGATCCAGCGGGCAATCCTCGCGGGCGATGCGGAGAGCGGCGTCGATCTGATGCAGATGGAAGCGGGCCTCGACACTGGCCCGGTGCTTATCGAGCGTCGCACCCCGATCACCGGCGAAGACACGGGCGGCAGCCTGCACGATCGTCTTTCCGCCCTGGGTGCCGATGCGCTGGCCGAAGGCCTCCGCCGCACCATGGCTGGCGAAACGCTGGTCGCGCAGCCACAGGCCGACGAGGGCGTCGCATACGCCCACAAGCTCGACAAAGCCGAGGCACGCCTGGATTTCAGCCAGCCCGCCGATGCCCTGGCACGCAAGGTCCGTGCTTTCGACCCCTGGCCGGTCGCCGAGGGCGATGTCGCCGGTGAGCGCCTTCGCATCTGGGCCGCACATGCCATCGAAGGCAAGCCTGGCGCCGAGCCGGGCACCGTGCTGGCGGCAACACGCGCGGGCATCGATATCGCTTGCGCGGAAGGTGCGCTGCGCCTCACTGCCATCCAGCGCGCTGGCGGTCGGCGCATCGGCGCTGCGGATTACCTCAATGCCCGCCCGGAGCTGAAGCAGGCGCTTTCGTGAGCAAGCCGCCATCGGTTCGGGCGCTCGCCGCTGAAGCGCTCGCAAGCATCGCCCTGTCGGGCCACTCGCTACGCGAAGCAGCCGACCGCGCGATGCCCAAGCTGGCGGATCCGCGCGACCGCGCCCTGCTTACCGCCCTGCTTAACGAAGGCGCCCGATGGTGGCCTCGGTTCGACGCCGCGCTCGATCGCCTGCTCGACAAACCGATCCGGCGTAACGAACCGGTGATCCACGCTCTGCTCGTCACCGGCCTGGTGCAGCTGGAAACCCTGGAAATGCCCGGCTATGCCGCCGTCGCCGCCACGGTCGAAGCCGCGCGCGAACTCCGCCGGCCGCGCCTTGCCGGGCTGGTGAACGCCGTGTTGCGCCGCTGGCAGCGTGAGCGCGAGTCCCTCAACGCTGCGCTCGATGCCGCACCGGCGACCCGCCACGCCCATCCGGCGTGGCTCGCCAAGGCGATCGCACGCGACTGGCCCGGTCAGGCCGAGGCGATCATGGCGGCCGCCAACCAGGAGCCCCCGCTTATGCTGCGGGTGAACCGCCGCCGCGCCACGCGCGAAGCGGTCGCCGCGGCGCTTGCCTCGGCAGGCCAGGAGGTCACGCTCCATCCCTGGCTCGCCGACGGCCTGGTCCTGCCTCACAGCACCGACGTCACCCGTCTGCCCGGCTTCGCCGAAGGCCACTTTGCCGTCCAGGATGGCGCGGCTCAGGTGCCCGCCGATCTCCTGGATGCCCGGCGCGATCAGCGCATCCTCGATGCGTGCGCTGCTCCCGGCGGCAAGGCCTGTCACGTGCTGGAGCGCGCCGATGTGTCGTTGCTGGCCGTGGAATTCGAAGCGGCCCGCGCGACACGTATCCGCCAGAACCTGGAACGGTTACACCTGAAGGCCGAGATCACCGTGGCCGATGCGGGCGACAGCGCGGCGTGGTGGGATGGCCAGCCGTTCGACCGGATCATGATCGATGCGCCCTGCTCGGCGACCGGCGTCATTCGCCGCCGTCCCGACGTGCGCCTGCACCGGCGTGCGGCTGATATCGATGCGCTGGTGGCTCAGCAGTCCCGCATCCTCGCGGCCTGCTGGGAGACGCTGGCCCCGGGCGGGCGCCTGCTCTACGTCACCTGCTCGCTGCTTCGCCAGGAAAACGAAGGCGTGGTCGGCGCGTTCGCCGCCGGTCGCGATGACCTGACGATCGTGCCGTTCACCTTGCCGGTGGGCCAGGCGGCCGCGATCGGCTGGCAGGTATTGCCGGGCGACGGCGACCTCGACGGGATGTATTACGCCCTGCTCGAGAGAAGGCCGGCGTAAGCCTGCTCCGTGGCATCCACGAAGTGTTCCAGGCCAAACGCAGCTTCCGCGTGCTGACGGGCGGCATGACCCATCGCCGGGAGCGTGGCACGCTTCGCCCACAGGCCACGCAGCGCCGCCGCGATAGCCTCACGGTTGCGCGCGGGCACCACCCAGCCATCGACATCCTGGCGGATGTTCTCGGGTAGCCCCGCGTAGTCACTGACGAGAACCGGCTTACCCATCGCCATCATTTCCCTGCAGGCGAACGAGATCGTCTCCACGTCCCACGACAGGACGAAACCCGCATCAAGGCAGGCGACCATGGGCCGCACGTCGTCCAGCCGCCCCGTGAAGTGGACGAGGTGGGCAATACCCAGCGACTCGATATGGGCCAGATCTTCCGCGCCCGGCAACCCGCCCGCCAGTACGACGCGGAAGCGCTCGCGCTCGCCGGGATCCAGCAGCGCCAGCGCGTCGATGAGATCCATCCAGCCCTTGTAGCGTGCCGTGCCGGCGTTGCTTCCGATCAACAGGGCGGCACCTTCACCGGCGGGCGCCAGCCAGGTCGCGCGCTCCGGCGGTGCGGGTGATACGGGCGCAAACCGATGAATATCAACGCCATTGAACACGGTGGCGAGATGGCAACGCGCATACGGCGAGCCCTCGAGCTGGCGCCGCACATACTCACACACGGCAATGACCATGTCCGTGCCGAACCGGGCGCGCCAGGCATGGCCGAGACCGGTCATGGGCTTGGAGTTGTGCTTGGTGAGGACGATGGCGGGGCGACGGCGGAGGCCGCGGACGGCCGCCATGACGAGCCGGTGGTCGGCCGAACCATTCACATGGACGATGTCGACCTCGTGCTCGCGCAGCCAGCCGGCCAGGTGGCGCAGCGCACGTCGGCGTGCGGCGAGCTTGCCAAGGCCATTCGGAAACGGCTGATCGACCACGGTCACGCCATCCAGCGCCTGCGCCTCACGATGGAGGCGGCTTCCCGGAGGAGCGGCCACGGCTACGGTGTGCCGCCCCGCCAGCCCTCGCGCCAGCGCGACCACATAGGTGGTGTGGCCGCCGCCGTCGCCAGCGTGGAAGTTCGTAAACAGGACCTTCATGCCCGACCTTTGCGGTAACTGAATTGCGGCCGGACCACCGTGCACTCACGGAGCGGCATTCCCGATCCGGTAAAGTACCATGGCTTGCGGGCCCGGCCCGCAGGGCTATCCATCCATCCAAGGTGCCGAGTGCAAAATCAACCCAACGCGTGGCGCCCCTGGGTCCTGTCGCTCCTGATCGCGGTCACGCCGCTATCGTTCGCGCTTCCGTTCAAGGCCAAGGCCATCCCCGTGGCGATCCTGCTTCTGGTGGGCCTGTGGCTGATCGCCACCCAGGCGGAGACCCGCCGCGCGTATCGTCGCGCGGCGCCCGTCGTGGTGCCTGCGGCGCTCGCATTTCTGTTCTGGCTCGGTAATTGCCTGGCCCATGGCATTTCCCTGAAAGAGTTCGACGTTCCGTCACACATCCTTGCGTTCCTGCCAATCGCCGCCTGCTTCTCCGCGCCGCTGCGGCCGATCGCCCTTCGTCTGGGGCTCAGTGCTTCCGCCGCTGCGCTGGGCCTGATCTGCATGGAACAGCACTACATCGAAGGCATCGATCGCGCCTACGGCATCAATAACGGCCTGTGGGGCGCCATCGAGTTCGGCATGTTCATCCTGGTGTTGTCGCTTATCGGGGTGATCCAGGCCGCCCGTCTTGAATTGCGCCCGGGCGAACGCGTGTTGCATGGCGTGTTTGCTGCCATGGGCTTCTATGGCGCGTTGCTTACGCAGAGCCGCGGCCCCCTGCTCGCGTGCATCCCGGTGTTCGTGGTGTTGGTTTTCATCCAGGGGCGGCGCACGAAGCGTTGGCGGGAAGCGCTGGCCGTGCTCGTGCTGGGCATATCCGTGGTGGGCATCGCCACGACCACCCTGCATGGCGAGGTCGCCGAGCGGTTCGCGCGGGTCTCCGAGGAAGTCTCCACCTACAGCGAGAGCGACACGACGGGCGCCGTCCGCGAACGGCTCGAGATGTGGCGCAATGCCGGCTCGGCCGTCGCCGAACACCCGCTCACCGGTGTGGGCCTGAATCAGTTTGGCGCGTATGCGCGCGGCCGCATCGCCGAAGGCAAGGCTGCGGATTCCATCGAACGGTATGACCACCCCCATAGCGAATACCTGGAGTGGGCTGTCACGGGCGGCGTGCCTGGCCTGGCGCTACTGCTGGTGATGTTCGGCGCGTCGCTGTGGTTCTTCGGGCGGCATGCCATGCACCGCGACAACGGCGTGGCCATGCCCGCCTGCGCTGGCCTTGCGGTCACCGGTATGTACGCGCTCTGCGCGCTCACCGACAACGTGTTCTACCGTGCCATGCCGCATTCGCTGTATTTCTTCCTTACCCTTGGCCTCGCCGTTTACATCGGGCGCATGCTTGGGCTGCGGCCACCATTGCACAGGGGCCATTGAGCCATGGCATCGATCAACCTCATCGCCTGGGACAATGGTCGCGGGCTCACCCACGATATCCGCCTGTTTGAGCAGACGCTCCGCGACCTCGGCCACGATGTCACGGTAACGCGCACCCCCCAGCGAGCCCACGGCCTGCCTTGGCGCGCGTGGGGCCAGAAGCTCGCGATGCGCCTGCGCTGGCTGGTTGGCAAAGGGCCGTTCCGCTACGACCTGGGCCTGACGATCGAGCACGTGCATCCCGGTTACCTGGGCATGTCCCGTCGCAACGCCTTCATCCCTCACCCCGAGTGGATGAGCCGCCGTGACCGGCGCCACCTGCACCGCTTCGACGTGGTGTTGTGCAAAACCGATAGCGCGATGAAGACGTTTGGCGAGCTGGGCCTGGCGACGACGCAGATTGGCTTCACCAGCACGGATTGCCGCCGCGAGGGCGTGCCCCGCGACCGCGCCTTCCTGCACCTTGCCGGCGGCAGCCGCATGAAGGGCACCGAGCGCCTGCTCGAGGTGTGGCGCCGCCACCCGGAGTGGCCGACGCTGCACCTTTACCAGTCGCCCTCCGTCGCTGCGCCTGACCGGCCGCCCGCAGCAGCCAACCTCGACCACCAGGTGACCTTCCTGGCCGACATCGAGGAGATTCGCCGGCTGCAGAACGCGCACCTGTTCCATCTTTGCCTTTCCGAGGCCGAGGGCTGGGGGCATTACATCGTCGAAGCGATGAGCTGCGGTGCCGTGGTGCTGGGCACCGATGGCGCGCCGATGAACGAGCTGGTGACCGATGCGCACGGCATACGCGTCGCCGCACACGAAAACGGCACGATGAACGCCGCGACCCTGTGGAAGTTCGATGAATCCGCACTCGAAGCCTGCGTCGAGCGCATCATCCGCATGTCCGACGATGAAGCCTTCGGGCTGGGCGACGCCGCCCGGCAGTGGTTCGTGGCGAACGAGGCCGCGTTCCCGGCAAAGCTGGGCAAGGCCATCGACGCCCTGACCGCGCGCTGAGAGCCGTCCCCCCGCCCTAGACGTACCGGCGACAAGGCAGGCTGTACCAATAAAGTCAGCTATTCTCGCGACCGTGCGTTTAGAATTCATGATCCCTTAACGGTAACGACGCCCTTGTCCAACAGCGCCTATACCCGCTCGGAACATATTCGCGCCTTGTGGCCCTGGCTGCCGCTATGGGCCGCCATGGCCTTGCTGGCCATTTTTTCGCACGGCCCCATGCCGATGTTCTCGACGCGCACGCTGGCCGTCGCGTGGGATATGTGGGCACACCATCAGTGGCTCGTGCCGCACATCAACGGCGAACCCTATAGCGAGAAGGTGCCGCTGCTGTTCTGGATGATCCATGCGGGCTGGGCCATTTTTGGCGTCAGCGATGTATGGCCCCGTGTCCTCGAAGTGATCTTTGGCGGCACGCAGCTCGTGCTGGCATCGCTGCTGGCCGCCCGCCTGTTTCCCGCACGCCCCTGGGTAGCGAAGGCAACGCCGTGGCTGCTCATGGCGTTCGCGTACGCCTTCCTGTTCGGCCTGCAGATCATGTACGAAGTACTGCTCTGCGTATGGGTGCTGGCCGCGCTGCTCTGCCTTACCCCGACGGCGACACGCGCTGCGCCGCGCTGGTGGCTGTTCGGGCTGGTGGTGGGTGCCGGCCTGCTGACCAAGGGCCCGGTGATGGCCCTGCATGTCCTCTTCCCCTTCCTGCTCGGCCCGCTGTGGAACACCTGGGCGCGCGATAACAAGGGGCGCTGGTACGGCATGGGCTTCCTTGGCCTGCTGATAGGCTTTGCCATCCTCATTGCCTGGGCGATACCGGCTGCGGAAGCCGGTGGCGAGGCGTATAAGCAGCGCCTGTTCTTCACCCAGACCGCCGGACGCGTCGTCGATAGCCACGCCCACGATCTGCAGAATCATGCCCACCCGGCGTGGTATTACCTGCTGTTCCTGCCGGTCATCGTCTTCCCGCTGAGCGGCTGGCTGCGCGGCTTCGTCGCGCTCCCGGCCACACTGTTCCGCAAACCGTGGCGGCCGGGCGCATCGGCGGCCATCGTGTGTGCCGCAGCCGCCTTCGTGCTGCTGCTGGTATCGGCGGTGGCGCACTTCCCGCCAGTGATCGACAAGATCCTGGTGCTGCTCTTCGTCGTACCGCTGTTCGTCGCCCTCATGCGCCAGCCGCTGGAACCGGGCCTCCGCTTCCTGGTGTGCTGGCTGCTGCCGACGTTCCTGGTGTTCTCGCTGATCTCGGGCAAGCAGCTGTATTACGTACTGCCCGAACTCGGCGGCGTGACCATGCTGGTAGCCGCCTGCGTCGCCGATCTGCGTGAGCGCCATCCCAAACTGGCGAACCACTGGGCCCTGGGCACCTGGCCGCTGTCGCTCGGCGCATTCCTGCTGGCGATCGCGTTGTTCGCCATGCCGGCGGTCGTGCCGACGCGCTTCCCCGACAACATCTGGCTCACCGGCATGGCGCCGTACGCCCGATTCTTCGGCGTGGTGTTCATTGTGCTCGGCGCGCTGCTCCTGCTGCGCGGGCGCGGCGAGATGCGCCGGCTCGCATTCGCCGGGCTCATCGGTACCGTGGCGCTCAACGCGCTGTTCACCCTGGGCCTCTGGTATCGCTATGACCTGACGCCCGCCTCGCTCTACCTCGCGCAGGCCGATAGCGCTGGCAGGCCTATCGCCAATCTCGGTGTGTCCTACAACGGTCAGTACCACTTCGCCGGGCGGCTCATGCACCCCATCGCGAAGATCAAGGTACAGCCCGGCATGGCGGCCTCTGCGGACGACGATGACGACGACGATGTCGTGCACGATGGCGACAGCCTCGACGATTTCGCCCGGCACCATCCGGATGGCCTGATCATCTCGTACGCCAAGCACCCGCCGGCGGAAGCGTATCGGTTTGCACGCCTGGTGCAGCCGTCGCGCACGGGCTGGCTCATGATCTGGGATGCGGCCACCCTGGATGCCCTGCAGGACGGCCGCGTGCCGGCCGAGCCGAGCGTGCCGACCCAGCTTTACCCGCTCGACTACTGGCGCACCCGCGCCGCCGTTCGATGACCGACCCGCTCATCGAACGGCTTCGCGCCCAGATCGGCGGCGTGCGCGATGGCGCGCTGCTGCGCTTCTCCATAGGCAATGCGCTACTCGGCGATGGCCAGTACGAGGCCGCGGCACACGCATTCCGCGAAGCGCTGGTGTTCGATCCCACCTATTCCGCGGCGTGGAAGCTACTGGGCAAGGCCCTGCTTGCCGTGGACGATGAAGCCGGAGCAGCGGCGGCGTGGCGCGAAGGCATCGAAGCCGCCACCACGCGCGGCGACATCCAGGCCAGCAAGGAAATGACCGTGTTCCTTAACCGGCTGTCGCGGAAGGGCTGACCTTGTAGGGATCCGGCCGGTCGTGGGCCGTGAAGCGCTTGTAGTGCCACTGGTACTGCGGGAAGGCGAGTTCGACGCACTGCTGCACGCCGCGATTCAGCGCCGCGCAGGCCACCTTCATATCGGCATCGGCCACGCCCTCGGGCGCGGGCAGCACGTGGATGCGAAAGCCCTGGCCCTCGGGCAGGCGCTCGGCAAAGCTGAAGAGCACGGTGGCGCCCGTTCGCGAGGCAAGCCGCGGCAGGAGCACCATCGTGAGTGCATCAACGCCGAAGAACGGCGCGAACTCCCCCTCGCCTTCGCGCGGCTTCTGGTCGGGCAGGATGCCTACGGTGCCACCGGCGCCGAGGCGCTTGAAGAGGGTGCGGACACCGGCGCCTTCCGCGCGCACCTGCTCCGGGGCCAGCTTGCCACGCACCTTGCGCAGCAGGGCCTCGATCGCCTGGATACGCGGTGGCCGGTACAGGATGGCCATGGGCGTCTTGCTGCACAGCCAGTAGTTGAGCAGTTCCCAGCAGCCCAGGTGGGGCGCAGCGATGATCACGCCCTTGCCCGAGGCCAACGCCGCCTCGAACAGCTCGCCACCCACGACCTCGCGGACCAGGCCCAGGGCCTTGTCCGACCCGCCGCCCCAGATCGCGGCGATCTCGGTGGCGCCCTTGCCCTCTTCTTCCATGGTCTGGCGCAACAGCGCCTCCCGCGCGTCAGCCGCCAGCTCCGGCCGGGTCAGGCGCAGGTTGGTCGCCGTATAGCGGGCACTACGGGATTTCGAACGCAACGAGCGCCGGCCAATCCAGGCACCTATGGCGTGGACCGTTCGAAGGGGCAGCAGGCTGACAAGGCGTAGCAGGAGGTAAAGGACGTAGATGTCTGGGCGCATGCTCGAATTTTAGGAGATGGAAGATGGGAAGTGGGCTCTCTTCCCTTAAGCTACCGCGGTCCCTAGCCGCTACAGCCCTCATGATTGCACTGATCCAGCGTGTCGAATCCGCGCGCGTCGATGTCGATGGGGAGACGGTGGGCGCCATCGGCGCCGGCCTGCTCGCGCTCGTCGCCGTGGAACCTGGCGATGGCGAGCCCCAGTGCCAACGCATGCTGGAGCGCCTGCTCGGCTACCGGATCTTTTCCGACGCCGAGGGCAAGATGAATCTCGGTCTTGGTGAGACGGGTGGTGGCCTACTGCTGGTCAGCCAGTTCACCCTGGCGGCGGATACCCGAAAGGGCATGCGCCCCAGCTTCACCACGGCTGCCCAGCCCGAGGAAGCCCGCCGCTGGTTCGACCGGCTGGTGGCCCTGGCACGCGATGCCCACCCCCCGGGGGTGGAAACCGGGCGCTTCGGTGCCCATATGAAGGTTCACCTGATCAATGACGGCCCGGTCACCTTCCGGCTTGAGGTCACTCCCACCCCCACCCCGACGCAACCGCCCGGCCTGTAAGGCATTCTGGCGCGATTCTTGCGTCCCCCGGATGGGGCCAATCCACTTGAAAACTGGTCAAAAAATCATCAAATGACTATACTGATCGGTTCCTGTAACCCGCGGCGGTCGGCATGACTAACAAAGCTCACGAGCAACAGTCTGAAATCAAGCAGCTCATCTCCAAGGGCTTGGAGCAGGGCTACCTGACGTACGCCGAAATCAACGACCACCTCCCCGACGACATCGTCGATCCGGAGCAGATCGAAGACATCATGGCGGTGCTCAAGGGCGTCGGCATCGAAGTCCACGATTCCGCACCCGACACCGACACGATCAGCGATGGCGGCGCCCCCGGCTCCGGCACGGATGACGAATCCGCCGCCGAAGAAGCCGTGGCCCTGCTGTCCGCCGTCGATTCCGAAGTAGGCCGCACCACCGACCCGGTCCGCATGTACATGCGCGAGATGGGCACCGTGGAGCTGCTGACCCGCGAAGGCGAAATCGCCATCGCCAAGCGCATCGAAGAGGGCCTGAACCAGGTCCAGACCGCGCTCGCCTCGTTCCCGCTCACCATCCAGCTCCTGCTCGAAGAATACGACCAGCACCTGGAAGGCAAGCGCCGCCTCAGCGAAATCCTGGCCGGCTTCGCCGACCTGGAAGCCGCGGCGGATGAAGCCCAGGCTGCCGCCGCCGAGTCCGATTCCGACGCCTCCGATGCGGACGGCGAAAACGACGACGACGACGATTCCACCGACGGCGGTGGCGACGACGAAGAAGCCGGCCCGAGCGGTCCGGATCCGGAAGAAGTGAAGCGCCGCATGGAAGAACTGCGTTCGCTGCACGGCAAGTTCCAGAAGTCGGCACCCAAGGCCGAGATCGCCGACAAGAAGGTCGCGAAGATCCGCGAGCAGATGTCTGAGGCGTTCCTCAACCTCAAGCTGCCGTCGGCGCTCATCGACAGCTTCGTGCGCAAGCTGCGTGAAGTGGTGAACGATATCCGTTACCACGAGCGCATCCTGATGGACATCTTCGTCAAGCAGGTGAAGATGCCGCGCGCCGAGTTCCTGAAGAGCTTCCCGTCGAACGAAGGCAACCTCGAGTGGGCCGCCGAGCTGTCGCGCAAGCGCCAGAAGTGGTCGCCGAACATCAAGAACTTCCGCGAAGCCATCGATGGCGAGCAGGAGAAGCTGGCGCAGATCGAGCGCACGCTGTACCTGCCGCTCACCGACATCAAGGAAATCAACCGCGCCATGTCCGTGGGTGAGGCGAAGGCTCGCCGCGCCAAGAAGGAAATGGTCGAGGCCAACCTGCGCCTCGTGATCTCCATCGCCAAGAAGTACACCAACCGCGGCCTGCAGTTCCTCGACCTCATCCAGGAAGGCAACATCGGCCTGATGAAGGCCGTGGACAAGTTCGAATACCGCCGCGGCTACAAGTTCTCCACGTACGCCACGTGGTGGATCCGCCAGGCCATCACCCGTTCGATCGCCGACCAGGCGCGCACCATCCGTATCCCGGTGCACATGATCGAAACGATCAACAAGCTCAACCGCATCTCCCGCCAGATGCTCCAGCAGTTCGGCCGTGAGCCGACGCCGGAAGAACTGGCGAAGGAAATGGAGATGCCGGAAGACAAGATCCGCAAGGTCCTGAAGATCGCGAAGGAGCCGATCTCCATGGAAACGCCGATCGGTGATGATGAAGATTCGCACCTTGGCGATTTCATCGAGGACACCAACGCCAGCTCGCCGATCGAATCGGCGACGGAAACGGGCCTCATGGAAACCGTGCGCGACGTGCTTGCTGGCCTCACCCCGCGTGAAGCGAAGGTGCTGCGCATGCGCTTCGGCATCGATATGAATACGGATCACACGCTGGAAGAGGTCGGCAAGCAGTTCGACGTCACCCGCGAGCGCATCCGCCAGATCGAAGCCAAGGCCCTGCGCAAGCTGCGCCACCCGAGCCGCTCGGAGACGCTGCGGTCGTTCCTGGATATCGATTGATATCCGCGGACACCGTGTGATTTGAAAAACGCCCGCGAAAGCGGGCGTTTTTTTGGCACTTGAGCGGGCCATGCGCGCCTGCCACGATCAGCGCATGCCCAATCCTGCCGATCCGTCGAAGCAGCTTCGCGACCTCGCCCGCTTGCGGCGCGTCCGCGACCGTATCGATCGGGAGTATGCGCAACCACTGGATGTCGAATCCCTGGCCGTCGGCGTGCACATGTCGGCGGGCCACCTCAGCCGGCAGTTCAAATCCGCTTATGGGGAATCCGTCTACAGCTACCTGATGACGCGCCGGGTGGAGCGGGCCATGGCGCTGCTCCGGCGCGGCGACATCAGCGTCACCGACGCATGCTTCTCGGTCGGCTGCTCATCCCTCGGCACCTTCAGTACGCGCTTCTCCGAACTCGTGGGCATGTCGCCGGCAGCCTATCGACGCGAGCAGGCGGCTGCGACTGAGGGGATGCCGTCGTGCGTGGCGCGGGTCGTGACGCGTCCCGTCAGGAATCAAGAAGCGGCGGCGCCGAAGGACGACCTAGACTGAGTCCACTGCTTCTAACCACACGGAGACCGTCATGGACATCACGATCAACGCCAGCTTCCTCGCCCAGAACGACCCTGATGCCGCCCTCGCCTTCTATCGCGACACCTTGGGGTTCGAAGTTCGCAATGACGTCGGCTACGGCGGGAAGCGCTGGATTACAGTCGGGCCGGTAGGCCAGCCGCAGACGTCGATCGTGCTCTACCCACCGGAAGCGAGCCCGGGCGTAACCGACGATGAGCGCCGCACCATCGCCGAGATGATGGCCAAGGGCACCTTCGGGATCATCCTGCTGGCCAGCAAGAACCTCGATGCGACGTTCGAGCAGTTGCAGGCGCGAAATGCAGACATCGTGCAGGAGCCGACGGACCAGCCATACGGTGTGCGCGACTGCGCGGTGCGCGACCCAGCCGGCAACATGATCCGTATCCAGCAGGCGGCTTGACCTTGTAGGAGCGCGCTTGCGCGCGATCGCGCGCAAGCGCGCTCCTACACCACAGGCGATTTTTCTTGTAGGGGATCGCTGATTGACGGCAACTCGTTGGAACGCCATCATTGCGTCAACCCACCCGTTGGTTTCGATCGACGGGCCGCACGCCACCACTCTGTTGGTGGCGTTGCCTTTTCTAAGGCAACGAAAGTGCAAATACGCATCCAGGAAAACGAGCCCTCCGGCTCGTAAAAACAGAAGGCCCACCTTTCGGTGGGCCTTTGCTGCTCTAACCTAGCGTCATCACCAGTAAGAGTGGCTGGGAGAGGACGTCCTAGGGCGGCGCGGCTGAGTATACGCACGGGCGATCGAAGGGAAAACCGTGGCTCAGATGAGCCTTGAAACACACGCGTCGAAGGCTTCCAGAATGCGGTAGGAGCGCGCTTGCGCGCGATCGCGCGCAAGCGCGCTCCTACAAGGTAGGTTTCTTTGGCTTCGCGCGCGCCTTCGGCTTCTTCGTGCCGATCGTCGCCGGGCGCGGTGCTTCCTTAGCTGCTGGCGCGGCGGCTACGGTCAGGCGTTCCATCCACGTCAGGTCGTCGACGTACGAGAGGAAGTGCTGCAGGTAGCCTGGTGAGAGTTCGCGCATCAGCTCCATCGCGCGATGTACCAGCGCGGCGGAATTGAGCGGGCCGGTGCTTTCCATCTCAGGCATATGCAGCTCAGCTTGTTGCAGCTGGCTGCGCGTGCGTACGCGGTCCCACAGTTTGCGGACGCGTGCGAGCTCGGCGTCGAGATCGACGGCCGGGCTTTGCTGGGCCGTCAGGTGGCCTAGCAGTTCGCCGATAGGGCTGGCGGACTTACGGTCCATGCGCCTTCGCGTCCGTGGCGGATTGCCTCGGGATGGGTGCAATCTCTACACGGCGGTTCTTCGCACGGCCTTCGTCGTCCGCGTTCGAGCTTACCGGCTGTTCGGCACCGAAGGCCGCCGCGAATACCGATGACGACGGGACGCCTTCGCTGATCAGAGCACGCGTGACAGTGAGCGAACGCTCGGCCGAGAGCTCCAGGTTATCGGCGAAGCGGCGGTTGCCTTCGTGCACCGCCTGGTCGTCGGTGAAGCCGCTCACCATCAGGATCTCATCGCGCGACTTCAGATACGTGGTGAGCGGGCCTGCCAGCGTCTTCAGCAGTTCACGGCCTTCCGGCTGGAGCTGATCCGAGTTCAACGCGAAGAGCACGTTACCGCTGATACCAATGCGGCCGTTGACCAGCGTCACGCGGCCGGACGCAAGCGGCGCGGCAAGCGCCTGCTCCAGCGTGACGCGTCGCTGCTGCTCTTCCTGGCGCTGCTTCGTTTCCTGCTCAAGCTTGCTCGTGAGCTGCAGCTGCATGCCGATGACGCCCACCAGGATCAGGACGAACGCACCGAGCAACACCGACATCAGGTCGCCAAAGGCGGCCCAGATCGGTGCGTTCGATTCGCCCTCGATGTCCAGCTCGTCACTCATGCCTTGGCTGCCCCGTTCTTCTTCGACGCGAGCTGCTGCATGTCTTCGAGGATCTGCTTCTGCGAGAGCACGCTAAGGTCGACGACTTCGCGCGCCTGCGCCACGTAGTAGGCGAGCTGCTCATCGCTGCGCACCAGCGAGCGATCAAGCGCTTCGCCGATCTCCTGCAGACGAGCCAACAGGGCTTCGTTCGACTGACCGAAGACCTGCACGGCGCTACCGAAGCTCTCGCCCAGGCTGGCGACATTCTCGGCACTACCGGTGATGCGTTCGGCCACGCCTTCGAGCTTGCCGGTTTCGCCTTCCACCTGTTCGATGAAGCGCGTACCGACGCGCTCAAGCAAGTCGGCCGACGTGGTGACCAGGCCATCAATCGCAGCGCGCTGCTCGGTCGAAGCGTGGTTCACTGCGTTCAGCAGGGTCTCGACCGTCTCGAGCAAACGGCCGCGCTCTTCGAGCGTCGCCGTGTCGCGCGCCATGCTGTCGGAGAGCTTCTGGCGAAGTTCGGCAACGACATCGGCAGCCGCCTTGGGTGCCTCTGCCGCCGCATCGACCAGCCGCGAGATTTCCGCGATGGTGGCGCTCGCGTGGGTTTGTGACTGCGAGGTGATGTCGTTGGCGACCTGCGCCAGGGCATCGCGCATGGCGGCCTGCTGAGCGGCGGCATCGTCGCCAGCCTGCTTCCAGTGCGCCATAGCGCCTTCGCTCGCGCGATCCCACTGGGCCATGGTGGCATCGCCGGCCCGGGCCCACAGGGCCACGGCGTCGTCACCTGCACGGTTCCACTGTGCCATCGCGTCATCGCCCGCGCGGGTCCACTGCGCCGTTGCGTTCTCGCCAGCCTGGTTCCACTGAGCCGTCGCCGTTTCGCCTGCGAGCTTCCACTGGGCCGTGGCGTCGTCGCCCGCCTGCTTCCACTGTGCGGCGAGTGCGGCCGACATGCTTTCCAGTGCGTTCGTCCACGCAGCGAGGCGCTCGGCGTCGCGCGATTCCAGCGTCGCCTGCAGATCGCCGTGTGCCTTGTGCACGGTATCGACGAGCGCCACGGCCTGCGCGGCGTACGCCGTCGAGGCAGCATCCATCGCTTCCGCGTGGCGCGTGACCAGCGCGTCGTTCGTCGCGCCCTGCTGGCCGACTAGCGATTCGATCGACGTGACCTGCTGGTGGACAAGGCCCTCGATCGTCGTGACCTGTTGGCTCACGAGACTCTCGATCGTCGAGGACTGCTTCGACAGCGCCTCGGTCCACGCGTCCGTCGATGCCTTGGCCGACGCATCGAAGCGATCGGCCACGCTATCGATCATGCGGGACGAGCCCTGTTCGAAGCCGGTGGTGAACGCTTCAAGTGAGGCGCGCAATTCCTGCGCCTGGGTTTCGTTCGCCGTGCGCTGTGCGTCGACAGCGCCCTGCCATGCCGACGTCACGTCCGATGCCGTCGTCGCGAAACCGGCCTTCAATCCATCCAGCTGACGCTCGACGGCCTTGTTGACGCTATTGTGCAGCGCTGCAGTTTCGCGTGCGATACCGGCCATCGTCGTTTCAAAGATCGGCTGCAGCGCGGCGCTGGCAGCACGTGCGCTATCGGCCACACCCGCCTTCAGCGATTGCTCGACCGAGGAAGCCAGCGTGGCAAACGTAGCTTCCGCCTTCGCATGGAACGCATCCTGGCTATCGGCATGGCGCTGGCCACTGTTCGCGCTCTGCGTTTCGATCGTCGCCATCATGGCCTGCAAGCGATCGATGAGCGCCGGCATCAGTTCGGTCTGCTGCTGCAGCAACGCGAACGACGCCTCGCGCTGGTACGCCTGCGAGAACACGCGCAGCGTGGTCGCTGCCTTCAGGTCGAGCGCCTGCACTGCCTGCACGCGCTCGCGGCGCACCAGGGCGGAAAGCAAACCGAGCATGGCCGAGGTGGCTACACCGGCGATCGAGGTGCCGAAGGCAAAGCCAAGGCCCTTCACCGGCGCGGCGAGCGAGCCGCGGATCGCCTGCAGATCAGTGGCGCTTTCCAGCGCGATGCCGGTGCCACGCAGCGTCGCCATCATGCCGAGCAGCGTGCCGAGCATGCCGAGCAGTACGAGCAGGCCAACGAGGTAGGGGGTCAACGCCGGCGCAGGGAGCGCGGCGCGCTCACCTTCCACCCGCAGGCGCACCGCATGACGCAGGCTCGGGTGCAAACGCCCCAGCCATTCGCCCAGGCTCGCCGGGGTCGCGGAGAGATCGGCCACGGCCGCATCCAACGATGCGGTTGCTTCGCGGAAGCGGTACAGCTCGATCGCGCCAGCCACGTAGCCCAGCGCAATCATCGCGGCGACGAGCGCACCGAGCGGGTTGGAGCCCACGTAACCCACGCCAACCCAGCACACGATGGCGAGGCCGGCCGCAAACACGGCAAAGGGAAGGAAGTTTCTGCGCATGACTTACCAGTTATGAGCCGTGAAGGGCGGCGAGCAGCCCTTCCAGCGGTTGAAAACGTACATCGAGTTCCGCGAGCAGGATGTCCTGCATCTCGCGGATGAAGAGATCGAGCCAGATGCCGGTGGTACCGGCGGCTTCCTCGGCGCTCTTCCTCGCCTTTTCAAATCGCGCCTCGAGCAGCGCGGGCACACCGCCCAGCAGGCGCTGCTCGCGCGGGCTGAGCGCCCCTTCCATCACGCCATCCAGCTCGGCCAGGCGGGCGAGTTCGGGAGAGGCCATGGAGAGGTGATCGCGCAGCTCACCGCGAAGCTTGCCGGTGGTGCCCTGAATCGAACGTTGCATCAGCAGGTAGCGCTCGCGGAGCGCGGAGTAATCGACCTTGTGGTCGGGATCCCCCTCCACCGCACCGGCACGGGCGATGGCCCGGCTGCGGGCACGGGCCCAGGCCTGCTCTTCAGTAATGGCTTCGACCAGCGCGGCCCGGGCCCCGGCCAGCAAGGCGTCACTGGGTGTTTCGCCCGCCGGGGGCTCTTCCAGCGGGGCCACTTTGCCGTCCAGGGCCGACGAGAGGGCGATCGACTGCGTCCAGCTAAGCCATTGGCTCAGCCGGTCAGGCAGGGATCCGCTGGGCTGGCCGGCGTCGACCTCCCCCATTCGCGCCATCAGGCGCACAAAGGTCGATCCCCGGACAGCGGCTCGTGAGTGGGCTTGCGCCATGCTAAGTCGCTAAAAAACGGACAGTTTACCCTAAGAGCATGACTTGCTGGCCGGCCTTCGGGTATCAGTTGCCGGGAGACTGCTCCTGACCGCGCTGGCGCGGCGCCATGGACTGCGATCTAATCCGCTGAGGGGAATCTCAGGCTAAGGAGCATCATGAAAGGGATTGTGCGCATTGTCGTGCTCGCGCTGATCGCGTTCGGCCTGTACGCCGGCTACCAAAAGGCCCGGATGGCGTATGACCGCCACGAGCTCGATAAGGGCGCTACCGCCAGCATCGACAAGCTGCCTCCCGGCCAGCAACGCATCGGTTCCATGGCTGCCTACCTCGGCTTCTACTGGGCCAACGATACGCTGCTACCCAACCTGTGCAGGGAGCAAGGCGTCGATCTGCAGACCTATCCGACGGCGTTCCACGAGCGCTACGGGCAAGACCATGACCGCGTGCACGACGCCTTCAGGGCCCAGGGCCAGAGCGAGCAGCAGCTTGCCGCGGCGATGAGCGGCCTGAGCGGACCACGCACCGCCTTCGTCGGCCTGCTCGAGAGGATTGGCGACAGGTTTGGCAAGGACGCGACCGTGGCCCAGGGCTGCGCCGTCGTGCAAAAGCGACAAAACATCGCCCTCGACTTCATGAACTTCGAGGCACTATTCCCTACCGTCTGGCGGCGCATGGAGCTTCCCTGACGCTGACGATTGGGTACACTCCCCGTCCGCATACGGGCCTATAGCTCAACGGTTAGAGCAGGGGACTCATAATCCCTTGGTTCCAGGTTCGAATCCTGGTGGGCCCACCAATGCGCGTTGTCGTCGTAGTCGTTTCAGTCCTCGTCACGAGGCGACCCAAGGTTAGGGAGCACGCCATGGACGCGGTGTGGGAGCACGGAATACGCATTCGCGTCGGGACCTTCGCCAAGGTCCATGCACGCCACCAACCAACCTAACCAGGGAAGTACGATCATGTTTGGCTATCGCTACGTCAAAGCCAGTCCGAGCACATACGTCATCCAGTACAAGAACGGCAAGGCAGTGCGCGAAGGCACCGGCCTGACCTTCTGGTATTTCGCGCCTAGCGCGACGCTGGTCTCGATCCCGCTGGAAAGCGTGGATGCGCCTTTCATGTTCCAGGAAGTCAGCAGCGACTTCCAGATCGTGACCGTGCAGGGGCAGGTCACCTATCGGGTATCCGCTCCGACCACGCTCGCCAGCCTCATGAACTTCACGCTCAAGCCTGATGGCACCTATGCGTCGGAAGACAGGAGCAAGCTACCGCAACGAGTAGTGAACGCCGTGCAGGTGCAGTTGCGTTCGGTGCTTCAGGGTCAAACACTCCAGGAACTACTGCGCGGGTCCGATCACCTGGTCCAGGTTGTCCGCCAGGGCCTCCAGCACGCGGATGGCCTCGCCAGCCTCGGTCTCGAACTGATTAACCTCTCTATTCTTGCGGTCAAACCCAATCCTGAGACCGCCCGTGCGCTTGAGGCCGAGGTCCGCGAACAGATCCTCAAGCAAGCCGATGACGCGACCTATCTGCGCCGGAACGCCGCGATCGAACAAGAGCGGGCCGTCAAGGAAAACGAACTCAACACCGAAATCGCCGTAGAGACCAAGAAGCGCCAGATTCGCGAAACGCAGCTTGAGGCTGAGCAAGCCGTGTTGGCAAAGCGGCAGGCTATTCAGGACCAGGACATGGCTGGCCGGATCGCACTGGAAGACAAGAACAAGAGCCTCACCGCTTTGCGCGCAGAAAACGCACAGACCGAAGCGGACGCGAAGGCATACGCGGTGGCCGCCACCATGAAAGCCGTCCAGGGGATCGACCCGAAGGTGCTTCAGGCACTGATGGTTGGACAGGCGGAGCCCAGCGTGCTGATCGCGCAAGCCTTCCAGGAGTTGGCTGAAGGCGCCGGGCGGATTGGCGAACTCAACATCTCGCCGGACCTGTTGCAGCAATTGACCCAGCCTCGAGCCAAGGTGCCGGCGAAGGCCTGAGGCGATGGATCCGTTAAGCCAGCGAATCGTACTGGTGACCCGTAGGACGCGGCTGGAGGAGTTGATCGTACGCTTCAACACGATCGAACAGGCGCGCTTCTACGTCGAGCATCTGGGCGCCGACTTTTCAGACTATGAGGCCGAGCACCAGGTCTACCTGGAAGCCGTACGAACCGCGCATTCGACCTTGGCGCGCTTCGGCCGTATCCACCAGCTCGATCGTGGATTCCTGTCCAACTACCTCTTCGCGCCTGACGCCCTGGTGGTGGTGCTCGGGCAAGATGGCCTCGTCGCGAATACCCTGAAGTACCTCAAGGATGCGCAGCCGGTCATCGGGGTAAATCCGGACCCGGCGCGTTGGGACGGCGTGCTCCTTCCCTTCGCCGTCGCGGACCTGTCGACCGTGGCAAAAGAGGCCATTGCAGGGAAACGGCGAGTGAATCGCGTCACCATGGCACGGGCAAGCCTGAGCGATGGGCAGGAGCTTTACGCGGTCAATGATCTTTTCATTGGTCCGCGCTCGCACGTATCCGCGCGCTATCAGATTCAGCAAGGAGGCCGCTCCGAGACACACTCCTCCAGCGGCATCATCGTATCGACGGGGCTGGGTTCAACCGGGTGGTTTCAGAGTTTGTTGGCCGGTGCCGCCGGCGTTGCAGGGCAAGCGCTCGCAGGACCGATCCAGGCCATGCGCGAGCACGGCTTCGCATGGGATGCCGACCATTTGCAGTTCACAGTGCGCGAACCGTTCCCAAGCCGCACGACACAGGTCGAGCTGGTTTTCGGGCAGGTGACCGATAGAGCGCCATTGCAACTTGTCTCGCAGATGGCGGGCTACGGCGTGATCTTCAGCGATGGGATCGAGGCCGATTTCCTGGAGTTCAATGCCGGGATGACTGCGACCATCAGCGTGGCGGAAAGATACGGTCAACTCGTGAACTGACACAGCTGCGCATCTGTCGACTTGAGTGTTCCGCAGGCAAAGCTTGTGACGCAGCGATCGGGCGCGTCGCCATCAAACGCTATGGCCAAAAACGTGCCCGGATCGTCACGCGGCCGGCATGGACACGCGATATGATGATCGATCTCAAGGAGTGTGGTTATCGAGCCGATGAATCCATCCTGCCAGATCAATCGCGCTCCGCTGCTGACTCTCGCGACAGTCTTCTGCGCTGCATTAGCTATCGGTCCCTGCTCGCACGCAGCCCCCGTATCGAGGCCCACGTGGCCAAGCAGCTCGCTCGCACAGCGCGATTTCGTCACGGATAAAATATTTGTCGATCGCATGACGAGCCCTGGCCGAGTGTGGCTGATATCCGCCAGTACAAACGGCGTTGCCCACGCAGTCGAGTTCTTCAGCGGGGAGAAAGTCGCGTCTGTTCAGGTCGATCTTGACGGCAAGCGAATCACGTTCTCCGATGGCCAAGGGCATAGCTACAACGCCGTCAAAGCGCGAGCCTTGACGGTATCCCTGAGCGACCCTTCAAGCTACGCGGGGTGGCAGGAAGGTGAACGAGGGCACGAGGCTATTCTTGGCGCCCAACTCGCTCACGATGCATCCGACGGCCACTCCCATTCGGCCGAATCGTCACCGGCCTCAGCGGCTAACTACTTCAACGGAGAGGCGTCCTGTGAGCCGACGCCCTATGTCGTACGGACGCAAGGATCTACGTATCAACCCAGCGAACCGGGATTCGTCGGGCGCACCAAGATTCTTGCCGACTTCGACAAGGCCAGGTCTTGCTGGACGAGCAAGCCATTGCAGGCCGTGAATCTCGAAGACAATACGTTTCTCCTCGTTACCCAGGATCGAGTTTTCCGCATTGAATCCAGGAACCTCATGCCTGCAGGCTCAGCACCAGATCTGAAGACGATCGATATCAAGGAGAAATAAGGTGGGCGCAACGTTCGTCACCCTCCCAATTGGCACGGTTGCCTAAGACCTGTGCCGCAGAGAGAATGGGTTCAGGGGAATGGCGGAGGCCAGATGATGCTAGCTGTGCAGATGGACCTGCTTAACGCGGTTGGGCGAATCAATGACATGGCAGTGGCGTGGAATCACGTTATCGATCTCGTCTGGGTCGTCAATCGCATAGCTGTTCTGACGCTTTTCATTCTCGTCCTGGCAACTGGCTGGAGCTCGATACGCTACGGCTGGCTCCATCGCCTCTTCCGCGGGCGAAGCTACCCTTCACTGGTGGCGTACGGCTGGGTTCTGGCTCTCCTGTGGTGGGTAGTCCAGCTGCCGGGCAATTTCTACCAGCATGCGAAATACCCCGCGCCCGATGCTGATTCTTTCGGCGGATGGCTCACCGGGCAGATCGGATCGCTCCTGCCCGTTATGCTGGGTATCGCCGTCCTGGCATGGTTGCCCTATCGCCTCTTGCGCTGGAGTCCGCATCGCTGGTGGCTCTGGTTGGGCGCTGCATCCGCACCGGCGTTGCTCGCCGTGTTCGTGCTCCAGCCGGTATGGACGGTACGCGCATCTGGGCTGCATCCGCTGCAGGACACGTCGCTCAGCGCGGAGATCAGGGCACTAGCTGCACGATGCGGGATCGCCCACCCGCAGGTCGTCGTCGGCGGTGATGACACGCATGTGGTCGGCTTAGGCGGAGCAAGTGCCATCGTCCTGCAATCGGATCTGCAGAAGGTCGAGAATCCAGCCCAGATACGCTTCACGATCGCACACGAACTGAAGCACTACGTGGAAGGCGACAACTGGAAAGCCTGGGTCATATCCGTGGCGCTCGTGCTGCTTATCGGCGGGACATTCCACTTCGCCGGCCGCCCACTAACCAGGCGATGGAAAGATCAGTTCGGGTTCGACGAGATTGCCGATCCGCGATCCCTGCCGCTACTGGCCGTCTGCGTTGTGCTGGTATGGACGGCGATTCTTCCGCTGTTCTTGTCGTACAACCGGCATATTGAGCGCGACGCCGACCGGTTTGGCCTGGCGCTTTCAGGTGAGGAGCACGCAGCTGGAGCCTTGTTCCGGAGCTGGAAGGATGAATTGTCGCTGCCAGATACGGATGTTTTTGGCCGGCTGATTCGCGCCAACCATCCGTCAACATCTGAGCGGATACGCATGGCGGAGACCTTCGAGCCGTCGGAGGGCGACTTGCCGGAATTGTGCGTGCGTGGGCAAGCGCTGCCATCTAACGGAACCGCTTCGCCTTAACAAGCTGCGGATTGATCGCAGGTACGCGCCAGGTCGAGGCGAAGCCGCTGCGCAAGCTGCGCCACCCGAGCCGTTCGGAGACGCTGCTCTTGTTCCTCGATATCGATTGATATTTACGCAAATCCGGCAAGAGAATCCGCCCTATAAAGCGGGCGCTTTTTCGTCCGGCGCGACACGACTGGCGCCGCAGAGGAAACACGCGGTTTAATGCGCCCACGCCGGGCCACGAGCTGGTTCACATAGCACCCGGCACCGAGCGGCCGATGCCGCTGCCACTATCGGACCTTGGGAATCCGTTTCACATGGAGAACATAGCGTCCTATCTGCTTATCGCAGTGTTCATCGCGTTCTCCCTCGCGAGACTCCTTCGACGACAGAGACGTCCGCAGAGCACACACTACACCTGTGCTCGTTGCCGCAAGGCCTTCCCACACGACCGCCGCACCATTGGCGCGTGGCGAATGGGCAAGGAACGCTTCTACTGCGGCCCGTGCCATCGAGCGTGGCTCGCGACGCAGCCTCGGCGGCCGGCAGAAGCTCGCGGGATGCCTGAACAATCGAGTGGGTGTTTGGGCGTCGTGCTTTGGCTGTCGCTTCCTGTCGGTCTCGTCCTCGCATGGTCGATGCGATAGGGACGACGCCTGCGCATTGAAATATCTCTGTCATCCACCCAACCTACGTTCAATCGTTCGACAGTCAACGAACGATAACTCCCCATGGACAATTCCCGGCGCCGTTTCCTGGGCGTCGCCAGCGGGTTAGCTGGCGCATGCGTCTTCGTCGATACCTTGCGGGTGGCCCAGGCGATGGATATGCCGATGGCCATGCCGATGAAGCAACGTATGGCCATGCCGGGCCTGGCGGCGCCGAACGTGCCGCTCGTGAATCCGGTGACCATGGCAAAGTTCGTCGATGCCCTGCCGGTGCCACGGATCGCGTTGCCCACGGGCACGCGTACCCATGCCGAGTTCGGAAGCCGGCAGCTACCCTTCTACCGGATGCCGATGCAAGCATTCAGTGCGAAGGTGCATCGGGATCTGCCGCCAACACCGCAATGGGGTTACGCAGGCTCCACGCCAGGCCCCACGATCGTGACGCGCCGTGGCGAGCCGGTGCTGGTGGAATGGGCTAACGAACTCCCCACCCGGCATTTCCTGCCGATCGATCACGGTATCCATGGCGCGGAGAAATCCAAACCCGAGGTCCGCACCATCACCCATGTGCACGGTGCGCGCGTCTCTGCACCGAACGACGGCTGGCCTGAAGACTGGTACGTGCCGGGCAAATCGCTGGTCGCCCTTTACCCGGGCGACCAGGACGCCACGACCCTGTGGTACCACGACCACGCCATGGGCATCACGCGGCTGAACATCTATGCCGGCCTGTTCGGCAGCTTCCATGTGCACGACGACGACGAGAAAGCACTGGGTCTGCCCTCCGGCGAATTCGACATTCCATTGATGCTCTACGACCGTCTGCTCGCCAAGAGCGGCAAGCTTTACTACCCGATATCGGACGACCCAGAAGCGCCTTGGGTGTCCGAATGCCGCGGTGACGCCGTGCTGTGCAACGGCAAGCTGTATCCGTATCTCGACGTGGAACCGCGCCGCTACCGCTTTCGGTTAACCAACGTAGCCAACACTAGCTTCTTCAACCTGTCGCTGTCACACGGTAAGCCGTTCCAGCAGATCGGCAGCGACCAAGGGCTTCTGGCAGCACCTACCGATCGCCTGAACATCGAACTCTACCCGGCCGAACGGGCCGAGGTGATCGTCGACTTCAGTGCTTATGCGGGCCAGTCCGTGCAGCTGCGCCACCAGGCCGATGGCATCGTCGAGTTCCGAGTTCGTGCCAAAGGTCGCAGCGATACCTCAGTGGTCCCGGCTTCGTTGCGGCCAGTCCAACGCATCGATCCTTCCACGGCGGTGCAAGACCGCGTGCTTGCACTGGGCGAGCAAGACGATTCCGGCGGCAATCCGATGACGATGCTGCTCGATGGAAAGATGTGGAGCGATCCCATCAGCGAAAAGCCAAAAAAGGGCACGGTGGAAACCTGGACGTTCGTCAACGTCACGGGCGACGCGCATCCCATCCACCTTCACCTCGTGCGCTTCCAGGTGCTGGAGCGTCGCCCGTTCGATCTCTTCGCGTGGAACGCCCGCAAGGAACTGAAGTTCACCGGGCCATCGATACCACCGGCCGCGCACGAAGCCGGCTGGAAAGACACCGTGCGTTGCGACCCCGGGATGGTCACTCGCATCATCACGCGCTTCGACGGTGAGCCAGGCAAATACGTCTGGCACTGCCATTACCTCGAGCACGAAGACAACGAAATGATGCGCCCCTACGAACTCGTCTGAAAAAACGATTGTTCGTAGGATCTTGCGTTGACACGTTAACGTCATCACGCTCTCGCGCATTGTCGCCACCATGCCAACGATTCGTCACATGCGGGGCAGATGCTCTCGGCGGTCGACGGGCCAACCAAAACCTTAGTCGATAAGCATCAGGGGGAAGACTTCCAGTAGGGAGAAATCGCAAATGGTTACTTGGTTGCGCCGCACGCGGCTTACGCCGCTGTTGCTTGGTGCGCTTTCCGTCGGCCTTGCCGGCATCGTCAGCGCACAGGACACCACTCCACCCGACCACGATGCACAGTTCCGCAAGAACGTGCCCGTGGCTCCCTTCAAGAACCAACCCGGCCTGCCCGGCGGCGTCGTTGTACTGCACAAGCCGCCCCGCGGCCAGGACAACAGCGACAACACCGTCACCCCGATCAAGCACGTGATCCTGCTGATCGGCGAGAACCGCACGTTTGACCACGTCTATGGCACCTACACCGCGCCGAAGGGGCAGTCGGTGGACAACCTGTTGTCCAAGGGCATCGTCAATGCCGACGGCACGCCAGGTCCGAACGTGGACCTTGCCACGCAGTTCATGGCCTCGAGCACCGGCAAGTACGACATGTCGCCGAAGAAGGCCGGCAAGTACAAAACGCTGCCGCAGATGAACACCGGTGGCGCGCCCACCGCGGCACCGTTCGCTTCCGCAGCACAGGCGCAGGCGCTTGAACCGGCCCTGCCCGATGACGCCTACGACATGCTCGCTGCCGGTGGCACGGGTCTGCCGAACGGCGTGGTCGATACCCGTTTCCCGGCCAAGCTCGTCAACGCGCCGGTCGACATGCATGCGTCGATCAGCTACGACGCGTATGCCAACAGCCCCGTGCATCGCTTCTTCCAGATGTGGCAGCAGCTCGATTGCGACACCAAGGCCGCCACTGCTGCAAACCCGAGCGGTTGTCGCAACGATCTGTTCCCCTGGGTCGAAACCACCATGGGTGCGGGCAACAACGGCGCTCCGCTGCCGGCGAACTTCAACGACCAGACCACCGGTGAAGGCTCCACCGCCATGCAGTTCCTCAACATGGCCCAGGGCGACGCGCCCTACTTCAAGGAACTGGCCGAGAAGTATGCGCTGAGCGACAACTTCCACCAGTCGGTGATGGGCGGCACGGGTGCCAACCACATCATGCTTGGCTACGGCACCTTGATCTACTACGCCGACGCCAACGGCAACCCGGCCACCCCGCCGGAAAACCAGATCGAGAATCCGGACGCGCAGTTCGGCACAAATAACTGGTGGGTGCAGGACGGCTACGGTGGTGGTTCGTACGTCGAGTGCGCTGACGAAAGCCAGCCGGGCGTGAAGCAGATCAAGAACTATCTGCGCTCGCTGGCGTACCTGACGTTCAAGGGTACGGACTGCAAGCCCAAGGCCTATTACCTGGTGAACAACTACAACCCGGGCTATATGGGTGACGGCACGCCGGCTCCGCTGGGTGACGACCAGTTCACCATCCCGCCGACCACACAGGAAAACCTCGCGCTGCTGCTGGAGAAGCACAAGGTTTCGTGGAAGTACTACGGCGAAGGCTTCGGCGGCGGCAAGGAAGACGGCGAGGCCGGCACTTTCTGCAACATCTGCGATCCGTTCCTGTACTCCACCCAGGTCATGACCAACCCGGACCTGCGTGCCAAGAACCAGGACATCAACGACCTGTACGACGACATCCAGAACAACACGCTGCCGGCGGTTTCCATCGCCAAGCCGGACGGCATCCTCGATGGGCATCCGGCCTCGTCGAAGCTGGATCTGTTCGAAGGCTACGTGCGCAAGATCGTCGAGATGGCCAAGGCCAATCCGAAGGTGTGGGACGACACCGTGATCATGGTGACCTTCGATGAAGGCGGTGGCTACTACGATTCGGGTTACATCCAGCCGGTCGACTTCTTCGGCGACGGCACGCGCATCCCGCTGCTTGTGGTGTCGAAGTACTCGACCGGCGGCAAGGTCGTGCACACGTACTACGACCATGTCTCGTTCGACAAATTCGTCGAGGCCAACTGGGACCTGAAGGATCAGATTTCCGCCCGCAGCCGCGACAACCTGCCTAACCCGGTCTCGTTCAAGCAGCATCCGTACGTGCCGGTGAACGCGCCGGCCATCGGCAACCTCATGGACATGTTCAACTTCGCCAGGAAGGATGTCCGCGATACCGCTGCGATCGCCGACTGATCGCTGACGGTTCACTCGATAACAACCGTGCCCGCGAAAGCGGGCACGGTTTTCGTGTTGCAAGGAGTCGAATGATGTTGAAGCGTTTGCTGCTCACCCCGCTTGCCGTTGCCGCGTTTGCCCTCGCCATGATGGCGATCACACCGGTACGCGCGGACCCCGGTGACTTCGGCGCCATGCCCGGCTTGTGGAAGATCCTGTTCCGACACGTGGCCAACGGAAAGGCAGGCGCGCCCGAGGTGCATTGGCATTGCGTGGATGAAGGTGCCGATCCCTGGGCCACGTTCGCTGCGTGGACGCCGGCGGAGGGCGAGTGCACTGCCACGGACCAGCAACGCCGCAGTACCTCGCTGGCATGGAAGCTCACGTGCAAGGGCGGATCGGCGGCGTCGGCCCATGTGGATTTCGATAGCGCGAAGCACTACACCGGCAGCGTCACGGTCGAAGGCCGCGGCGAGATAACGCAGGTGGAAGGCACGCGTTACGCAGCGTGCACCAGTCCGCAGGATTGATGCTCGCTCGGTTCCGAGTGGCGTCCTTACCGAACGCCACCCGGATTGCATCATCGCGCTGGCTCTGGCCAGCGCCCCGTCAGGATTTGATAAACGCGAGAAGATCGGGATTAAGCACATCCGCATGCGTGGTCAGCATGCCGTGCGGGAATCCCGGATATGCTTTCAGCGAGCCCTTCGCAAGCAAGTCGACGGCACGCGGCACCGCACTCGCGAACGGCACGATCTGATCATCTTCGCCATGCATGACCAGCACCGGCACCGTGATCTTCTTCAAATCATCGGTGTAATCCTCCAGCCAGGAGGCGACGGTCTCGTAGTGGGCGTGGGCACCGCCGGCCATGCCCTGGCGCCACCAGTTGGCGATCACCGGCTCCGACGGCGTGGCGCCGGGGCGGTTGAATCCGTAGAACGGCCCCTCCGGGACGGCCCGGTAAAACGCCGACCGGTTGCCGAGCATGCCGGCCCTGACCTCGTCGAACCACTCCTGCGGATGACCGCCTGGGTTCGCGTCGGTCTTCAACATGTTCGGCGTCAATGAGGCCACCAGCACTGCCTTGGCGACCCGGTCCTGGTGGCGGGCGACGTAGCGCGCCACTTCACCGCCACCCGTGGAGTGCCCGATGTGGATGGCGTCGCGGAGGCCGAGGTGTTTGGTCAGTGCAGCGAGGTCGGCAACCCAGTGATCCATGTCGTTGCCCGTGCTGACCTGCTCGGACCGCCCGTGCCCGCGCCGGTCATGCGCGATTACCCGATAGCCGTGGTGCAGGAAGAACATCATCTGGGCATCCCAGTCGTCTGCCGACAGGGGCCAGCCATGGCTGAAGACGATCGGCTGACCGGATCCCCAGTCCTTGTAATAGATCTGTACGCCGTCTGGTGTGGTGATGGTAGGCATCGCTGGTACCTCCTCAAAGACAACGATTGAAGTAGGGTGCGCCGCTAGGCAAGGAGCATGCTGCCAGCGGCTTCCCTCGTCGTCTTGTTCCAACTACCCCACCTCGGCCTTGCTTATTGGATGGACGTCTCGTGCAGCCGTTCAGCGAATCTGCTCGAAATCTCCCGGCTTCCAGCTCCCGTCGAAGGCAGACTGCTCCGGCCCGTAGACGCGGAAGTAGACGAACCACCCCTTACCCGGAAGGGTTTTGATCCACTGGCCTTCGTGCCCCTTCGGAGGCGTCGGTCCGAAGTAGAGGTCGGCGGTTCCGCCTTTCGCCGAGGCGGCATCCTTCAGTTCGAACAGTGAGCGCAGCGCGGCTTTGCCCTGGTCCGTAATGACCTGGCTGCGTGTCTCCGTGTCGTAGACCGTCACCGACCAGAACAGCTTGTCGGGTACGGGCAAGGGCACGCTCAACTTGTACGACTTGCCGCCATCGAGATAGACACCGTCGCTGTCGCGCACGCCGAGCCAGTACACCGAGCCGGCGCCAGCTCCGCGGCGAAACATCGATGGCGAAGCGCCAATGGCCTGGTAGAACCAAAGATCACGCGCTTCGAGGTCGGTATACGAAGCTGTATCGAAGTTCCCGTTATCAGAAATCAGGCCGGCCCATTCCCACTTCCGATCCGGCCATACAACACGATCGGGGCGCCGATCCGCGAATGACTGCACGCGCATCTGTGCGTTTGCTTCACGGGCTGCCTGGGTGAGGATGCGCTTCATGCGCTCATCCGGTTTGAATGGCTTGCCCTTGGCGATACCCAGCGCAGCCAGCTCACCGTAGAAATTGCGGTAGGCATCGAATGCCGGCTCGCGATCAATGACCCTGGCCAACACTTCCCAATACGCCAGGTTGTCTTCCCACTTCAACGGCGTGGTGTCCTGCGGCTTGGGTGTCAGGTCGGCCCAGGTTGGGTCGGTCCAGCCGGCGGGTGGATTCAGTGGGCGCACTTTCACCGTCTTGATGCGCTGGATGGCAGCCTGTACGTCGCCGCCGACGGGGAGCGAGCGGACGCCGACCAGAAGGAAGTCCGAAGACGAGTGCCACACGTGATACCCGTCGGGAATGGGTCCCTTGTAGTCCGGTGGCAACAGCAGGTGCTTACCGCCCTTGCCAGCATCCGGACCGGGCATGCCCATGTCGGCAACCCAGCGCTGATTCACGTCGATGGCAACGACGATGAGCGGCCCCGCGGGAATCTCGACAGTCATGGGACCCTGACTCAAGTCCAGCAACACCGGGGCATACGGCGTATCGGAATTGAGCGTGTAGCCCACATGCCTGGGCTTGGTGTCCAGGGTGCCGAATGCCTTGTTTACCTTGACGCCAATCTTAAGGTTGCCCTCGAAGATGGCCTCCCCCGACACCGTGGGATAAAAGAACTTGTAAGCCTCGATAGCGCGATTAAGGTCCGCCGCGTCGTAGGCCGCCTGAATCGTCTGCTTATCGGGATAACCCCCATTGAACTTATAGTGCTGCGCCCACGCGGGGAGCAGACCGGCAACGCACAGCGTTCCTGCGGCCACAAGTTTCGGCAAGCGATGCATGGTCGGCGTCTCGGTTGGGATCGTGCTTTATCGCAGCACACGAGAGCCGGGCGGGCTTCGGAAGGGGTACGAGGGGATTTTGGGTAGAACTACCTACGTGGGCTTTGGTCTCGGGTGTTAGCCACCGGATTGAAGGAGCGACCTCATTTCTTTGAGCCAGGGTTTCAGGCGGTTGATATCGTCGAACACGCGAAGGTTGCTCTCGAGCATCTGAACGAATTGGTTCAAATGAGCGAGGTTTTCGTTGAGCGCGCGCTTGATGATCTTCGGCGAAGTGGGTCCTACGGACCTTAGGCCACAACGTCGTTGAAGGTCGCGCTCCACGTCGACAATCTCCCTGTCGAGCCCATCGAGCTGTTCCTTCAGAACCGCATTCCATCGATTCAGGCGATCTGCATTCACACGGTCAAGCGCCGCCTGATCGATATGCTCCAGCTCGAGCTGGATTTCCAGAAGATCCAGCAAGCTCCGCCTGGCGTACGCGAGGTTCACCCGCTGCATCAGTGCAGCCTTTCGCTCACGTTCGACCGGATCGGCTTCGCGATCGGGGTGCAACGCGCTCGCCAGTTTCCGGTAGACCTCGCGAAGCGACACGTGCACGTCGGCCTCTTCAACGCGAGTACGCTCCTCGGTGGCCTTGCGCACACGCGCCTTGTTGCGCTTCGCCTGGGCGTCTTCGCGCGCCTGACGCTCCTGTTGCTCGCGTCGTTCCTGCTGATCGAGTTGGGCCTGGATCTGGCGCAAGAGGTCCTCCGGCGACGCTCCCTCGCCATCCTTGGGAGAGTCGGCATCGAACGCGGGCTTGAACGCGCTAGCGATGGTCGCCTCGACCTTCACCGCGACAGCCGGATCCGACGGGTTATAACGGCCGACGATTTCCGCAACGACGGGATCATCGACGGACATAAGCACCTGATCGGCGAAATACGTGATCAGTTCTCCGATGATCTGGCGATCGGCCTTGGTCAGCCCTTTCATGTCGTGCGACTGATCGAGGCGAAGGACCATCTGCGTGCTGATGTCGTCGAGTTTCTTGCGACGCGGAACGAACTCACCGTGGTATTTGCGGTTGAATTCGCCGCTGTACGCCTCCCATTCGGCCAACTTCGCGCGGCGCTCCTTGATCTTGATGACCAGCGCGTTGAACGATTTCTCGCCCGTCGACACCGGCCGCAAGCTCTCGACGATCGGCTTATCGGTCACGGCAATCACTTTCTTGACCATAAGGCGAATTCACAAGGCGAAGTGGGGCGAACGCATTCTACCGCGCCGGATTGGCCGTCCATTTGCACGAATGCATATTGCATGAAACAAAATTCTACGTTAAGAACTCGGGCTGCCTTCCTGGATCCGGGACATCGTCCCGACCGCTTACTGATAGCCAGATGGAGATCGCAGCGCATGTCGGACGAGTCGAAGATCGATAACGAGACACAGGCCTCCCCCTCGGGGAACACGCCGAACGACACTCAGGGGAACGTCAAACTCACACGTCGCAACTTCCTCGCCGGCACGGCCGTTGCCGCGACAGGCCTGCTGATCGTCCCGCGCCATGTGCTCGGCGGCACCGGCCATACGGCCCCGAGCGACCGGCTGAATATCGCTGGTGTCGGTGTCGGCGGCATGGGCGGCAACAATATCCGCGCGCTGGCGAGCGAGAACATCGTGGCCCTGTGCGACGTGGATTGGGGCTATACCGACCGCAACTTCCGCAAGATGTTTGCCGGCCTGAGCCAGGCCCAGGCGCAGCTCGACAAGGCCCCGACGGCGGCCAAGCGCAAGGAAATCCAGGATCGAATTGCGCTGACCAAGCAGCTTTCGCGCAAGTACGACTCGATCAAGCGTTACACCGATTACCGCCAGATGCTCGACCAGCAGAAGGATATCGATGCGGTCGTCATTGCCACGCCAGACCACCTGCACGCGGTGATCGCCAGTGCCGCCATGAGTCTCGGCAAGCACGTTTACGTGCAGAAGCCGCTGACGTGGTCGGTTTTCGAAGCCCGTGAAATGGCAAGGAAAGCCAGGGAAAACCCGAAGCTCGCCACGCAGATGGGTAACCAGGGCCACTCGACCGACGATACCCGGTTGATCCACGAATACATCGATGCCGGTGCGATTGGCGAAGTGCGCGAAGTGCACGCCTGGACGAATCGCCCGCTGGGCTACTGGCCGCAGGGCATTCCGCGGCCGCAGCCCGTGGCGCAACCGTCCGCCACGAGCTGGGACATGGACGCTGTGAACGCGCGCCTCGCCAACGCCATGGCGGGTAACTATCCCAAACCGCAAGGCCTTGAATGGGATCTCTTTCTCGGCCCCGGTCCCGTCGTCGAATACCACCCGCTCTATCACCCGTTCAACTGGCGCGGCTGGGTCGACTGGGGCATGGGTGCCCTCGGTGATATGGGTGCGCACCTCATCGATTCGCCGTTCTGGTCGCTGGACCTGGGCTTCCCGACATCGATCGAGACGGTCTCGACGCCGTTCAACAACGCTTCGTACCCCACGGGCACGATGACGTACTACGACTTCCCCGCGCGTGGCGACAAGCCGCCGGTTCGCCTGACCTGGTACGACGGCAACTTGCTGCCTCCCGACCTGGAAGCGCTCGGTGCCGGCCAGATGCACGACGGCGGCACGCTCTACGTCGGCAGCAAGGGCAAGCTGGTGCACGAAACCTACGGCGATAACCCGCGCCTTCTGCCGCAATCGCTGCACGATTCGGTGGGCACGCCTCCGCAGAAGTTCGCGCGTATCAAGACCTCGCACGAGATGAACTGGGTCGATGCCTGCAAGGGCAAGGGCAAAACCACGTCGCCGTTCGAGTACGCGGCGCAGCTTACGGAAGTCATGCTGCTCGGCGTCGTGGCCCTGCGCACCGGCCACCGCATCGAGTACGACGCGCAGAACATGCGCGTCACCAACATTGCCGAAGCCAATCAGTTCCTTAGCCGCGACTACCGCACAGGCTGGTCGCTTTAAGAGGGCACCATCATGGCCAAGTACCTGATCTCCTTTCCCAGCGCGGCGATGGTCATACCCGACGACGCTTGGGAAGCGGTGGGAAGGGATGCGCATGCCGTGATCGATGAAGCAAAGGCCGCCGGCGTGTATGTGTTCGCCGGCGGTATCGACGAAAGCGTAGCGCCCGTCCTTGTCGCAGCCGATGGCTCGGTCACGGAGGGTGGTTACGCATGGGCGCCCTCGCTCGATGGCGGCTTTGCCGTGCTGGAGCTTCCCTCGCGCGAGGACGCCGTGGCCTGGGCCGGGCGCATCGCCAAAGCCTGCCGGTGCGCGCAGGAACTGCGTGTGTTCCAATTCGACCCGCAGTCCTGAGCGAAGAAAGATCCTTGAAGCCCGAAGACCTCCAGAGCCTCGTAACCGTCGCCATGCCCTACGGGAAATACCAGGGCCGCCTCATCGGCGACCTCCCGGGCGCCTACCTCGCCTGGTACGCCCGCAAGGGGTTCCCGCAGGGAAAGCTAGGCATGCTGCTCGCTCTGTCCCTCGAACTCGATCACAACGGCCTCAGGGGCTTGCTCGATCCCCTGCGAGCGGCACGCCAGGCCGCCCGCTGACACTCGAGGTACTCGCCCCTGCCGCCGTTACCGCGGCCCGGTCGATCCGCGCACCACCAGTTCCGCCGACAACACCCGCTTGCGCGGCGGCACCTCCGGATCGTTGAGAATCTCGATCAGCATGGTCATGGCTTCGCGTCCCAATGCGTTCTTTGGCTGCGAAACGGTCGTCAACGGCGGCGAGGTGTAACGCGAGAAGCGGATATCGTCGAAGCCGACGACGGAGACATCTTCGGGAATGCGTAGCCCACGCGAGGCCAGGGCGCGCATGGCGCCGATCGCCATTTCGTCGTTGGAGCAGAAGATGGCGCTGAAGGACTGGCCCTGCGAGAGAAACAGCTCCACGGCTCGCTCACCCGCTTCCGCGGAGAAGTCCCCGACGGCCGTTAGCGCGGGGTTCGCTACGATCTTCGCGCGCTTCAGGGCCATGTGGTAACCCTGCTCGCGATCGACACAGATGGGGCTCGACGAAGGCCCGGCGATGAAGGCGATATCGCGATGACCCAGCGCCACGAGGTAATCGACGGCCGTGGCAGCCGCGGCGACGTTATCGACATAAACGCTCGAAATGGCGCTGTCTTTGACGTATTCGCAGGCGTTCACGAGCGGCAGTCGGCCCTCCATGGGAATCGCCGGTATGCGGTGGAACATCGTGATGATGCCATCGGCCTGTCGCGCCGCGACCATATCCGCGTAGGTCTGCTCGCGCACCAGGTTGCTCTGCGTCTCGCCTAGCAGCACGGAGTAGCCGTTCTCGTAGGCAACCTGTTCGATACCGCGGATCACTTCCGAGAAGAACGGATTGGCGATGTCAGGTAACAGCGCCACGATCAGGCGCGTACGCGCCGTGCGCAGGTTGCGTGCGAGCGCGTTGGGCGTATAGCCGAGGCGGTTAACGACCTCGTGAATGCGCAAGCGGGTCTTCTCGCTCACGATTTCCGGACGCTGCAGTGCGCGCGAAACAGTTGCGACTGAAACTTTCGCGATCGCTGCAATTTCCTTCACCGTGTGCACGCGCGCAGGCTGCGGCGCAACATTGGCCTTCTGGCCTTCGACGCTTTGCCGCTTACGCTTTGATTCCTTAGCACTCACGCGATGTCCGTCCCTTTGCCTGCCCGTGGGCGATGCCGTGAATTTGTTGCATCGCAGTGTAATCGATTACATAAAACCGTTGCAGGGCTCTTCACCCGTCTGATACATATCTTGGCATGTTCAGGTCGCTGACCCACCAGACGACCCGGGGAAATGACGAATTCGGTGCAGGTATAGGGCTTCGGGCCTTCCTGCCGTCCGGATGTAATCGAATACATTTTCGGCGGCGTTAGCCCGTCGGGGGATAAACATGGCAAGCCAGTCGAATTCGACAAGCGCCAGGGTACCCAACTGATGAAGTTGGGCATGGGACTCGTCGGCCCAGGCTTTATCGCCGCGCATCACCTCGATGCCGTGCGGCGCCTGGGCACGGTGGAGGTGGTCGGCATCGCCGGCTCCAGCCTCGAATCCGCGAAGAAGCGGGCACGCGAACTCAACGCGGGCCACGCGTACGCCGATTACCACGAACTACTGGCCGATCCCGCGATCGATGTGGTGCACAACACCACGCCGAACCATCTGCATCGTGAGGTTTCGCTTGCCGCGCTTCGTGCCGGCAAGCACGTCATCTCCGACAAGCCGCTGGCTGCGACGATGGAGGAAGCACGCGAGCTTTACGAAGCTGCATGCGAAGGCAACCTCGCGCATGTGGTGACGTTCAACTACCGCGGCTACCCGCTCGTGCAGCAAGCCCGCGCGATGATCGCCAAGGGCAAGATCGGGCCGAGCGTGTTCGTGCACGGTTGCTACCTGCAGGATTGGCTCACCGATGAGCGCGCGTACACGTGGCGCCTCGATCCCAAGCTGGCCGGTGCCAGCTCGGCGCTCGGCGATATCGGCTCGCACTGGTGCGATCTGGCCGAACACGTCACGGGTGCACGCATCACGGCCGTGCTCGCCGATCTGCACACGGTGGTGCCAGTACGCGAAGTGCCCGCCAGCTCGGCCAAGGCTTTCTCGGGTGCTTCGAAGCAGCCGGCCAAGCGGCGCAAGATCACCAGCGAAGATGTCGCTACGGTGCTACTGCGCTTCGACAACGGCGCACGCGGTTGCGTCACGGTCGGCCAGGTGCTTCCGGGCCACAAGAACGATCTGCGCCTGGAAGTGAACGGCCGCGAAGCCTCGCTTGCCTGGCGTCAGGAGCAGCCGAACGAACTATGGATCGGCCACCACGCCAAACCGAACACCGTGCTCACGCGAGATCCGGCGCAACTTGATCCTTCTGCCCGTGGTTACGCGCACTTGCCCGCTGGTCATCCGGAGGCCTGGGCCGATGCGTTCCGCAACATCGTTGCCGATGCGTACGCCTGGATCCGCCGCGGCGCGAAGCCAGAAACGAAACCCGATGCCCTACCCACGTTCGCCGATGGCTACCGCAACAGCCTCGTGGTGGACGCGATGTTGAAGAGCCATGCCGCCGGTGGCCGGTGGCATGCGGTCGACGACCTACTCGAATCCACACGTACAACGAGGAAACGCGGATGAAATGGCGCCTTAGAGTGATGATGCTGTTCGAGTTCGGGATCTGGGGCGCCTGGTACGTCACCGTCGGCACCTGGCTCGGCAAGACGCTGCACTTCACCGGCACCGAGATCGGCGCCGTCGCGGGCACCACCGCCGTCGGCGCGATTATCTCACCGCTGTTCGTCGGTCTTCTCGCCGATCGCCTCTTCGATACACGCCGGGTGCTCACCCTGCTGCACCTGATTGGCGCTGTCCTGCTCGCGGTGGCCGCGCAACAGACCAGCTTCACCATGGTCTACGCACCGCTGTTGGCCTACAGCCTCTGCTACATGCCCACCCTGGCGCTCACCGCGTCGCTGGCCATGCGCCACATCAAGGATCCGCAGGAAGAGTTCGGCGCGATCCGCGTGTTCGGCAGCATCGGCTGGATCCTGGTCGGCCTGGCGGTCGGTGCATGGGGCGTGGAAGCCACGGCATCGCCGCTGCTCCTGGCGGCCGGCCTTTCGGTGGTGATGGCGGGCTACTGCTTCACCCTGCCCCCGACCCCGCCGCTTGCGCGCAACACGCGTTTCGAACTTAAGCACGCGTTGCCGCTTGAATCCCTCCACTTGCTGCGTGAGCGTTCGATGGCGGTGTTCGCCCTCGCTTCGTTCCTGATCTGCATCCCGCTGCAGTTCTACTACGCCTTCACCAACCTGTTCCTCAACGAGGCTGGCGTGGTCAATGCCGCCGGCAAGATGACCGGCGGACAGATGTCGGAGCTGTTCTTCATGCTCCTCATCCCCTGGTTCTTCCGCCGCCTTGGCGTGAAGTGGATGCTCGCCGTTGGCATGCTCGCCTGGGTCGTGCGTTACGGCATGTTCGCCTTCGGCGGATCCGGCGAACTGATGTGGATGCTGTGGCTCGGCATCGTCCTGCATGGCGTCTGCTTCGACTTCTTCTTCGTCGTGGGCCAGATCTATATCGATCGTGAAGCGCCTCCTGCCCTGCGCGCGGCGACCCAGGGCCTCATCACCTTCCTGACCTATGGCCTCGGCATGTTCGTCGGCTCGTGGCTCTCCGGCATCGTGGTCGAGACCTATACGCGCGCCGACGGGACGCATGACTGGCACGGTATCTGGATCGTTGCCGGTGCCTTCGCCGCCGTCGTCTTCGCTCTCTTCGTCTTGCTGTTCAAGGATCGCAAGGCCCCCGCAGCCGCCGCCGTCGTCGGCTCCCACTGATTCGGAATACCCACATGATGAATCGCAGGCAATTCCTCGCGCGCACCGCGCTCTGTGGCACGGCGCTAGGGCTTGGCCTCGGCGCGCCGGGAAAACTTCTCGCCGCCGCCTCGAAAGGCAAGGGGCTGGGCATCCAGCTTTACATGGTGCTCGATGCGTACCAGAAAGACCCCGCTGGCACGCTCAAGACGCTGAAATCGATTGGCTACACGGAAATCGAAGCGATCATCACCAGCACCGCCGAGACCCTGCGCGATCAGCTGAAGGCTGCGGGTCTCGCCTGCCCCAGCATGCACTTCGATAGCCTGGGCTTCGATCCGGGTATCAAGGCAGCGCATACGCTCGGCTCGCGGTACATCGTGAGCAGCATGCTCCCCGCGATCATGGCGAAAGAGAAAGGCGGCGGCGATCCCACCTACACGCTCGACGACGCCAAGCGCACGGCCGACTATGCCAACCGTCTCGGCGCGAAAGCGAAGGCCGAAGGCCTGCAGTACGCGTACCACAACCACCACGCCGAATTTACCGACGTCGGTGGCGGCAAGGTGTTCTACGACGTGCTGCTCGCGGAGACCGACCACAAGCTGGTGCAGTTCGAACTCGACTGCGGCTGGGTCCACGCGGGCGGGAAGAACCCCACCGATTACTTCAAGGCCAACCCCGGCCGCATCCCGCTGATGCACGCGAAGGACTTCCTGCCGGGTAACGCCAAGGATTATCCCGGTGCCGAACTGGGCCGCGGCACGCTCGATTACAAGCCGATCATGGCCGCGGCGGACGCCGCCGGACTGAAGCATTGCTTCGTCGAACAGGAAGGCCCCTTCGCCCGGATGGGCTCGCTCGACGCCGCGCGCGTTGACTTCGACTACCTGCGCCCGCTGCGCTGAGGAATACGCATGGAAAAGAACACATTCGACGCCATCGTCGTCGGTACGGGCGTGAGTGGCGGCTGGGCCGCCAAAGAGCTCACCGAGAAGGGCCTCAAGACGCTCGTGCTCGACCGCGGCCCCATGGTCAAGCACCTCGACTACCCCACCGCCATGAAGGCGCCGTGGGAGCTGCCATACGGCGATGAGGCGACGCAGGCGGACATTGCGCGCTGGCCGAAGCATACGCGCCCGTCGTTCTATGGGATCACCCAGTCGACCAAGCACTGGTTCGTCGACGATATCGATAACCCGTACGAAGAGACCAAGCCGTTCGACTGGTTCCGTGGCTACCACGTCGGCGGGCGCTCACTGATGTGGGGCCGCCAGAGCTATCGCCTTAGCCAGATGGACTTCGAAGCCAACGGCAAGGAAGGCGTGGGCGTGGACTGGCCGATCCGCTACGAGGATATCGCTCCGTGGTACGACTACGTCGAGCACTTCATCGGTGTCAGCGGCAACAACGATCACCTGGCGCAGTTGCCGGACGGTAACTTCCTGCCGCCGATGGACCTCAACTGCGTCGAGAAGGACTTCCAGGGCAAGCTGGATAGCAAGTTCAACCGCAAGCTCATCATCGGCCGCACCGCCAACCTTTCTGCGCCACTGAAGCACGATCAGAGCCCGCAGCGCGGCACCTGCCAGTACCGCAACCTGTGTATGCGCGGCTGTCCGTTTGGCGGTTACTTCAGCAGTAACTCGTCGACGCTGCCCTCCGCCGAGCGCACGGGCAACATGACGATGGTGACCAACGCCATCGTGTACGAGCTGATCTACGACAACGACAAGGGCAAGGCCACCGGCGTGCGCGTGCTCGATGCGGAGACCGGACACCAGACCGAGTACTTCGCCAAAGTGATCTTCATGTGCGCGTCGACCTTCGGCACCGCACACATCCTGATGAATTCGACCTCGACCCGCTTCCCCAATGGCTTCGGCAACGACAGCGGCGAGCTCGGCCACAACATCATGGATCACACGTTCGGCACCGGCGCGCGCGCCATGGTCGAAGGCCATGAAGACCGCTACTACTCGGGCCGCCGTCCCACCGGCTTCTACATTCCCCGCTATCGCAACGTCGGCACCGACAAGCAGAAGTACCTGCGTGGTTTCGGCTTCCAGGGTGGCGCGGGCCGCCAGGACTGGACCCGTCTCGTCCAAGAGCAGTTGCTTGGGCAGGAACTCAAGGAAGCGGCCCAGGAGCCGGGTCCCTGGTACGTCTCGATGATGGGCTTCGGCGAGATGCTGCCGTCCCACAAGAACGTCGTGACGCTGGATCGCAACCACAAGGACAAGTACGGCATGCCCGTGCTGAACTTCGATGCGGCGCACCAGGAGAACGAGAAGATGATCGGCAAGGCCATCATCGACGACGCGATGGAGATGCTCTCGGGCGCGGGCTATAAGGACGTGAGCCACTTCACCATGAACGCCAACGTCGGCGCCGGCATCCATGAAATGGGTACCGCGCGCATGGGCCGCGATCCGAAGACCTCGGTGCTCAACGGCTGGAACCAGATGCATGCCTGCAAGAACGTCTACGTGACCGACGGCTCGGCCATGGCCTCGTCCGGCTGCCAGAACCCGTCCCTCACTTACATGGCGCTGACCGCACGTGCGGCCAAGCATGCCGTGGAAGAACTCAAGCGCGGCAATATCTGAGGAACTCGCCATGAATCGTCGCGAATGGTTGAAAAACATGTCCGCCCTGGCTGCCGGCGTTATCGCCGGCCCGTCACTGCTGGCGGTGTTCGATGCACACGCCGCAGCGCAGAAGCCCGGTGCAAAACCGCAGTTCTTCGATCCCGCCCAGTACAGCCTGGTGGGCGGCGTCGCGGATATCGTGATTCCGCGCACCGACACTCCGGGCGCGGTCGACGCGGGCGTGCCGTTGTTCATCGATCAGCTGCTGAAGGCCGTCTACGCCAAGCCTGACCAGGCACGTTACCTCGCCGCCATGGCCGCCTTCGACAAGGCCGGTGGCAAGCCTTTCCTGCAGCTCAGTGAAGCGCAGCGCAAGGCGCTGGTCACCAAGCTGCATGCCGAAGGCCTTGCTGTTCCCCATGGCGGCACGTTGCCACCTGCAGCTGACTTCGTGTTCATGACCAAGAAGCTCACGATGCTCGGCTTCTTCCTGTCGCAGCCGGGTTGCACGCAAGTCCTCCAGTACGATCCGGTTCCCGCCGCGTGGAAGGCGGATATCCCGCTGGCCCAGGCCGGTAACGGCAAAGCCTGGGCCGTCGAGGCCGAGCTGAAGATCTGACATGAAGACACTCAAGGGCCCAGCCATCTTCCTGGCGCAGTTCGCTTCGGACGAGGCGCCGTTCAACACGCTGCCGGACATCGCCCGCTGGGCGTCGTCGCTCGGCTTCGTCGGCGTGCAGATCCCGTCCAACGATGCCCGCCTGTTCGATCTTGAGAAGGCGGCAGCGAGTAAGACGTACTGCGATGACATCGCCGGCGTGCTCGCCGAGCACGGCGTGGCGGTGACTGAACTCTCGACGCACCTGCAAGGGCAGCTCGTCGCCTCGCACCCCGCGTACGATCGGTTGTTCGACGGTTTTGCTCCCCCAGCGCTACGCGGCCATCCGCAGGAACGCCAAGCATGGGCGGTGCAGCAGCTCAAGCTCGCCGCCAAGGCGAGCCAGCACCTCGGCCTGACAGCGCACGCCACCTTCTCCGGTGCACTGGCCTGGCAGCTGTTCTATCCGTGGCCGCAGCGCCCGGCGGGTCTCGTCGACGAAGCATTCGCGGAACTCGGCAAGCGCTGGAAGCCGATCCTCGATGCCTTCGATGAAGTCGGTGTCGATGTCTGCTACGAACTGCACCCCGGTGAAGACCTGCACGATGGCGCGACGTTCGAGCGCTTCCTAGATGCCGTCGATCATCATCCGCGCGCCAATATCCTGTTCGACCCGAGTCACATGGTGCTGCAGCAGATGGACTACCTGCAGTTCATCGACAACTACCATGAGCGCATCCGCGCCTTCCACGTGAAGGACGCTGAGTTCCGCCCCAACGGGCGCTCGGGGGTTTACGGTGGTTACCAGAACTGGATCGATCGCCCCGGCCGGTTCCGTTCGCTTGGCGACGGCCAGATCGATTTCGGCGCCATCTTCAGCAAACTCGCGCAGTACGACTATCCCGGTTGGGCCGTGCTCGAGTGGGAGTGCTGCATCAAGGATGCTCAGCAGGGTGCGAAGGAAGGGGCACCCTTTATCCGCGACCACATCATCAAGGTCACCGAACGCGCTTTCGACGATTTCGTGTCGACAGGTAGCGACCGTACGTTCAACCGCCAGATCCTGGGGCTCGAATAAGCATGCGTGACGATGTGACCAACCTCAGCCGGCGCAACGCGCTGGGATGTCTTGCGACCGCAGCAGCGTTAGCCGGCGCAGCGCCCCTTCTCGCTTCCGCCACGTCCGCTACCGGTAAAGGGACTTCGCCGTCAAAAGGCGGCGGCCGGCTCAAGCAGTCGTTGAGCCGCTGGACCTCCAAAGCGCCACTACCTGAACTGTGCACGCGCCTGAAGTCTCTTGGCTTCGTCGGCGTCGATCTGCTCTATGCGGATGAATGGTCGGTGGTACAGGACCACGGGCTGGCGGTGTCGATGGGCTATCCCGCCAAGCGGGATAACTTCATCGAGTTCGGCTTCAACGATCCGGCGAACCATGCCCAGCTGATCAAGGAGATCGAGACCACGATTCCCCTGGCCAAGCGCGCAGGCGTGACCAACCTCATCACGATGTTCGGCAACCGGAAGGATGGCATCGACGATCAGCGGGCGATCGATAACTGTATCGCCGGACTGTCGAAGATCGCGCCCTACGCGCAAGAGAATGGCATCACCTTGCACCTCGAGCTGCTGAACAGCAAGGTGGACCACCACGGCTACCAGGGCGACCACACCGCATTCGGTGTCGCGGTCACCAAGGGTCTCAACTCCCCGAACGTGAAGCTGCTCTACGACATCTACCATATGCAGATCATGGAAGGCGATGTCATCCGCACTATCCGCGACAACATCCAATGGATCGGCCACTTCCATACCGGTGGCGTACCCGGTCGCCACGAGATCGACGGTACGCAGGAGCTGAACTACCACGCCGTCGCCATGGCGATCGCGGACCTCAACTACCAGGGCTTCATCGCGCACGAGTTCTCGCCCGCGCGCCCGGATCCCTTCGCATCGTTTGCCGAAGCATTCAAGATCTGCACGGTCTGACATCCCCCAAGGAACCCCCTATGAAGCGCTTCACGCCTCCCGCCCTTGCCCTTGCAACGCTCGCCATGGTCGGCGCATCGTGCGCCGTCGCGCAGGATGACCCCAAAGCCACCGAGCAGTGGGAACCCGTGCCGAAGGTCGTGACGCCGGGCGCGAAGGAGAACGCGCCGCCTTCCGACGCGGTCGTGCTCTTCGATGGGCATAGCCTCGCTGGTTGGGAAGCGTCGAAGGATCACTCTCCCGCCGGCTGGAAGGTGCACGACGGCATCGTGACCGTCGACAAGACGACCGACAACATCCAGACCAAGCAGCATTTCCACAGCTACCAGCTGCATCTGGAATGGCAGATCCCGAAGGACATCACGGGCGAAGGCCAGGGGCGCGGCAACAGCGGCGTCTTCCTCGCCTCCACGGGCCCCGGCGATGAAGGTTACGAAGTCCAGATCATGGATTCGTTTGAGAACAAGACCTACGTCAATGGCCAGGCAGCGAGCATCTACAAGCAGGCAGCGCCTCTCGTTAACGCCGCGCGCCACCCGGGTGACTGGCAGACCTACGACATCATCTGGACAGCACCGGTCTTTGCTGCCGACGGCACGGTGAAGACCCCGGCGTACGTCACGCTCTTCCACAACGGCGTGCTGGTGCAGAACCACACCGAGCTCACCGGCGAGACTTTCTACATCGGCAAGCCGAAGTACAAGGCCTATACCGATGCGCCGATCAAGCTGCAGGCGCACGGCGACCATTCCCAGCCGATCAGCTTCCGGAACATCTGGGTGCGGCCGCTCGATTGAGCCGCTGAAGGGCAGTCAGTCGGGCCATACGTGCCCGGCTGAGCGCCCAGCGATGCGTAGGCACCCAATGTGGACTGTTTTTCTACTACTAATATAGTTGACACGGCCGCCGGACCGGCGTACATCCACTAGGTATTTAGTAGATAGTGCCGGGAACCATTTATGAAGATCTCCCTCACCGACCGTGAGGCGGACATCATGCAGGTGCTTTGGGAACACGGCCCCTCGCTGGTGGCGGATGTTCGCGAGCGCCTGAGTGACAAGCTCGCCTACACCACGGTACTGACGGTGCTGCGCACGCTGCAGGCGAAGGGGTACGTCAGTTACGAGGAGGAAGGGCGCGGCCATCGCTATTTCGCGAGCGTCAAGCAACAGGCCGCACGCAAGAACGCCCTTCAGCACCTGACCGAGAAGCTCTTCAAAGGCTCGACGGAACTGCTGTTCACGCAGTTGGTCTCCGATCAGAAGCTGAGCCCCGAACAGATCCGTCGTATGCGCAAGCTATTGGCCGAGCGGTCCGATAAGGAATAGCCGCGATGCTGGCCTGGATGATCTACGCCGTGATCGTGGCCATCGCGCTTGGCGCCGCGGCCATCATCGCCGAGCAGGCCGCCAGGCGTCGTCGCCGCCCCAGCCGATGGCCCTGGATGATAGCTATCGCTGCCTCCGTGATGCTGCCGGTGGTGATGGCCAACGTAACGCTTCCGCTACCTGCCTTTCCCGGAGCCGCTACGCCTGGGACAACCGTAGCGGCCACTAAGCCTTTGGTCCTTCGCGATACAACAACCATCCCGCTGGCCGCGCGCGTCATCGACTGGAGCGGCACGAAGTCCTATACGGCCTCGACCCCGGCCAACCGTTTTGCCTGGGATATCTGGCTGGCAAGCTCGGCCACGCTCGTTCTTTTCCTTGGCATCAGCACGGCATCGTTTCATCGAGGCAAGCGCAAGTGGAAGCCAGGGCAATTGTGCGGAACGCCCGTGCTCGTGTCCGACAGCGTGGGTCCTGCGGTGGTCGGATTGATTTGCTCGCGCATTGTCATACCGGCCTGGGTCATGGAGGAGCCGCCGGAGCAGCAACGCTACGTCCTCTCCCACGAACAGTCGCACCTGAAGGCGCGTGATCCCCTCATGGTCGCCACTGCAGTCGCCCTCCTGCTGTCGATGCCGTGGAATCCCGTTCTCTGGTGGCAGTTTCATCGTCTCCGCTGCGCTATCGAAGTCGATTGCGATGCCCGGGTGCTGCTTGGTGGCGGAGACATCGGTAGCTATTGCGAAACGTTGATCCAGGTCGGGGAGAACCAATCCGAGTACGCGCCCACCATTACGGCGATGTCGGAGTCCATGTCGTTTCTGGAAACGAGGATAAGGCTCATGTTGGCGAAGCCTCAGAAATGGGCACGCGCGTCCGCGTTCATCCTGGTCAGCATCGCGCTTGGCGTGGCGGCTTTTGCCGCCCAGATCACGCCACCAGGCGACCATGCGTCGACCAAGGGTGCCACCGTATCCGTCGACACAGCGATTCTTGATTCGTACGTGGGCACCTACGAGCTGAGCGATATCTCGTCGATCACGATAAGGCGCAAGGGCGATACACTGACTGTCGAGCCGATCGGACAGGCTGCCGCTGCTGGCGTCATCAACGTAACCACCCTCGACGAGACGCACTTCTTCGTGGAACCCGTGGATGCCACGCTGGAGTTCGTGAAAGAGCCCGATCAACGCGTTGACACCGTCATCGTGCGCGTCCACGGGCAGCCTTTCGCCAAGGCACCGCGTGTCGACGAGACCACGGCGAATGGCATTCGCGAATCGCTTGCCGCGCGGGTCCGGAACCAGACACCGTACCCTGGCAGCGAAAAGGCCTTGCTGGTCGTCCTCAGCAACCGCGCAGATAGCGAAGGCATGAGCCCCATGGCAGCGCCTTTCGACCAGTACACGCACGACTCACTCGTGGGCTACTACGCCAAACTGGGCCCCGTGACGTCCTATCGGTTCAATGGCGTCACTGATTACGGCTGGGACAGCTACGACGTTCAACATCAGAATGGCGCGCAGCAGGCATTCCTGATGCTGGACAAGCATGGGCTGATCGTTAGCGCCTTCGTGCGGCGCCAGTAGCCGGACTATGCGACGCGCGGCAGGTGCCACCCGTAGTGAACGGCCACCAGGCGCAATCCAAAACACAAGGCAAAGCCCGCCATGGCCGCTGGTGCTGGCGGGTAACCAAAGCGACGCCCGGCGACGACCGCCGCTGCACCGAGCAACGCCGCCGTCGCGTAGATATCCGCGTTCAACACCATGGGCACCCGGGTCAGCAGAAGATCACGGATGACACCGCCGCCGCATCCCGTGATGGCGCCCATCAGTACGGCGCTGAGTGGGCTGATATCGAACTCGACGGCTTTCTCTGCGCCCGCGACGGCGAACACCGCCAGGCCGGCCGCATCCAGTACGGTCATGAGGCCAGGCGGAATAGCATCCATCTGGGCGTGGAGTAGAAACGTGATCAAGCCAGCCACGAAGGCGAGCACCGGGTAGCGCCAGTCACGCAACGCGCTCGGCGGAGTGGCGCCGATGAGCAGGTCGCGAAGAATGCCGCCGCCGAGCGCCACGATGAAGGAGAGCACCAGAACGCCGAGAAGGTCGAGGCCTGCGCGCATCGCCACCCCAGCACCTTCGATGGCAAACACCGCAGTACCGACGAGATCGGCAACGAGAACGACGCGGCTACGGACCATACGCTGCCTCCACGCCTGGGTTCCGGCCCTTGTTCAACCAAAGCAACGCGCGGCGAACCCAGGTCGCAGCCGGCGCCTGGTTCCAAACAAACGTGGCGACACTTTCCGCCGGCATGTCGTACGCGAAGCTCTGGTTACCCTGTGCGACCGACACACGGCGAGTGTGCTTGTTGATGTTCACCATCACCATGACGATGGAGCCATCCGTTGAATTCTGGAAGGCGACGTTCGCGATGTGTTTGTCGGCATCGGTGTCAGTTGATTTGACGCGTACCGCACCGGGTTCAACGAAGCGGCTGAAATGCGCGATGGCATAGTACTCATCGTTGCGCGTGACTTCGCCCGTCTGCGAATTGATGGTGATGAGGCCCTTGCACAAGCGGCACCCACCAAACTGCGGCCCGTGGCGTTCATCGAGCGCCAGGTTCCAGTAGATCACGCCACGCGCCCATTGCCGCGTACCTGTAACCAGTAGGTTGCGTGAAAACCACAGCAGCTCACCATTCATATCGAGCGGCCAGTCGCCGCCGGTGCACTCGGTGATGTACGTATCCTTGTCGGGATGCGCGCGGTGGACCTTGCCCTGCTCGTAGGGGCTGCCTTCATAGCAATGCCATGCCACGCCATCGACGTACTTCGCTGCTCCCGGATCGGCCAGAACGGCAAGCGGCTGCGCCGGAACCGCCCAGTTGTGATCCCACTCGAGGATGCGCGTCTTAGCCGTGCGGGCAGCCAACTTAGGCCCCAGCAGTTTGATAACCGCGATGCGCGTGGCTGGGTCCATCACCATGCCGGGATAGCTCACCGGCGAGTAAAGGGGCTCGTTCTGGAGTGTCAGGGCGAAGATGGGGATACCGTGGCTGCGATACACGTCGACGTACTTCGCAAGATAGTCGGCGTAGGCTTCGTAGTACTGCGGATTCAGCTCGCCGCCGAGCAGGTTTTCGTTCGCCTTCATCCACGCCGGCGCCGTCCATGAGGACGACACGATGAGCAGCCCGGGATTGACCGAAAGCGCCTGGCGCACGACGGGGATCAGGTAATCGAGGTTCGGCGCTGCCGTGAAATGGCGCAGGGATTCGTCCGTCTGCCCGAACGGCATGTCATCCAGCGTGTACACATTCAACGAGAAGTCGGATGAGCCGATCGTCAGGCGCATCGTGTTCATATTGAGGTTGGGTGGCTGGCCGTACAGCTCGTTGAGCAAATCGCGGCGCTGCTGCGCGCTCATGCGGTTCTTGATAAGCCACGCCGACGCATCTGTCATCGACGCGCCGAAGCCGTCCATGACCTGATGGCGTGTCGCGAGATCGACAACCACGTCGGCATCATCGGTGCCGCGGGCCGTTAGTGCGATGTCGCTTTGCGGAGCCAGCTTCAGGCGGTGGTCGGCCGTACTCACCCAGACCTCGACGGTGGGAAGCATGCGCAGGATCGACGACGCAGGAAGCACCACGGCCGCCGGTTTGCGATAGCGCGGGGCATATAGCGCCACGGCCGTCAGCAGGACGATGAGGCTAACGAAGATAGCGATGATGCGGCCGGTTGCCGCCCTCCCCTCAGCCATGGCTTGCGCACGTCACGTGGATCACGGTGGTTCCAGGCCTTTCGCTAGCTACCTCAATGTGACAACAGCATAACCAAGCCGGGCGGGGCCCGATAGGCAAAAAGACCCCGGTACACGCGCTTCCGTACACCGGGGAACACGGCGACGCCAGGTTTAGCGCAGCTTTACGCCGGGGAAATCGACCGGCACGTCGAAAGCGACGTTGACGTAGTTGGTGAACAGGTTGAGAGCGACGTGCGCCAGGATCTCGACGACCTCTTCGTCGCTGTAGCCCGCCGCACGCAGCTCTTCCACGTCGCCCGCCTGGAGCTGGCCACGGCCTTCCACGACGCGCAGCGCAAAGGTCAGGGCCGCCTGCGTCTTGGGGTCGTCCGAGTGACCAACCTGGGCGGCGACCATGTCGGCGCTCGTCGATCCCGCCTTGCGCCCAAGGGCTGTGTGCGCCGCGAGGCAGTATTCACAGGCGTTGCGGTTGGCGACGGCCACGGCGATGAGTTCGCCGAGCTTTGCCGGGATCACACCGCCGCCGAGCGCGCCGAAGGAGCCCCACATGCTGGCCAGCGCCGCTGGCGAATTGGCGACCACCTTGAACATGTTCGGGGTGGCGCCGAAGGCGCCGTGGATGTCGGTCAGGAGTGCCTTGCGCTGGGCAGTGGCGGTGTTCGGGTCGATCAGCGGGATGCGGGACATAGGGTGTGCTCCAGGTAACAGGTCAGACCGCCCGGGTTGGGCGGGTGAAGCCATGCTATGAGCCTTAACTGGACGAAAGATGTGGATTTCTCCGCATCGGTTGTCATATCGTCCACACGCATGAGCACGCCAGCCACCGACATCGCCGCTCCCCTCGATCGCCTGTCCGACATGCTCGACCGGTTCCGCGTGCGCGCATCGCTGTTCCATGCCGGGCCGCTGTGCGGCCTCCACGTCTTTGACGCTCGCCCTGGCCGCGCCTTCATGCATGTGCTGCGACGGGGAACGCTGGAGATCCGCCATCCGAAGGGCCTGGCCATCGCCCCCACGGTGCATCTCTCGGAGCCCACGCTTCTGCTTTATCCGCGCCCCCTGCACCACGAGTTTCTCAACCCACCGGTCGATGGTTCGGATTTCGCCTGCGCTACGCTGGATTTCGAAGGCGGCGGCCAACATCCCATCGTGCAGTCCCTTCCTGCCTTCATGGCCATTCCGCTTGCGGCGATCGACGGGCTGGAGGCCTCGCTGGACCTTTTGTTCAGCGAAGCGGACCAGGTACGTTGCGGCTTCCGCCCCCTGGCCGACCGTCTGTTCGAGGTGGTGCTCATCAAGCTGCTCCGCTGGATCGTCGATCATCCGGCCGACGCGGGTGTACGCGAGGGCGTGATGATGGGGCTTTCCGACCCGCGCCTTGCGCGTTCGTTGGTAGCTCTGCACCGGGCACCCGAGGCCACATGGTCAGTCGAACGGATGGCGGATATCGCCGGGATGTCGCGCAGCGCCTTTGCTGCAACCTTTCGCATGGTGACGGGCACCACGCCAGCCGCCTACCTGCTTGACTGGCGGGTCAGCATGGCGGCCACGTTATTGCGCGCCGGCTGCGCGGCAAAGCAGGTGGCTATCGACGTCGGCTTTGCCGATTCGGCCACGCTTTCGAAGGCGTTCCGCAAACGCATGGGCGTTTCACCCCGGCAGTGGGCAACGGAAGCGACAGCTAGCGGGCAGCCGCCGCCAGTGCATCCAGAAAGCTGAAGAGCTGGCGGTTCATCGCATCGAAGTGGTTGGCGCGGAGCGTCGCCGGGGACTGCACGTAGGGATGATGGGCCTTGGCACGCAGCTCGTCCTCGGACGCAGCGATCAACAGCTCGACGACCTCGGGCGTGAACTCCATATGGCACTGGAAGCCGTAGACGCGGGGCATGTATTCCACGATCTGTCGTGGGCAGCCTTCGCTGGTCGCCAGCACCGATGCGTCCGCGGTCAGCCCCGGCATATCGCCGTGCCAGTGGCCCACCTCCAATGATGTCGTGAAGGACGCCAGCTTGGCGTTTGCCCTGCCCGCGTCGGTCAAGGTGATCGCAAAGTTGCCGATCTCGGTTTCCGGGCTGCGTGCATGGGCTACGCCTAGCGCCTCACCAATCAACTGCGCACCGAGGCAAACGCCGACAACGGCTTTGTTCGCGGCAATGGCCTCGCGAATCAACGCCTGCTCAGCAAGCGAGTCGAAGTGTGCACATTCCTCGCGCGTCGTGGCAGGCGACTGGGGCCCGCCCATCACGATGAGCAGATCGAACGCATCCGCGCCGGCAGGCAACGGTTCGTGTAGATACACGCGGCTATACGTCGCGTGGAAGCCGCGATCGCCCACCCAGGTCTCATACGCACCAGGCGCTTCAAAAGCCTCGTGGATAACAAAGTGAACGCGCATGGTGGAGAGCTCCAGGAGACGAAAGGTCAGGAAAGGCTTGAGAGGATGGCCGCGAGATCACGGGCGAAGTCGGTGGCTTCGTCCGGCTGCAGGGTAGATATCGTGACGCGCAACCCATCGCCATCCGGCGCCACACCGAACGCGTCGCTGCCACGGACCAGCCAACCGCGCTTCGCGAGTTCTGCCGCGACCTGCTGATTTCCCGCTTTCAATGGGATCCAGATGTTGAGGCCATCCTGCCTTTCGGGCACGGCGATGCCTTCGACGGCCAATGCACTCACCAGCAAGTCACGACGCCTGGCATACGCATCGCGTGCCTCCGCAATGAAGGCCGTTGCCTCTGGCCCGAAGAGCGTACGCTCGACGACATCCTGCAAGAGGTGGCTGACCCAGTTCGTGCCGGGCGCAAGGCGAAGCCGAAGTCGCTTCGACGTATGCGCATCGCTAGCCACGAAGGCGAGGCGGAGGTCGGGACCAAGCACCTTCGATACGGAGCGCACGAGCGCCCAACGCTGGGCATTCTTCGGAATCACGCTGTGGTACGGCGTACTCGACAGAGCGGCATAGTGATCATCGACGATCACCAACACCTGGGGATAACGGGCGAGCACGCTTACCAGTTTCTTCGCCCGACGCGCAGAGAACCCATAACCGGTCGGATTGTGCGCGCGCGGCGTCACGATCACCGCCCGGGCGCCCTGCTCAAGCGCGGCTTCGAGCGCGTCGACACGCATGCCCTCCGCATCGACACCGGCCGGAACTACCTCAAAGCCCGCGGCATGCATCGTGTTCAGGCTACTCAGGAAGCACGGCGCTTCGAGGATCACCTTGTCGCCAGGCACGAGATGCGCGGATAGCAGGCGCTCGATGGCATCGACAGCGCCATGGGTAAGGTTGAACTCGAAGTCGCCGGGGCAGTCGATTGCGAGCGACGGCCGGCAAGCCGCTTCCAGGCCTGGGTTGATCACCGCCTGCCCATACAAGCGCGGAGCATTCCGTTGCGCTGGCCACGCGGCAGTCGGATCAGGCAACCATGCCGGATCGGGATTGCCGCTTGCCAGATCGCGCAACGACGATCCGGGCGACACACCCTCCTGCTCGCCAGCATGGTCCTGATCGCGGATCACCGTGCCATTTCGTCCCAGCGCCACGGCGATGCCCGAGGTAACGAGCCGCCGATAGGCAGATGCGACCGTGTTGCGGTTGACCTCAAGCTGCTCGGCGAGCCCGCGAACAGGCGGCAGCACGTCGCCCGGGGCCAACTTGCCCGCCTGAACGAGCAGTCTCACGGAGTCAAAGATTTCTGCGGCGCTGGTACCGGTGATAGGCATGGGCTTCAAAACAGTGCTATGTTTGTCCTATGACAATCATCGTACACCGTTTCCCGTGAACTTCCCAGTCATCGATTCGACCCCGCCTACGGCCACGCAGCATGCGCTGCACGGTCGTTACGCCACGCCCGCGACCGCCGCCGACATGCAGGCGAACATTGATGAAGTGCAACGACGGATCGCCGCCGCGTGTGCACGCGCGGGCCGTGCGCCCGATAGTGTGCGCCTGCTGCCCGTCAGCAAGACGGTGAACGATGAGCGGCTAGCCATGGCCTATACCTGCGGCTTGCGCCTGCTCGGCGAGAACAAGGTGCAGGAGGCTCACCGAAAGGCGGAAGCGATGGCTGGCCTTGGCGATCTGCAGTGGTCGATCATCGGGCACCTGCAGACCAACAAAGCGAAAGTGGTGGCGAAGTTTGCGAGCGAATTCCAGGGGCTTGATAGCCTCCGCGTCGCCGAAGCATTAGACCGGCGGTTGCACGTCGAAGGGCGGAGTCTCGACGTCTTCGTCCAGGTAAACACCTCGGCGGAGCACAGCAAATATGGCCTCCCTCCCGATGAAGTCGAAAGCTTCATCCGCGCACTGCCCGCGTATACGGCGTTGCGCGTTCGCGGCCTGATGACGCTCGCGGTGTTCTCGTCTGATGCTTCCCGCGTACGTCCTTGCTTCCAGCGCTTGCGCGCCCTTCGCGATCGCCTGCGACAGGACGCGCGCCCGGGCGTGGCACTCGACGAGCTTTCCATGGGCATGTCAGGCGACTACGAAATTGCCATCGAAGAAGGTGCGACGATCGTCCGCGTGGGCCAGGCGATCTTCGGCGCACGCCCTCTCCCCGATAGTTATTACTGGCCGACCGACACTGAATCCTGAGATCACCTCGTCATGCGCACCTACCGACTCACCCTCCATCAACACGGCCGCCTGCTCGGACACTTCGATACGTCCTCGCCTGGCACGCTCGCATCCATACAGGCGATCGCCAATCGGTTCCCCTTGGACGACGGCTTCACCCACGCATTCTTCGTCGCAGAGGACGAACAACGCATTCTTGAAGTGGCCGACGGCCGCATCCGCGTGATCAGCTCGGAACCGCGGTTTGCTCCGATTTAGCCATCACCATCTATCAGGCCCCTGCTCCCACGCACGGCGGTCGATGGCCTAGGGCAGGTTGTGCGGAGGCCGTCGACGTGCTCCTGAAGGCCGTCGGGGATATTTGCCCAGAGCGGATCGAGTACAAAGTCGACCCCCTCACGCCTCGCCTGCTTGGCTGCAGGAATGAAATCCGCATCGCCCGCCATGAGAATGATCTGATCCACACGCTTCTTGAGCGCAAGGGTGGTGACGTCGATACCTATGCGCATATCGACCCCCTTCTGCCGCGCATCAGGTACGACATGTGTTGCTTCGAGATCGTCGAACGCGAGAGCGCCCTTGAGAAGTTTCTCGATTGCATCCGGCTTGATGGTCCATCGCACTTGCTTCGATAGGTGACCGAACCGCAAAGCAACCTTACGTTTGACCCTGAGGTGCTTATGCAGCTCAAGACGGAACGCCGCCTCGTCCGACTTACCGAAGTCCACAGCCCGCTTGGTTAGAGGGTGGTGAAGCTTGTTGCCAAGCGGAGGGCAATCGTAGAAAAAGATCCGATACAGCTCTCTCCTCGGAAGCCCACGGCCTTGCGAGAGATGCGCAACCGCCCACCGGTGCGCGCATTCAGCAGCACGCGCAGCGTTCCAGAAGTTGTGCGGTTCAATTCTACGAAATCGCTTAACGAAGTAAGCGCCATCGATCAGTATCGCTGTTGGCATCCTTGCCAGCTCCGTCATCCTTGACGCAAAAAAAAGCCCAAGGGCTCGGCCAGTCCGGGATGAGATAGGACGGCTTACTGCCAAGGGCGTGATGGGCGGAGTATGTTCGCGACGGAGAAAGGATGCAAGGGCTCCGTGAATTTGCCTTTTGCACGCACTACGCGCGCGAAGACTCTCAGCCCGGGATCTCAGGTTCGACAAGCAGCGTGAGCAACTGCAGCGATTCCTGCCAGCCTAGGTAGCACATTTCCACGGGGATGGCGTCGGGGATGCCTTCCTGCGTGATGTGCAGGTCGACGCCCATGGCGAGCTTTGTGATCACTACCGTGGTAACCATCTGCCCCGGCAGGTTCGGATCGTCGAAGACATCGGTGTAGCGCAGACGCTCGCCCGGCACGACTTCGAGGTATTTGCCGCCGAAGGCGTGGCTGTTGCCGCTCGTGAAATTGCTGAACGACATCTTGAAGGTGCCACCGACCTGGGCATCCAGGTGGTGGACCTTGCAGGTAAAGCCGTGCGGCGGGAGCCATTTCGGCAGCGCGTCCGCATCGGTGAAGGCCTTGAACAGGCGCTCGGGGGTGGTGCGGAGGACGCGATGTAGCGTGACGGTACCCATGATCTTCACCTCAATGTGTTGGCAGAGGACATCCCTCTATCCCTGCGTCGAACGGCACCCGCCGTTTTCGACATGCCTGGGTCCGTCAGGCTAAACCAAATTCACTGTGGCGTGCTTGAGGACTGCGGCACCGCCTGCAGCGGCCCCACGGAAACGTGCCCCGTCCAGTCCTCAAAGACATTGTTGGCCTGCTTGTCGACGAACTGCACCACCTGGTTCGCCGGGGGGCAGCTCGACGGCACCTGGCCGGTCGCCAGGTCACGGAAATCCTGGCTGCCCGCCATGCAATAGCTGCTGCCTGCCTTGTCTTTCAACATGGCCATGCCGTCGCGGTAGCGTGTCTCGGCGCGCGGGGCGGCGACCGCATCTGCGTAGGTGCGGCGCATGTCGGCGAGGTAAGCCTCGGCACGGCGGAGTTCGTCCGGCTTGAGTACGGCCTTGAGCTGATCGCGGGGCTGCACGAAGCGCGGCGTGTTGCGCTCTGCCGCTAGCGTGAACCAGGCGTAGGCGAGGGGGCGATCCATCGGCTGGTGGTCGCCGTTGAGCGCCATGATGCCAAGTACGTACTGCGCCGGCTTGCTCGCCCAGCCGGCAGCTTCCTTGAAGAAGCGCTGCGCGGCCTCGGTGTGCTCGGTACCGTAGTTCTGCGCGCCGAGGCAGTAGTAGTAATCACCCGGCAGGAATTTCTCCATGCCGATGGCGCATTTTGCGTCCGAAAGTTGCTGGTTTGTGACATGGTCCGGCGCGTCATCGGCGTGTACCGCCGCACCAGCCATGAGAAAAACCGTGAGGCACATGGCCTTCACTACCCGCATCGCGTTCTGCATGACCTGCTCCATTGGCGTCGCTGGCTCCCGTTCCAGCCTTCCCGCGGCGCATGGTTTATCACTTTGCGCAGCGCAGCGATACGACAATATTTTGCGAGGCGCCTCAGGCGCCGTCCTGCCAGCCTCCGCCCAATGCATAGAACAGGTGGATGCGCGCTTCCGACACGGCCGACTCTGCGTCCGTCAACGCGGTCTCCGCGGCAACGCGCGTACGTTCGGCGTCCAGCGCGCTGAGGTAAGGCGTGCGGCCAGCGTGGTACAGATCGGCGGCTTGCTTCGATGCGGTCGTCGCCTCACCCAATGCCTGCCGCAGCGTTTCTTCACGATCCAGCGCGTGCGCGTAGTCGCTCAATGCCGTCTGTGTTTCCTTCAGAGCCTGGATCACGGTCTGATCGAACGATGCCAGCGCGACATCAGCACCGGCCTTCGCCACTTCGACGCGCTCCTTGGCCGAACGCGTCGGGATCGTCCAGCTGATCAGCGGGCCAATGGACCAGTAACGCTGTGGTGCCTGGCCGTAGTCCGCGAGCAAGCCGTTGGTGCCCAGACTCGCGCCGAGCGATACGCTCGGATAAAGCTCGGCGGTGGCGACGCCAATACGTGCCGTCGCCGCGGCGAGCTTACGCTCGGCTTCGCGGATATCCGGCCGGCGCTTCAGCAGCGCCATGCCATCGCCTACCGGTATCGGCTGCTTCGGCTCCGGCACGACAGAACACGATTTCGCTGCATCAGGGATATCCCCAGGCACATGCCCTAACAACGCGGCCAGAGCGTACTGGGACGCTTCATGGCGCCGCTGCAGTGGCGGCAAGGCGGACCTGGCGAGATCGAGCTGCGCGGTAGCGCGGGTGACGTCCAGACGATTGCCTAGTCCCGCGTCGAACAGCCGCTTCGCGACATCGGCGCCGCGCTGCTGGACCTGCACCGTGCGATCGGCGATTTCCAGATCATGTGCTGACTCACAGATGCCCACATAGCTCGACGCGACCTGTGCCGCGACCGTCACACGCACCAGATCACGCGCCGCCGTGGCGGCTTCGGTATCAGCGGAGGCGGCTTCGACGCCGCGCTGCAACTTACCGAACAGATCGAAATCGTAGGATGCCTCGATACCCGTCACGGCGACGTTGAACGTCGGCAGCTTGTCCTGCTCCAGATACGACTGCGCCGAAATCAACGTGCGTTGCGCGGTCGCGCTGGTCTTCGCTGTCACCTCGTGTTCGGCCTCGGCAGCAGCGAGCATGGCGCCGGCCCTGCGCAGGTTGGCGTCAGCCACGCGCAGGCCGATGTTGGCTTGCAGCGCCTGGCGTTCTAGCGCATCGAGGGTGGGATCGTCGTACAGCCGCCACCAGTCATCGCGCAGCACGCCTCCCGCATCGACGGCATGGCCCGGCTCGGCGAGGAAAGCGCCGTTCGCGCGTGGATCCTTGACCATCGCGTTGTCCGGCACCTTGTAGTCAGGGCCGACGGTGGTGCACCCCGCGGCGACCAACGCCGCGGCGAGCGCGCTGAGGGCAACACGCCACTTCATGACTTCGCCCGCTCCCGCGTGTGCACGGTCACCGTGGCCGTACGGCCTGCGACCAGCAACAGATCAGGCGAGATCTCGTCAATGCTGATGCGCACCGGGATGCGCTGGGCTAGGCGCACCCAGTTAAAGGTGGGATTGATATCGGGCAGCCCCTGCGTGCTATTGGCGCGCTCACGGTCGGCGATACCCGCCGCCACGCTCTGCACCTTACCGTGCAGCACGCTCTTCTCGCCCATCACCTGGATGGTCACGGCCTGGCCCGGCTGCACGCCATGCAGGCGCGTCTCTTCGAAGTAGCCATCCACATGGAATGAATGCCCATCGACCATCGCGAAGGGCGCATGGCCCGCGCTGACGTAGTCGCCAATGCGAACGACACGATCGTTCAGCACGCCATCGGCTGGCGCCTTCACCACCGTGCGGTCGAGGTCGAGCCGCGCGGTATCTGCGGCCGTCTCATCGGCGTGCAGCCGAGCTTCGGCAGCGGCCAGCTTCGACGTCACCTGCTCGGCGGTTTCGCGAGCGACAAGATCACTGACTGCCTTGTTACGCGCGTCTTCGCGGCGTAGCTCAGCAACCACGGAGCGCTGTTCTTCCACGGCGGCATCGGCGCGGCGCACGGCGAGCTCGAAGCGAGCCCGGTCCACCACGAAGAGCGGCTGGCCCTGCTTCACCGCATCGTTGTCATGCACGTAGACGTCGGTGACCAGGCCTGAAACATCGGGCGAGACCTGCACGGTATCCGCACGGATGTGCGCATCGCGCGTCCACGGCAGGTCGTCGTAGGCGTGCCAAACGTGGACGCCGGCGCCGATGGCCGCTATGACGACAGCCAATGTGACGACGGTAGGAAGGACCCTGCGAGCGAGATTAACCACGAGCCACCTCCGGCATGAGGGCGAGCACGCCTGCCAGCGCCAGCACGTACACCGCGAGATTGAAGAGCGCGGGATGCCATATCCACGCGTAAAAATGCGTCTTGCCCAGTGCGAAGCGCACCAGGCTTTTCACGGCATAGGCCGCGGCCATGACGGCCAGGAGCGTGGGGATATACACGCCATAGAGGCTGAACTCGCCGTAGAGGGGGATGTTCACTGGGGGAGGCTGGAAAGTTGGGGTGAAAGGGGTTGGGTATCGGGCTGTGCTGCGGGCGGTAGCGCCAGCAGGGAAAGGCGGTAACGAAGCAGCGCTGCCGCGGCATCGCCATGCTCGCTTGCGAGCTCGACCATGGCATCGTCGATCGCCACGAGCAATTCAACGGGCGGCGCGAGCGAGGCACGTGCGTCGAGGCACGCGCGGAAGTAACGCTGGCTGGCTTCCAGCACGGCGTCGACCGGGCGGATGCCACGTGCGCTGTGCTCACGCAGATCGATCAAGGCGACGCTTACGCGCAGGTCGCGCACCGCATCCATATGCGACAGCGGCCGCCCTGTGGTCAGCGCAAGCCGTGGCATCCATTGCGCGGTGCGGTCCACGATGCGCGACAGGGCCGCCTTGCGATCGATCCGCAACTCCCGCCGCGACAGCGCCATCTGCTCGCGCCAGTTCGCCAGGGCCAGCCGGCGCGCGCCAATCTGCGCACCGAACGGACGCGTTGCAGCGGTCCACACCGCGGCAAACGCGAGGCCGCCGAGCGCGGCGAGGCTGCTGTTCGCGTAGTCCTCGAAGTTCGCCGCTGAATTGTTGTGCAAGGCTATACCGCTGATCGTTTGCGAAGTCACCAGCAGCACGCCCATGTTGAACGCAGGACGCCCTGTAAGCGTGCCGACCAACAGCAGTGGCGGCGCCAGCGAAAGGGCTACCCCGGTGAATGTCGTCACCTGGGGAAAGATATAGAACAGGTACACGAGGCCCGCGGCGACGCTGATGACTTGCCAGAGCAGGAAGCGGCCAACGAGTGCCGCGGGTGCGTCGGAGGCGGCAAAGAATGCCGTGGACACCGCAACCAGCACGACGCCCGCTGCGCCGCCCGGCCAGCCACTGTGCAGCCACGCCAGGGCCGAGATGACGAAAGCCAGCGCCGGTGAGAGCGCCGCGTGCAACATCATCACGTGATCGTAGAAGCGGCGGCTTTCGTCGGGCACGGCGTCGCGATAGGCCAGCGCCGGCGTCATCGGAAGCTTGTCGACGAACGCGTGGTGAAGCATCAGGCAGTCCTGCCACAGGTCGACGAGATCGCGCAGGCGCTCCGTGGCGTTGGCTACCGGTAGCGTCGCGGCGCTCGGGGCACCTTGTGCTTCGCGTAATGCGGCGATCCGCTCACGCAGAGCGTCCCCCATCGCAGGCGCACCTTGAACGCCCTGGCGTAGCCAGGTGATGACATCGGCCAACAAGGCATCGCACGCATGAGCCGCCACCCCCTTGCTATCGCCCACGAACGCCAACGCATCGGCAAGCGACGCGACCTGCGGAATCAGCATGGTCATGCGGAAGCGCACCTGCCGCGCTTCGCTTGCCTCGTTGCGGCGCGTGGCGTCGTGACCGAGATGGGTGATCAATGCATCCAGCGAGGCGATGTCGCTAAGCAGGTTGAATCGCAGCGGTGGCGTGGTTCGCCGTGCGGGGTCGGTCAGGCGGCGGACCGCCCAGGCCGAGGCGTCCTTCATCAGCGCGGCGAGACGCTCGTGGAACACAGGGCCAACGCGATCGGGCAGCAACACCGTGCTGACCACGCTGGCACACACGATACCCAGCAGGATCTCTTCGGTACGCGCCACCGCCGTATCGAAGACGGTACCCGGCGCAATGATCGCCGAGACGGCGATCAGCGGCGTGGTGTACGACGAGAGCAGGAACCCATAGGCGCTGGGCTTGTTGTCACGCAGCGAGAGGTACAGCGCGACCACGCTCCACGTACCCATCGCAAGCACCAGCGTGATCGGGCTCGAGGCGAAGAGAGAGACAAGGCACACGGCCATGGCCGCGCCGAGCACGGTACCGAACGCGCGATACACCGACTTCGAGCGCGTGGCACCGGAGAGCGGATGGGAAACGATGTAGACGCTGGCGAACGACCAATAGGGATTAGGCAGCGGTATACGCAACGCGATGTAGAACGCGAGGATCGCCGCAAGGAATGCCTTCCCCGAATAGAGCCATTCGGAGGCCGTGGGTAGCGTAAGACGCATAAGGGTTCAGGCTTCGCCGTCGTCCTGGCCATCGAAGACCAGCGCCGCGTTCAGCGCCTGGTGTACGCGGAGCGCGGCGCGCACGTCTTCTTCGGAGACCCCCGCCAGGATCTCGCGGCGCATCTGCACCATGCGCGCTTCCATCTGCACCGCCATGGCCTCGCCCGCTTCGGTGAGCCATAGCGTCTTGGCGCGGCGATCGGCCGGGTCGCTTTCGCGGCGCACGAGGCCTAACTCCACAAGCTTGTCGATGGTGCGCACGAGCGAGGGGCCGGTCACGCCGATCTGGTCGGCCAGCGTCACCTGATTGATGCCGCCGCCTGAGCGGCCCACCAGCAGCATGGGTACCACCGTCGCGGAGGTGACCTCGAAATCGCCCAGGCGCACGTCCAGCATCCGCTGGAAGCGGCGGCTGGTGGCAAGCGCAAGGGTGGTCAGCTGCATGTGCAGCCGGTCGAGGGGCGTCATGGAATAAAGCATAGCATGCTAATAATTGCAGCAACAATATCCCATGGCGAAATCGCGGGCCAGGGCGTTCAGCTACGGCTTGCCCAACTCTTCGGCCGCCTGCTGCAGCGGCACCCCTGAGACCCGCAGCAGGCCGGTGTACGGGGCCTCGAGCTCCATGACCAGGAAGATCGAGCCCGAGAAGGCCAGCGCGGCGCAAAACAGGACGATGCGTACCGACGGGTTATGCATGGCAAAGATGCCCATCCCGATGAAGATCAGGACGATCCAGGCCGTGACCACGGCCAACAGGGGCAGCGGCTCGGAGGATTTCTCGTGTTCGGAGGTGAGGATGCGCTCGCGGGCGAGCGTGGCCGAGCACTCCAGGGCGCGGTGCTGGAACCACCACTGGGCCTCGGTCTGCGGTTGCAGGGCGAGGATCTTCCGCTGGAGCAGCGTGATGATGCTCAGGCTGGTTTGCGGCAAGCGGAAGACGACCTTCTTCATCTCCCCATCCGGCGCCACCCTCGCTGTCGCCCGATCGAGGAAGGTCCGCAGGTCCGCACGGATCGGCGTGGTTTCCGGCCCATACCCCGATAGCGCCCGATCCAGCAGCAAGGTGGAGGTGGCGACGCCGACGATGTCGTCGTTGGCCCGGTCGAAGGTCGCGCGGGCCGAGGTCACCATGAAACCGAGCACCAGCGCGGCAAGCGTGGCCATCATGCTGAGCCCGAACTGGGCGGACTTCTGCGCCTCGTACACACGGTGCGCTTCCGGCATACGGCGCGCTATCCATTCGCCCAGGAACAGGCTTGCACACGCGAGCAACAACACGCCCAGCGAAACCAGGATCGCGAACATCGGCGGCCCCCGCCCGACGCAGCCCGGGCCCATGGTGACCGCCCACGTGCCCGTTGGCTTTCGAAAAACTACGGTCCCTTGTGAAAGCGGGGCGGCGTCACTGGTATCCTGCTTAGCTGTCTGGCGGGAGCGTCACCGGGTGCGAAGCGCTGCAACAACGCGGGTTCCGCGGATGGCCACGTTCGGCGCTGCCCTCCGCCTTTGGGCAGCCCTGCTCGCGCTATCGACCCTGGTGGTCCTGGCCTCGGTGCTACTGGGCGGCGAAGGCTCCACGCTGGCGGCCTCCTGGGCCGGCCTCGCGAACAACGCCGATACGCCCATGCACGCCATCGTCCATGAGCTGCGGATCCCGCGCGCACTGGCGGCCTACGGCGTGGGCGGGCTCCTGGCGCTGTCCGGGTGCCTCATGCAGATCCTCGTCCGGAACCCGCTGGCCGACCCCTACACCCTGGGCCTCTCCGGTGGCGCCGCCGTCGGCGCGCTGGGAGCCATGCTGGCCGGCGCAGGCGCGGTAGCCACTGCGGGCGGCGCCGCCATCGGCGCACTGTTCGCATGCCTCGCCGTGTTCGTGCTGGCCCATCGCGACCTGATCTCGCGGCGCCGATCGGCCCATCGCGATGACGCCACCGACCTGATCCTGATTGGCGTGATGCTGGCTTCCGGCTTCGGCGCCATCGTCAGCATGATGCTGGTGCTCGCACCGGACCGTAATCTCCGCGGCATGCTGTTCTGGATGATGGGTGACCTGAGCGGCGTCGCCAGCCCGTGGCCGCCGCTTGCTTCGCTGCTGGCTGCCTTGTTGGTGGTTGCCCCGCTTGGCCGGCAGCTGAACCTGCTCGCCCGCGGCGAGGAATCGGCCAGCGCGCTCGGCGTCCGCCCCAACGCGGTGAAGTCCGCGATCTTCGCCATCGCTTCGCTCGCCACGGCGGTTGCCGTCACCACGGCAGGTACCATCGGCTTTGTTGGCCTTGTGGTGCCGCATGCGTTGCGCCGGGTCGTAGGCAACGACCAGCGCGTACTCATTCCGGCAAGCGCCCTGTGCGGCGGCATGCTGGTGGTGGTCGCCGACACCATCTCGCGCATCGTCGCGGACCCGATCCAACTGCCCGTGGGCGCGGTGATGGCGATCATCGGCGTACCCACCTTCCTCTTCCTGCTGGTGCGGCGCCGGTGAGTACCATGCTCGTCACCGAACGCCTGCGCCTCACGGTGCGCGATCGCCAGCTGGTCGATGCGCTCGACCTGCGCATCGAGCCTGGCCAGGTGTGGTGCGTGCTCGGTCCGAACGGTGCGGGCAAATCCACGCTGTTGCGAACACTCGCCGGACTGCGCGATGCGGATGGCGGGCGCGTGCTGCTCGATAACCGCGACGTTGCCGGCTGGAAGCCGCTCGAACTGGCCCGGCGGCGCGGCTTCCTCCCGCAGTCGGTGGTGGATGCCTTCAGCCTCACGGTCATCGAAGCGGTCACCGCCGCGCGGCACCCGCGCCTGCCCTTCTGGGCATGGGGCGATGAGGACCTGGGCACCGTCGGTGCAGCGCTGAGCCGCTTCGAGCTCGAGGGCCTCGCCGAGCGTGATATCACCACGTTGTCGGGCGGCGAGCGTCAGCGCGTCAACATCGCCGCGCTGTTCGCGCAGGAGGTGGATGTGATGTTGCTGGACGAACCGCTTTCATCACTGGATCTACACCACCAGATGAAGACGCTCCACGAACTGGTGCTCGCCGCACGCGCAGGCCATGCCGTGGTGTTCACCGTGCACGACATCAACCTAGCCATGCAGCATGCGACCCACGCCGTGCTTCTCGACGGCCACGGCGGCGCGCTCGCGGGCACGAAGGATGCCGTCATCACACCCGCCAACCTCACCGCCGCGTTTCATCACCCTATCCGCGGCGTCACCGTGGATGGCGAGGTGTTCTTCCGCGCGGCGCGCCTCACGGATACTCGCACATGATCCGTCGCCTTGCCCTGTTCGCCCTGCTGCTCACTGGAACCGCCAGCGCCACCGCGATCCACGTGGTCGACGACGCGGGACGCGATGTCACGCTGGCCCAGCCGGCGCATCGCATCGTCAGCCTCGCACCCAACATTACCGACACGCTCTATGCAGCGGGCGCGGGCAGCTTCGTCGTGGGTACCTCCCGTTTCAGCGAACACCCGGATGCCGCGCGGAAGATCCCGGTGGTGGGCGATGCCACCATGCTCGATCTCGAACGGATCGTGGGCCTACATCCCGACCTGATCATGGTCTGGAAAAGCGGCACGCCCGCTGCACAGGTGGAAAAGCTGGCTCGCCTTGGCATCCCCATCTACTACTCGGAAACGACGCGGCTGGCCGACATCCCGGCCGCAACGCGGCGCTTCGGCCAGCTGGCCGGCACGGAAGCGGCCGCTAACGCCAGTGCGCAGACGTTCACGCAGGCCCTCGATGGTCTGCGCACGGCGTTCGCTGGCAAGAAACGGGTGAAGGTGTTCTTCCAGGTGTGGGACCGCCCGCTGATGACGGTCGGCCGCGCCCAAATGATTTCGGATGCCCTGGATTTGTGCGGCGGCCAGAATATCTTCGACGACCTCACCCAGGCGGCGCCGACCGTGGGCCGCGAGGCCGTGCTGGCACGTCAGCCCGATGTCGTCATGACGGCAGGTGGCGAGGGCGATTCGCTTGCCGCGTGGAAGCAGGGCAACGCACTGGCGGCGGCACGGCATGGCAATGTTGTGGCGATCGATGCGCCCACCCTGGCGCTGCCCTCCCCGTCCATCCTTCCCAGCGTGCGCACGCTGTGCCTCGCGCTGGACGGGGCGCGCCAGCGCGTACCCTAGCCGGGGCCTTGCGGCTGTCATCACATTCGCCGTGGTTACACTCCGGTTGCTGCCACACCGGCCTTACCGATGACAGACGCTCCTTCGCAAGCGGTGAATAGCGACCTCGCCTGGCTCGACGGTGGTGGCGAGCTGGGCGCGCTTATTCGTGCCTTCGATTGGGAAGCCACGGGCCTCGGCGCCCTGCCTGGCTGGCCGCAGAGCCTGCGCACGGCCACGGGCATGTTGCTGCTATCCCCCGTCCCGATCGTGCTGCTCTGGGGCGAGAAGGGCATCATGATCTACAACGATGCCTATTCCGTCTTTGCTGGCGGCCGCCACCCGCAGCTTCTGGGTTCGGAAGTGCGCCAGGGCTGGGCGGAGATCGCGGACTTCAACGACAACGTCATGCGCGTGGGCCTCGCCGGAGGCACCCTGGCGTACAAGGACCAGAAGCTCACGCTCGAACGGCATGGCAAGCCCGAGCCGGTGTGGATGAACCTCGATTATTCGCCGGTGCTCGACGAGAGCGGGAGGGCCGGCGGGGTCATCGCCATCGTCGTGGAGACGACCGAGCGCGTGCGCGCGGAAGAACGCCTGCGCGAAAGTGAGAGCCGGTTCCGCGCCCTCGTCAACGCGACCTCGGATGTCGTTTACCAGATGGATCCCAGCTGGGTCCGCATGAACGCGCTCGATGGCCGCGGCTTCATCGCGGATACGACCGAGCCCTCGCCCGACTGGATGGCGGGCTACGTGCCTGCGGATGAGCAGCCGCGCGTACGCACCGCTATCGATGAAGCCGTACTCACCCAGGGCATCTTCGAAATCGAACACCGGGTAAAGCGCATCGATGGCTCCATCGGCTGGGTGCAGTCGCGCGCCGTACCCGTGATGAACGCCGAGGGAGCGATCATCGAATGGTTTGGCGCCGCCGCCGATATCAGTGTCCGTAAATCGGCGGAGCAAGCCTTGCGTGAAAATGAATCACGCTTGCGTTTCCTGGATACGTTGAACGAGCTGACGGCGCGCAGCACGGATGCCGATGAGATCCTGCGCATCAGCACACGTCTCGTCGGCGAGCATCTAGGCGTCGCGGTCTGCGCCTACGCCGACATGGATGCTGACGAAGATGGCATGACGATTCGCGGCGACTGGACGCTCCCCGGCTATGCCAGCATCGTGGGCCGCTATCGGCTTCGCGATTTCGGCCGTCTGGCCGTGGCGCGCCTGCGCGAAGGCAAGCCGCTGATCATCGAAGACAACGTGCGCGAGTTGCCCGCCGATGAATCGAGCGCATTCCAGGCGCTTGGCATCTCGGCCACCATCTGCATCCCGTTGATCAAGGGCGGCAAGCTCACCGCGCTCATGGCGATCCACGATGGCACGCCACGTGAGTGGCACCTGCGCGAGCTGGCCTTGCTCGATGAAGTGACGGAGCGCTCCTGGGCGCATATCGCGCGCGTACGCGCCGAAGCCGATGTACGCGAAGGAGAACGCCGCTTCCGCGAGGAGCTGGAGCAGCAGGTGATCGAGCGTTCGGCTGCCCTGGAACGCTCACAAGCACACATCCGCCAGACACAGAAAATGGAAGCACTCGGTAGCCTCACCGGTGGCATCGCACACGACTTCAACAACCTGCTCATGGCCGTGCAGGGCAGCCTGGAACTCCTTCGCGAGCGCATGCCGAAGGATCCGCTCCTGCTCCGCCTTGTCGACAACGCCCGTGCGGGCGCGGAGCGCGGCAGCTCGCTGACGCGCCGCATGCTGGCGTTCGCGCGCCGGCAGGATCTGAAGGCCGAGCGCGTCGACCTGCGTACGCTCGTCGATGGCATGACGGAGCTGATGCAGCGCTCGCTGGGCCCCACGGTGACGATCGAAACCCGCTTTACGCCCGGGCTTCCCGCGGTGGAGGCCGATGCCAACCAGCTCGAGTCGGCGCTGTTGAACCTGGCGGTGAACGCGCGTGACGCGATGGATGGTGTCGGCACCATCACGATCTCGACCGACGAAGCATGGGTGGGCAACGAAGATGAGCGCCTGTTACCCGGACACTACGTGCGACTTACGCTGGCCGATACCGGCGCCGGCATGGACGAGCACACGCTGAAGCGCGCCACCGAGCCGTTCTTCACGACGAAAGGCGTGGGCAAGGGCACGGGCCTCGGCTTGTCGATGGCGCATGGCCTTGCCGAACAGCTGGGCGGCATGCTCGTGTTGCGCAGCGTGCCGGATGAAGGCACCACCGCGGAGATCTGGCTACCCGCCATGGCTGCTGCCGCCTCGGCCAGTGCGCCGGAACCGACCACGCCTCTGCTGAAGCCGCGCTGCCCCGCCACGCGACGGCTAAGCATCATGATGGTCGATGATGACGACCTCGTCCGGGCGACGACGGTGGAGATGCTTGAGGATCTCGGCTACGACGTGGTCGCCGCGAGATCGGGCGCCGAAGCGCTTGGCCTCCTGGGCGAGCAGATGGTCGACCTGGTGGTGACGGACCACGCGATGCCGCACATGACCGGCGCGCAGCTCGCGATGGAGCTGCGCGAGCGGTGGCCGGCGCTGCCGGTGATCATGGCTACCGGGTATGCCGACCTTCCCGCTGGCGTGCAGCTGGAGCGTCCCCGCCTCGCCAAACCGTATTCCCAGGCCACGCTCGCGGATGCCATCGTCCGCGCGCTCCCTTGCGAGAACTAACGTTCAGGCCTTCGCCACGATGAGCCAGGCCGGCGCCCAGCTGTAATCATGCACGTGCGTGGTAGAGGCGACGCGGTAGCCCGCACGTGCCAGCTCCTCGTGCCACGCTGCCACCGGCTGCTCCCAGTTCGACGGTGTCGTAGCGCGAAGCTGGCCGAGCAGCATGGGCGCGAGGAAACCGCCTGCCACGAGCGCCGCTTCATCGCCGTACTCGCGCGCCGCGCGCTCGTAACGCTCTGCCAGCGAAGCAAAGCGCTGTTCCGCATTCGCGAACACCGGCACGTCGAACTCGACGATGGCCAGTCGCGTGACGTGTCGCCGCAACCGCTTCAACGCGGCGAGCCGATCCCCCGGGGGAATGGATTGCAACGCGAACGTCGACTGGGCGAGATCCCAACGCCGCTCCGGCGCCAGTTGGGTGAGAAACGCCTGCAACGTCAGTTGCCACGCCTTCCCCGCCGGCAGTCGCGGCCGTAGTGTGTCGAGCAAGCCACCGGAGGGTTCGATGACATCCACGGTGTTGGGCGCACGCCGGGTCTGGCCCAGTGCGGGCAACAGCGCCATGCCATCGCCCACGCCGATATCGAGCAGGCAACGCACGCCAAGCTGTTCGTAGAGTCTGGCGAGCGCGGCGCTCACGGCGGCGTACAGCGGCGGATTGCCGCCCGCGCGGATGAACACCTCGAACGCGTGCGGCCGATCATAGGCGCCACGCTCGTCCGTTTCCGCCACGGCATGCGCCAGCGCCACGGCCATCAACGACCCTTCATCCCGGGCCTTCGCCAGCCAAGCGCTTGCATCACCGTGGTCGGCGAGCGCGCGCAGGGCGTGGGCGAGCGCGGCGGTCATCGGCGGGCGCTCAGGGCTTCGCGTCATCCGCCTTGGGTGCAAGGCGGTAGCGCTGGTGGCTATACGCCCAGCTCGGCCACAACGCATGGGCAAGCACGAGCTTTTCCAGCTGCGGATCGACCTGCTCCGGATCCAGCTTCTCGCCATCCACCGTGTAGTGGTACTGCGTGGCCGGCTGGTTGGGACGCAGCACGACCAGCGTATCGCCCTTCAGGTAACCGTAGTTGTCGCCGTACTGCATGATCGCGCGGTCGGGATAACGCTGGGTAAGGTCGGCGCCCAGCATCGGGTGCTCACTGCTGATACCGATCAGCGACAGCAGCGTCGGTGCCAGGTCGATCTGGCTCACGATGTGCTCATCCTTCTTCACCGGCACGCCGGCACCGAGGATCAGGGCGGGAATGTGGAAGTGGCGGACCGGCACCAGGCTCGCGCCGAATACGCGCGCATCATGGTCAGCCACGATCAGGAACACGGTGTGATCCCAATAAGGCGACTGCTTCGCCTTGGCGAAGAACTGGCCGATCGACCAATCCGCATAGCGCACGGCGTTGGCGTTGCTCGCCGGATCGCCTTCGGCTTTGATGCGGCCTGCCGGGTACTCCCACGGCGTGTGGTTCGACACTGAGAACGCGACGGTCAGGGTGGGCTTGTCACCATCGTCCATCAGGCGCTCGTGCAGCTCCTTGAACATATCTTCGTCCGAGGCGCCCCACGAACCGATGAAGCCGGGCTTGGTCTTGAAGCTCGCGCTATCCACCACTTCGTTGAAGCCGTTGCCGAAGAAGAACGAGCGCATGTTGTCGAAGTGCGCCTCGCCACCGTAGAGGAAACGGGTGTGATAGCCGAACGTATCGAGCAGCGCACCGAGCGTGAAGAAATCACGCTGGCTACGCGGCAGCTTGAGCACTGCCTCGGCGGGGGTCGGCATGAAGCCGGTGGTGACGGCCTCGAGGCCACGCACACTGCGCGTCCCCGTCGCGTAGGTGCGCTCGAGCCACCAACCCTCGTTCGCCAGCTTGTCGAGTTCCGGGGTATAGCCCGCGCCACCCAGGCTGCCCACGAACTGCGCGCCCAGGCTCTCTTCCAGAATGATCACGAGGTTGAGCGGCTTGCCATCCTGGCGCGTGGCCACCTGCTTGTGCAGCGAGGGATACTCGGGGTCGAGCGGCGCGCCCGTCAGTCCTGCGGTTTCACGGACGATACTGTTCATCTCGTCATCGGGGAGCTTGCCGTACACCGCCGAAGCGGAGCGCTCGTTGCCCAGGGCCATCGCCGCATTAAGTACGTTGTAGAGCGAATTCAGCGGCAGCGTGTTCACCATGGCGTCGCTGGTGAACGCCACCTGCGATGCGTTGAGCGGACGATGCTGCAACGTGCCGCGGCCAGCAAGGAACAGCACGCAGAACACCAGCACCGTCGCCACGGGGCGGAGCCAGCCGCGCACGGCGTGCGCGTCGGGGCGGCGGGTAGGCAGCAGCTTGAAGCCGAGCCAGCCGATCAGGGCAAAGACGATCAGGCCCGCGCCAACGGAGAGCTTGTAGCCGTTCCACAGCATGGCCCCGACTTCGTGCGGGCTCGTGAGGTATTCGAAGTACAGGCGGTTGGGCCGTGTGTCGTACTCGATGATGAACTGCGGGGTCGATACTTCCAGCAGTACGTAAAGCAACCACCACAGGCGCAGCCACCATGCCGTGATCCGCGTAGGCCACGCGCGGTGCCCCAGCCACGGGGAAAGCAGCGCCGGCACGGCGATCACCATGGCCAGCAGGGAAAGATCGATGCGCCAGCCCCCCAGCAACACCGGCCACAGGCCGCCGCCATCGTGGACACGGGTCCATTGCCAGGCCGAGAAGCCCAGGCGGGCCAGGGTCAGGAAGACGAGGACAGCGGCGACGAAACGCCAGATAAGCTTGCGCACGAGGGTGGTCCGGGCTGGGCGCGGCGTGAACGCCACGCGATGACGGGCATGTTACAGCGCTCTCACTTTACACTGTGCGCTCTGTCAGCAACTTACCGCAGCCTTTCGGGGCCGCCCACGAGGACCCACGATGTTCAGACTGGCCGACGCCACGCCCATCGCCACCGGCCATGTCCGCGAGGTGTACCAGCACCCGGATGACGAGACCCTCCTCGTGAAGGTCATCTCCCATGCCTCCATCGAGACCCGCTGGAACCAGGCCCCGTGGTATCGGCGGATTGCCCGCAGCGGCCCGTACAAGGACTTCGTCCGCGAGTTCCGCGAGTACGTCACCAGCGTGTACGTAGGTGGCTACGAGACCTCGCCGATCGCGCGCGTCGTCGGCCTGGAGATGACCGACATCGGCCTGGGCCAGATCGTGGAGAAGGTACGTAAGCCCGACGGCGGGTTAGCGCCCACGCTGCACGACTGGGTGAAGGCCGAGGGATTCACCGAACGCACTCGCACGGAGATGGAGGCGTTCTACGCGCGCCTGCTCAGCCATGACACCATCGCCGCCGACCTGCATGCCTGGAACGTGGTCTACGGCGAAGATTCCCGTGGCGGCCCGCGCCTGGTCATGATCGATGGCTTCGGCGAGAAGAACATCATCCCGCACCAATCGATGAGCCGCTCGCACAATGCTTCGCGCATGAAAAGAAAATACGACCGCATGCTGAAGCGCACGATCGCCGAAGCGCCGCGATGAACGGCCGGCTCTTGTAGGAGCGTGCTCCTACAAGGCCTTGGTGATCGCGGGGGTGCAGGCGGGATCGGTGGCGTCCGCAGGCAGCAGCACGAAATGCACGCGGTTGGCGGTGCCCATCGGGCGCACCTTATCGGTGATCACGCAGTTATCCAGCGCATCATCGTTGGCGAAGATGAAGCGATGGGCGGGATCCGCCGCCTGCCATGCGCGCGCGTCTGCCAGTTGCAACGCGGCCTCGCGCGCGAAACCAAACTCGACCACGGGACGCTTCGCCTGAAGAAGGTTCTCTTCGCGCCAGGCGACCAGCGCCATCTGCCCATCCGGCCCAATCGCCTCATCCGCAGCCGCCATGACAGCGCGCGTGGATTCGTTCGCGTTGAGCAGGGGATACGTGCCCAAGGGCCAGATAACCCAGCCCAAGGCCATACCGGCGAGCAACGCGGCCACGCCACGCCGCGGCCGGCAGACCAGAGCCGCCAGGAGAAATCCCGCACCCACGGCGATCACCCATACCCAAAGCGCCTCGCCATGACCCGCGAGCTGGTAGCCCTTGGCGATACGCTGCGCGGCCTTCGGCGCACCCGTCAGCGCCCATACACCGGCCGCGGTGAAGACGACACCGCAAGCCACCGTGATCCAGAAGGCCAACCTCGGCAGCCATCGCGTCTTCACGAGGTCCACCACGTACGGGGCCATCGCGAGCGCCAGCATCGGCAGCATCGGCAGGATGTAGATCTCGCGCTTGCCACGCGGAATCGAGAAGAACACCAGCACCAACACACACCACGCCAGCGGAATCCACACGCGAGGTTCGCGCATGCGCAAAGCGTCGCGCCAGCGCGGCACCAGCACAGGAATCAGCAGCCACGTGGGCAACCATCCGCTCACGATCACCACGAGGAAGAACCAGGGGGCTTCCTCGTGCTGCCATGAATTGGCGTAGCGCTCGGCCGTCTGCCGGAACAGGATGTCGTTGACGTACGCCAGGTACGTCGTGCCCTGATGGCTATACGCCGTGGCGAGCATCGGCACCAGCCAGAGCGAGATCGCGAACAGGAATGCGACCGCGCCAGCGGCCCAGCGCCAGCCGTCGCCTTGCGTGCGCAGGACATCAGGCCAGGCACGTGCACGGCACACCACATAGGGCACCAGCATCAGCAGTGCGATAACCCCCACGCCCTTCGTGATCACGCCCAGACCGGCGGCGAAGCAGCCCAGCCAGTACATGCGCCAGTTCGGCCCGCGCAGGCAATGCAGCAGGATCCCCGTGTTGCCGAGGGTGATCCAGAACAGGTTCAGTGGATCGATCTGCGCATGCCGGATGACGTCCACGAAGGGCATGCTCATCAGCACGATCGACGCGGCAAACAAGCCCGTGCGCGCATCCCACAGACGCCGGCCCAGGTACCACGTGAGCGCCAGCGTACCCAGGCCCGAGAAGAGCGACGTGAGCAGGAAGGCGCCGCGCCAGCCGCCGGTGAGCCACATCCATGCGGCCTCGGTCCACATCAGCATCGGCGGCTTGTCGGAGTAGAGCTCCATGCCGCGATGAGGGAACAGCCACTGGCCGGATTCGAGCATCTGCTTCGCCACAAGGGCGAAGCGCGGCTCATCCGGTGGCCAGGGGTCGCGCAGACCGATGCCGGCAGCGAGCACCACGAAGGCAATGAGCATGAACCAGGCGAAGGAACGCCACGCAGTTCGGTCGTCGGTGGAGGGCATGCAGCGGCCGGACATAGGGGAGTGGTGATCGTAGCTCAGGCGGATGTCTACGCTCTTACAAAAACCTTATGAAATCCTGCGGATACGAGGGATTTACGTTCGAAAACCTATTCGATGGACTGGCCCTTCCTGCGGACCCATTTCAATTTTTCGAGGCTGGGACGTCTAGGGGTTTCGCCGGTGCGGATACCGGCGTGCGTCCCTGCCCGTACGCACGTCGGTTCCGCACCGTGCGACCCTATATCCGGAACACCCCCATGAACGCGGTACCCCGAACGATGGATCCCACCGAGGCGACTGGCGCGCCACGCGGACGGCGGGCCGACCAGGTCGTCGCCCTCTTCCGTGAACACAATGCAGCCCTGGTCGCGTTCCTGCGCGCCCGGCTGAATTCGCTCGCCGATGCCCAGGAGGTCGCCCAGGAGGTGTACCTCAAACTGCTTTCGCTGGACGATGCCACGAAGATCGACTCGCCCCGGGCCTTCCTGTTCCGCGCGGCCGCCAACATGGCCGTCGACCGCCTGCGCATGCGCAACGTGCGCGCCGCGGCCCCGGTAGACCCTGATCACGATGACTGGCACGTCACGCCCATCCCCGAGCAGCACGCCGCTGCCCTGCAACAGTGGCGCGGTATCCGCGAGGCCCTGGACGAGCTGCCGCCGAAGACCAGCCGGGCGTTTGTCATGCATGTCATCGATGGCCGCGATTTCGCCGCCGTCGCCAAAGAAATGAACCTGAGCGAGCGCATGGTGCGCTACCACGTCGGCCATGCCCTGGCGCATTGCCGTGACCGCCGTGACCGAGCGGAGACCCTTCCATGAGCGCTGTGACCTTCGCCCCCGCCCACTCGATCGAACACGCGGCCGCCGAATGGTGGGCCCGCCTGCGCGATCCCACCCTGCCGGAACAGGCCCTGGGCCAGTGGACCGCCTGGCTGGAAGCCGACCCGCGCCATGCCGCCGCCTTCGAGCGTGCCTGCGCCCTGGCGGAAGACGCGGCCGCCCTGCGCGGCGACCAGCGTGCTGACCTGATCGCGCGCTTTGCGCCACCCGCCAGCGCTCCCCGCCGCGCCCCGTCGCGCCGCTTCCTGGCGCTGGCGGCCGGGCTGGCCGCCGTGGTGGTCCTGGGCGGCGGCCTTTTGCTGGCTTACCGGCATGGGCCGGACGCCCCGCGTGCCTACGCCAGTGAACGTGCCGGCCACCGCGATATCGACCTCCCCGATGGCTCCAGCATCGAGCTCGGCGGCGCAACCTCGATCACGGCCCACTATGGGCACGATATCCGCGCCATCGACCTCGATGCCGGCGAAGCCTTCTTCCGTGTGGCCCATGCCGAGCGCCCGTTCGTGGTGACCGCGGGTCCGCTGCGGATTCGCGACCTGGGCACCGCGTTCAACGTACGCCGCACGGGCGATCGCGTGACGGTTGCCGTCACCGAGGGCCGCGTGCGGGTCTCCCCCTCCGCCGACGATAGCGACGGCGGCACCGTGGAGCTGGGTGCGGGGCGCGAAGTCTCGTTCGACCCTGAGACCCAGGCCATGCGAATCCTCGATATCGATCCCGCCGTAGCCACGGCGTGGCGCGAGAACCGGCTGGAGTTCGTGAACGAGCCGCTGGCTTCGGTGTTGGACAATGTGAACCGCTACAGCAAGCGACCCATCCGGATGGACGATCCCGTACTTTCACGGCTGACGTTTACCGGTACGGTCCAGGTCGATACCATCGACAGTTGGGTGGCGGCCCTGCCGCGCGTATTCCCTGTCCGGGTCGATACGTATGCCGATCACCTTCAACTGACGCGACAGACATCCATGGCGCGGGGCCCGACGCCGCGCTGACCCATTCGTAGTCCTGGGGCCGCAGGTCTTGCAGCACACCGTTCGCGGGCGCCGGCGCGTAACCACCGGCGCGCTCGCGCTTGCGTTGGCGCTCGCGCTGCACCCTGCGATGGCGGGTGAAGGCTCGCCGGCGGGCGAAGGGAGCTCCGTGCTCCCGTTCGCCATCGCGCCACAACCCATGGCCACTGCCCTGCTCGCGTGGGGCAAGCAATCCCGCGTGCAGGTACTCACCGCCTCGGGCGCCATCGCCAACTGGCGCTCCGGCGGTGCGAGCGGCCTGCTCACACCCGACGCCGCGCTGGACGAACTGCTGGAAGGCACCGACCTCGAGCGCGAATCGTATGACGCGCACACCGTGGTCGTCCGTCAAAAGCAACAACCCAACAATGCGGTGCCCGCACCGGCGGATGCCGCGACCGCGTTTGACCCGCACGCGGTGACCCCGCTGGCCACCGTCGATGTGCGCGGTATCCTGGCGGACGACGGCTTCAAGGCCGATACCTCGCGCACCGCGACGCGCACGGAAACCAATCTCAGCGACGTGCCGCAATCGATCAGCGTGGTGACGCGCGAGGTCATCGCGTCGCAGCAGGCGGTAAGCATCGGTGATGTCGCACGCTATGTCGCCGGCGTGCAATACGTCGATGGCTACGGTGGATCGCCGTTGTTCCTGATCCGCGGTTTCGATGCGGGCAACGGCATGACGGACGGCATGCCCAACGGCATCGCGCGCACCGACGATCTTCCGCCGCTGATCGGTATCGAACGCGTTGAAGTATTGCGTGGTCCCGAGGCCATTCTTGGCGACGCGTCGCAGAACAACAATTTCGGCGGATCGATCAACGTCGTGATGAAGCGCCCGCAGGCCGACACCGTGCGCACGCTGACCTGGTCGGCAGGCGAATACGATGGCGCGCGCCTCGGCCTGGACCTGGCCGGCAAGGCCTCGAGCGATGGTGCGTGGACCTACCGCCTCGTTGCGGCCGGACAGGCGGCGGAGCGTACGCCACAAGGCAATGGCCACGGCCGTGGCGCCTACCTTGCCCCGTCGTTAGCGTGGCAGGGCACGAATACCCGCGTCATGGGCGGCCTGGAATATGTCGATAACCGCGTGCCCGGTCCGGAGCACACCGTGCTGCTCGGCGCATCGCTGTCCACGGCATCGCCGTACCACGACCTGCCAGATACGCCCGACGAATACTCCACGTACCGTACGACCCGAGCCGTGTTCGAGATCGACCACGACTTCGGCAACGACTGGACCTTCCACAGCCAGGGCCAGTACGTGCGCCAGCGCAGCGACGGCCGCAACTGGTCGTACGTGGCCGGTGGCTTCGGCGGGTTCCTCACGCCGGTAGCGCGCACCTTTCGCTACAAGGGCAGCTACTGGACGTGGCAGAACGATTTGCGCACCACGTTCGATGCGGGGTCCACGGCACACACCGTGTTGCTCGGCTTCGACGTCGCACGCACGCATGCCGGCGACAGCGGCGGTGGCAGCACCGTGGAGACGCTCGAATCCAGCGACACCGATCGCGACCGCGATGCGCAGATCGTCACCACGCCGATCGCGTTCAACCTCGCGACCGGCGCGCGCATGTCGGGCAAGTTCAACACGCTCGTCGCGCCCGTAACGACGGTGCAAAACCTGGGCGGATCGTGGCAGACCAATGCCGGCCTTTATCTGCAGGACCAGATTACGATCGGTGAGCGCTGGAACGTGCTCGCCGCGATACGTCGCACGACGTACCAGCTGGATACGCACTGGGAAGATGGCTTGCCGCGCCGGCAACGGAAATCGCGCTGGGTACCGAAGCTTGGCGTCGTGTACAAGCTCGCACCCACGGTATCGATCTACGCCGACACCGCCGTCGGATTCCAGCCGGACCCGCTGCTCGGCAGGGATGGCCAGCCCCTGCCCGCGGTGACCTCGCGCCAGGTGGAGCTGGGTGGCAAGTTCGATCTGTTCGACCAGCGTGCGCGCCTGACCGCCGCGATCTATCGCATCCACGTCGATCACAGCATCGACCTGGTCTCGCCCGAGCCCCCGTACTTTGCGACACCCGGGCCAGGGCAGACCAATCGTGGCCTGGAGCTGGAGTTCAGCGGGAACATCGCACCCGGCGTCGATGTGCTCGCCAGCCTGACGGAAGCGCGCATCCATAACCAGGACGACACGCGCCCCACCGGCACGCCGCGGCACCAGGCGGCTGTATGGGCGAGCTACCGGTTCGGCCAGGGGCCGGTGCAGCCCTGGGGCATCGCCGCCGGTGTGCTGGCCCGTAGCCGCAGCCTCGGCAAGACGAGCGCCGACGGCCAGTACTTCGGCATTCCGGGCCAGGCCAGCGTGGAAACCAACCTGACGCGCTACGGCGAGCACTGGCGGGTCACGCTGGGGGTGAAGAACGTCTTCGCCCGCACGCTCTACGCGGTGAACTTCGACGACACCTTCGTACCGATCCGCCAGGGCCGTACGGTGCTGCTCACCGGCTCCTACGATTTCTGAAACGGCTTCAGCACGACTTCGCATGCCTCGCGGCGGAATGCATCGCGCGCCAGGCGACCGGTCGGCAAGCCTTGTACGGGCACCTCGTAGCAACCATCCGTTCCTGCCACGCCGCCATGGCGGCGCCAGAAACGATCGTATGCCGCGATCGTGATGCCGGCGCGTCGATCCTGGGGATGATGCGCCGCAGCCACGCCGCGGATGCGTTCAATGCCGTAATACGTCGCCAGCGCACGCACCAGGGCGAGCAGAAGCTCGCGGGGATGCAGGCCACCGCTGGCACGCGTGAAACCCGAGATCGCGGCGCGGCCCAGGTAGGCCCACGATCCGTGCATGGCGCCGACCAGGATGCCTTCGATACCGGCAAAGGTAAGCGCACAGGAGGAGATGACCTCCTTCTCCGCATTGAGCAGGAAAAGACCGAGCTCCCCGCACTGCGCATGCTCAGGGGCACGGGCATGCACGTACGCGACCTGGCCATCGCCGAGGGGGAGCGTGGCCAGGCGCACGTCATGGCCCTTCAGCAGGCGTAGGCGGAGCCGCTCGGGAAACTCGCGCGAAACAAAGCGGTAGTGCGATTCGATAATCCGGGCCCGGTCGGCCAGGTCGAAACGGCGGGAAATGTAGTGCGGCTGCGCGCGCTCGTAGAGCGCCGGATTCAATTCGGCGGCGGCGCGGATCTCACGCGAACGCCCGACCAGCCTTAGCCACGCCGCCTGGCGGGGCAGCTCCCGGAGCGTGCGCCACAGGTAGCGTGCACGGCTTTCGGTCAGGGGCGAGCGGCGGCGCAAGGCGCTGCGGCGACGGAAATGCTCGATCACCAGGCGCAGGCCACCCATGTCGGGGGCCGGGGGCGACCAGCCAAGCGGCAGGTCGTGGAGCGTACGGCTGGGGGTGATACGAGGCTGCATCCCCTAAAGACGTGCCAGCCCCCGGAAATTGAAATGCGCCGGCTTAGCGGCGCTTGCGCTCATCCCGCCAGACCACCAAGGCACCCACCAGGGTGAGGAGGGCCAGGGCATACCAGGTCAGGGCGTACTGCATATGGTTATCGGGGAAAGCGATCACCGTCAGCCCCCCCACCGGGGCGTCGCTGCCGTCGGTACGGCCTGGGGCCGAGGCGGCATCCGCGTCCACGAAGTACGGCGCGGCATCCGTCTCGCCGCCCGCCTGGTTGATCGCCGCAACGTCGCGCGAGAACCAGCGGCCACCGGCCGGGTCGTTCTTCTGCAGGAACGCGCCCTTGGGCTCAGTGATGCGCAGCAAACCGGTCACCGTCGTGTGGCCTGCCGGCCCGGTCGCGCAGTTGGCCTTGCCATCGCACCAGGAAGGGGTCACGAAGCCGCGGTTCACCAGTACCACCTCGCCGTTATCCCGGCGCAGCGGCGTCATGAGCCACGAGCCGAGACCCAGCTCGGTGCTGGCACGCACGCGGACACTCTTGTCGGTGAGGAACGTGCCGGCAAGCTTCACGCGGCGGTATTCATCGCTCTCGGCCGTTACCTGCGGCCACTGGCCACGGCCCGGGGCATCCACCGGCGGTGCGTGGACGCGGGCGTCGACGCGCGCGATCAGCTCGTGCTTCCACGCACGGCGGTGCACCTGCCAGGTGCCCAGCGCCACGAAGGCAGCGAAGACCAGCACGCCGAACAAGGCGAGCAGGCCCAGAACGAAGACGCCGCGCGGAGGGCGCGGCGTTTCGTTAGTGCTTGGTGCGGATGCGCTCAAGGCAGGTTCTTCACCTGCTGGCTCATGTCATGCGACATGCCCGGCATCATGTTGGCATTCATGTGGAACATGACCCAGATCGAACCCGACAGGGTGATAACCACAAGGACCAGCGTAAAGATCAGCGCCAGCATGTTCCAGCCACCCTGCGACTTCGTATCCATGTGCAGGAAGTAGATCATGTGCACCACGATCTGGATGGCGGCGAAGGCCAGGAGCACCACGGAGATCGTACGGGTGTCCGGGATGACCTTGCCCATCACCAGCCAGAACGGGATGGCGGTAAGCACCACGGCGAGGAAGAAGCCGAGGAGATAACCACCGAGGGTGCTGTGGCTGACGACTTCGTCGTCGTGGTGGTCGTGATCGTGGTGATCGTGCGATTCAGCGTGCGCGCTCACGGCAGCACTCCCATCAGGTAGACAAAGGTGAACACACCGATCCAGACCACGTCCAGGAAGTGCCAGAACATGGAGAGGCACATGATGCGACGCTTGTTGGCGGCGGTGAGGCCGAACCGGCCGACCTGCACCAGCAGGGTGATCAGCCACACGATACCGAAGGTAACGTGCAGGCCGTGGGTGCCCACCAGGGTGAAGAACGACGACAGGAACGCGCTGCGCTGCGGGCCGGCACCTTCATGGATCAGGTGCGCGAACTCGTACATTTCGATGCCGAGGAACGCGAGGCCGAACAAGCCGGTGATGATGAGCCAGGCCATCATCGTGCCGCGGCGGTTCTTCTGCATCTCCAGCACGGCAAAGCCGTAGGTGATCGAAGACAGCAGCAGCATGGTGGTGTTGAGCGCCACCAGCGGCAGTTCAAACAGATCCGCACCCGAGGGGCCGCCGGCGTAGCTGCGGCCCAGCACGCCGTACACGGCGAACAGGCAGGCGAAGATCAGGCAGTCACTCATCAGGTAGATCCAGAACCCGAGCAGGGTTCCGTTCTCCGGATGGTGGTCCTTGGTCATCCAGAACTGGGTCTGGTTTTCCGCGACAGCCGCGGACGGGGTGGCATGCATATCAGACATGGGCGGCAAGCTCTTCCGTACGGGCGGTCTCGGTACGCTCCACCACGTCAGCGGGGATGTAGTAGTCGCGCTTGTAGTTGAAGGTATGCGTGATGGCGCTCACCAGGATGCCAAGGAACGCCAGGCCAGCGATCAGGAACATGTGCCAGATCATCGCGAAGCCGAACACGAAGGCGAAGCCAGCGATGATGACGCCTGCCGCGGTGTTCTTCGGCATGTGGATCGGCAGGTAGCCTTCCGTGCGACGGGTGGCGTTGCGCTCCTTCATATCCCACCAGGCGTCCGCTTCGTGGATCACCGGGGTGAACGCGAAGTTGTATTCCGGCGGCGGCGACGAGGTGGCCCACTCGAGGGTACGGCCGTGCCACGGATCACCCGTGACGTCGCGCAGCTTGTCCTTGTTCTTGATGCTGACGTAGATCTGCATCAGGAACGAACCGATGCCCAGGGCGATGAGGCCCGCGCCGACGGCGGCGATCTGGAACCAGATCTGCAGCGACGGATCTTCGAAGTGGTTCATGCGGCGGGTGACGCCCATGAAGCCCAGCACGTACAGCGGCATGAAGGCGACGTAGAAGCCCACCAGCCAGAACCAGAAGGAGCACTTGCCCCAGAACGGATCGAGGCGGAAGCCAAAGGCCTTCGGGAACCAGTAGTTGATACCGGCGAACAGGCCGAACACGACGCCGCCGATGATCACGTTATGGAAGTGCGCGATCAGGAACAGGCTGTTGTGCAGCAGGAAGTCGGCCGGCGGCACCGCCAGCATCACGCCGGTCATGCCACCGATCACGAAGGTGACCATGAAGCCCACGGTCCAGAGCATCGGCACGTCGAACTGGATGCGGCCACGGTACATCGTGAACAGCCAGTTGAAGATCTTCGCACCGGTCGGGATCGAGATGATCATCGTGGTGATGCCGAAGAACGAGTTGACGCTCGCACCCGAACCCATGGTGAAGAAGTGGTGCAGCCACACCAGGTACGACAGCACGGTGATCACGACGGTGGCGTACACCATCGAGGCGTAACCGAACAGGCGCTTCTGGCTGAAGGTGGAAACCACTTCGGAGAACACGCCGAACACCGGCAGCACCAGGATGTAGACCTCGGGGTGGCCCCAGATCCAGATCAGGTTCACGTACATCATGGCGTTGCCGCCAAAGTCGTTCGTGAAGAAGTTGGTACCGGCGTAACGATCCAGCGCCAGCAGCACCAGCACGGCCGTGAGGACCGGGAAGGCAGCGACGATCAGGACGTTGGTGCAGAGCGAGGTCCAGGTGAAGACAGGCATCTTCATCATGGTCATGCCCGGCGCGCGCATCTTCACGATGGTCGCGATCAGGTTGATACCGGACAAGGTCGTTCCTACGCCGGCCACCTGTAGCGACCATATGTAGTAATCGACACCGACATCAGGGCTCTGCGCCAGGCCGGACAGCGGCGGGTAGGCCAGCCAGCCGGTACGGGCGAATTCGCCGACGAACAGCGAAGCCATCACCAGCAAGCCACCAGCGACCGTCATCCAGAAGCTGAAGTTGTTGAGGAACGGAAAGGCCACGTCGCGCGCGCCGATCTGCAGCGGCACCACGTAGTTCATCAGGCCCGTCACCAGCGGCATCGCCACGAAGAAGATCATGATCACGCCGTGGGCAGTGAAGATCTGGTCGTAGTGGTGGGGTGGCAGGAAGCCGGGATTGCCGTTGAAGGCAATGGCCTGCTGGGCACGCATCATGAGGGCATCCGCGAAGCCGCGGAGCAGCATCACGATACCCAGCACCATGTACATGATGCCGATCTTCTTGTGATCGATGCTGGTGAACCACTCTTTCCAGAGGTAGCCCCACAGCTTGTACTTGGTGAGGATCGCCAGCAGGGCGATACCGCCCACCGCCACGCCCGCGAAGGTCGCGAGGAGGATGGGCTCGTGGTACGGGATAGCCTCAATGGTGAGGCGTCCGAAGATCAGTTTGGCTAGATCGGGCGTATTCATACCGGACTCGGCAAGCTTAAATCGATGGGGGCGACCGCTTAGAGCGGGCGTCCGGCGGGCGTCATGGCTTCACCAGTGGCGCCGCGAGCGGCGCACAGGGCGCCCACGTAGCGGCGGCCATCATCGGCCAGGCCAAGGCGGTTGCGGGTGCTGGCATCCAGCGAGGTCACGTTGTACGTGCCCACGATGCCCTGCCCGCCGGCCTTGTCCAGCGCCATCATGTCGCCGGTGCACATGCGGTTGGCCTCGACACAACGGTTGAGGATGCGCTCGTAGAGGTCCTCGGCCACGGTGCCGAAGTAATGGACCGGCTCGCGCTCGCTGGGCTGCTCGAGCTTCAGGTAGTCGTCGCGCTGGAGGGTGTCGCCGCTGGCCTTGGCCTTGGCAACCCACGCGTCGAAATCACCCTGCGGCAGGCTGTGGAAGCGGAAGCGCATATCCGAGAAGCCCGCACCGCTGTAGTTGGCCGAGATGCCCTCGAAATCGCCGGTCTTGTTCATCACGGCGTTGAGCTTGGTCTCCATGCCGGGCATGGCGTAGATCATGCCGGCCATGCTGGGGACGAAGAAGGCATTCATCACGTTCGAAGCCGTGATGCGGAATTCGATCGGGCGATCGACCGGGGCCGCCATCTCGTTCACGGTAGCGATGCCCTGCTCCGGATAGATGAACAACCACTTCCAGTCCAGCGCCACGACATCGACCACCAGCGGCTTGGTGCCGGCGGCGACCTTGCGGGTGGCGTCGATCTGGTCAAGCGGACGGTACGGGTCCAGCTTGTGGGTGCTGGTCCAGGTGATGGCACCCAGCGCGATGATGATCATCAGCGGGGCCGACCAGACGATCAGCTCGAGGACCGTGGAATGGTTCCAGTCCGGGTCGTAGTCTTTCTCGGCGGCCTTGCTACCCGCGCGGTACTTCCACGCGAACAACAGGATGAGGAAGATGACCGGGATGATGATGATCAACATCAGCACCACGGAGATGAAGATCAGATCCCGCTGCTGCCGGGCAATATCACCGGAAGGGGAGAAAAGAACGGCGTCACAGCCTGACAAAAGCAGGGCCAGGGCGGGGATCAGCAATCCGCGCAACATCTTCATGGACATTCGCATGGTGGGAGCTACCGTGGGGACACGAAAAAGTACGCCGATTTTCACGTCAGGACCATAGGACACTTTGTCCCATGGGATGCAAGCCAAGCGCCCCAGCCGGGGGTATGCTGTAGCCACGCACAGGAAGGGAGTTGTTCGATGTCGAGCATTTCACACGTCCCTCACACCGCTGCCGAGGTCGCCGAAGGCGACGTCCGCCGGCAGCACCAGGCCAGCCATGCGCCAGTCGCCCCCAACGAGATCGCCGTGGGCGTGGTTATCGGCCGAGCCTCTGAATACTTTGACTTTTTTACCTACGGCATCGCCTCGGTGCTGGTCTTCCCGACCGTCTTCTTTCCCTTCCTGAACCAGGTCGACGGCATCCTGCTGGCCTTTACGATCTTCTCGTTCGCCTTCGTGGCCCGGCCCTTTGGCACCACGCTCTTCATGGCGATCCAGCGTAATTTCGGCCGGAGCACCAAGCTGACCGCCTCGCTGTTCCTGCTGGGCACCTCCACGGTGTGCATCGCCTTCCTCCCGGCGAACCACAACAACGGCTACACGGTTATCTTCATCCTGGGGCTGCTCCGGTTCTTGCAGGGCATTGCGCTGGGCGGGTCCTGGGACGGCCTGCCCTCGCTGCTGGCCCTTAATGCGCCGAAGAACCGCCGCGGGTGGTTCGCCATGCTCGGCCAGTTGGGCGCCCCGATCGGCTTCCTGATCGCCGGCTCGATCTTCCTCTTCCTTAATTCGCAGCTCTCCCACGCCGATTTCATGGACTGGGGCTGGCGCTATCCGTTCTTCGTGGCCTTCGCGATCAACGTGGTGGCCCTGTTCGCCCGCCTGCGCCTGGTGGTCACCGAGGAGTACACCCAGGCCCTTGAGGAATCCGTGCTCGAGCCGATCGGCACGATCGACCTTGTACATGCCCAGGGTTACAACCTCTTTATCGGTGCCTTTGCCGCCCTGGCCAGCTATGCCCTGTTCCACCTGGTGACAGTGTTCCCGCTCAGCTGGATCGCGATCACGCGCTCGCAGGACATCAATAACGTCCTGATCGTGCAACTGATTGGTGCGCTCGTGGCGATCCTTGCCACGGTGGCCTCGGGCGTCATCGCCGATAAGGTGGGCCGCCGCAACACGCTGGGCACCATGGCGGTGCTCATCGGCGTGTTCGCCGTGGCCACGCCGTTCCTGCTCAACGGCGGCCGCCTGGCACAGGATGCCTTCCTGGTCATCGGCTTTGCCCTGCTCGGCCTCTCGTACGGCCAGGCCGCCGGCACGGTCACCGCCAACTTCGAGAAGCGCTTCCGCTACACCGGCGCGGCCCTGACCACCGACTTCGCCTGGCTGATCGGCGCGGCCTTTGCCCCGCTGGTGGCCCTGGGCCTGTCGCAGCGGTTCGGCCTGGTGGCGGTCAGCGCCTACCTGCTCTCGGGCGTGGTCTGCACCCTGCTGGCCTTGCGCATCAATAAGTCGCTGGAGGCGCCGCGGCCCAAGGCTACGGTGTAACTCACTGATCGAAAAAGGCCCCCGCTTCTGGCGGGGGCCTTTTTTATGCCTGCGGGACCGGCTCCCTTACGGACTAACCGGGTACGGGCCGTGCTCGAACACTTCGTCGTGGTAGCCCTTGGCGCCGATGGCCAGGGCCATGGGGCTGCGGAACTCTTCACCCCGGCGCAAGCACTCCAGCACGAAGGCGAAATCACGGCGGGGCTGCCAGCCGAGGTCGCGGACCGCCCTGTTGCTGTCATAGACGCGGTCCAACGAGGGAAGGAGCTTCCAGCCCTTGTCCTTATATAGAGGCTCCGCATCCGGGAAGAGACGGCGCACCACGGCCGGGGCGTCCACCCGGAGTGCCGCGACGTCATCGCGCGTGAACGGTGGGGGCGCGGAAACGATATAGCGGCCGAAGCCGAGCCCCGGCGCCTTCTCGAGGGCCAGCAGGTGGGCACTGACGATGTCTTCTATATCGGCCCGGCGATAGAGGAGTTCGTTCGCCTGCATGTTTTGCGTGCTGTATTCGGCACGGACACCGGCGTTGTCGTCATCTTCAGGGAAGAAGCGCGACGTTCGAAGCACGATCACCGGCAGGCGATCCTTGCGCGCCACGAGCTCGCACATGCCTTCCGCAGCGATCTTGGTGGCGCCGTAGATGTTCTTCGGGATCGGGGCCACGTCTTCATCGATCCATGCCGCCGGCTCGCTGGGCGCCGGTGACAACGCCGCGCCGAACGCGCTGGTGGTGCTGGTGAAGACGAAGGCCTTCACGCCGTGAGCTACCGCTGCCTCTAGCAGGGCCACGGTACCGGCCACATTCGTGTCGACGAACTGCCGCTTGCTGTGGGTGGCCACATGCGGCTTGTGCAGGGTGGCGCTGTGGATCACGCCGGTCACGCCCGCCATCGCCTCGCGGACGAACGCTTCGTCCGCGATGGACCCGACGTGGTCGGTGAAAGCGGAGGGCTTGATGTCGACGCCCCGGACATCCCGCCCTTGCGCCCGTAGCTGGCGAACCAGCGCCTCGCCGAGGTGGCCTGCGCTGCCCGTGACAAGAAGGGTCATGCCTTCACCACATCAGGTCGTCGGGCACGGCGAACTGCTTGTAGAACTCCGCGTCGTCATCCTCGCTCGGCGGCGGGTCGCCTTCCTTGCGGCCATGGTCAAGGGCAATCAGGTCGGGCGCGCGGGCGTGGATCTTGTCGGCCGCGATGCGGGGGATCAGCTCGAACCCTTCACCGTGGCGGACGATAGCCAGCGTACCCGCTGCGAGCTGGGCGCGCTGGGCATCGGTGACCAGCACGCTGGTGATGCGCTCGCCATCATTGAAGCGGTACGGCGTATCGCCATCCCGCTTCACCTTCACCAGGTCCACGATCTGGCGGACCTGGGCGCGGATCTCCTTCGCCTTCGCCTCGGCGTTGCGCTCGGCCGCCAGGGCGCGATCGCGCTCCGCCCGCTCCGCCTGGAGCTGGCGGGCATCCACCTTATCCTCGGCCGGAGCCACCGGTGCCTTGCCCTGGCGCTGTTTGGCCTGGTCGCGGACGATCTTGGCGGCCTTGTCCTTTTTGACGAGGCCGGCTTTGAGGAGTTGTTCCTGGAGGGGGTTGCGCATGGTCGGGGTCCGGCGATGGTGCTTTGGTGACCTGTGATCATAGCGCTGTCAGCGGTACTGCACCTCCACACGGATCCCGCGAGTGAAGTCGCCGGCGCCTACGGGACCGTCCGTTTCGCGAAGGCGCACGGCAAACTCGTAGCGATCACCCGTGCCTTTCGCGTTTAGGGTCCTCGGCGTGCCCGGCCAGAACGTTGCGTGGTCCGGCCCCGCGATTTCCAGTGCCACATGCTCGGGGCCATTAGGCAACGTAAACAGGTTTTCGAACGCCGGCACGGCATCCCCGCGTTCACCGAAGGTCACGTTGGCAAACAGGCCCTCGGGGTCACTACATTTCTGCACCCGCAGGTAGAACGGCGTCCATGCGCTCGCCCTATCCGGGTTATCGAACTGTGACGTCGTATACGTGGGCAACCTGACCATTTGATTGAGATCATCAGCGACCAGTTCGCAAGCGGGTCGATTAAGTGTCAGTTCGTACACCATCATTGAACGGAAACGAATGAAACCGCCATCGGGCGCTTCGACATCGGTTGACGCGACAGGGCCGGCGTCCACCGGACCAAAGTGCACCGGATCAGCCGTGCGTACGAGCTCGTAGTACAGCGCATCGCCGTCGCCACGGACGATCTCACCGGGCGTCATCTCACGACGAAAGTCGTGCGGGAAGGTTCGTTCAATCGCGCCATTCTGCTCCGTGAAGGCCAGGCGCACACCCACCCCAGCCCTCTCTCCATTGATCGTCAGCGAGCGTAGCTCGTCCGAACCCTCCGTCATCCACCGGCCACGGAACTGCGTGCTGCCTGCGTCGCACCGCAGGAGCTCAACACCTTCGCCGTAAGTCGTGCTCTTTCGCAAGACCTCACCCGGCGGATCCTCGCTGCTCACGGTCAGGAAAGCAGACTGGCTTATCTGGAAATTGGCATGGTTGACAAGGTGGCAGCCTGCCACCGCAGGAAAGGACCATCCACAGCCGAACACGGAACAGGCCAACAAGGGGTAGCGCGCACGTACGTTCATCCAGACTCCTTGGCTCGACGAGCCTATCAACGGAATTCGACGTCCACCTTCACCGGACGCGTAAATACACCTGCTTCGACCGTGTTCCGGGTTTCACGCATGCGCACATAGAAATCGAAGCGCTCACCCGTGGCGAGTGCCTGCATATCGACGGGCTTAGCGGGTGCGATGTTCTGCTTGTCCTTGTTGGCGAGTTCCAGGCCAACATTGCGTGGACCACTCAGTGAAAAGAGCTCGGGCTTTGCGCTATCAGCGTCGCCGGCCACACCGAAAGTGAACCGGGCAATCATGCCCTTCGGGTCGCTGCAATCGGCCACGGCGATATGGAACGGCTCCCACGACGTTGCGCGGTCCGCATTCGCAAATGCTGATGTGCTGATGGGTGTGAGCTTGACGGTCTGGGTGAGGTCAGCCGGCACGAGACTGCAGCTCGCACGAGCGAACACGATGTTTGTCGTCGATACATGACGTAACGGCGCCGTCTTTGTGCCATCGGGCTGGTACGTCCACTGCTGGGCAATCGTTCGGTGATCTACTTTGCCGAAGGTAATGGGGCCGGGCATGCGAACGATCTCTACGCCCATGCTGACATCGTTGACACGGATGGGATCGCCCAAGGCAAATCTCCGCGTATAGCGGTGCGGAAAGGGGAACGTCCGGGCATCGGCGCGCTCTTCTATCCGCAGGCGCACGCCAAACCCCGATGCCGCACCACCTACGGTCAGCGGCACAAGGTCATCGGACACCGGTACGGTATAGCCGCCCTCGAATGTCGCCGTCCCAGCCATGCAGGATCCGAGGACATCGCCCTTGCCGTTCGCTGAGTAGTCACGAACCACTTCACCTGCGGGAATGGCTTCACTAACGATGATGCTTCCGGGTGGATCGATCTCGTAGTAACCGTTGTACGAATGGTAACAGCCGTTATCAGCCGCGAATGCGGAGCCCGCAGGCGCTGCCAGGAGTGCAAACACGAAAAGGCGGCGCTGGTGCCCGCGCGCCATTGGAGAGGAAATCATGGGGTCGCTCCATGCGAGGTGATACCCACGACAACAGCGTCATGGGTGGGGAAATGGGCGTCGAGCCACTCACTCCACCGCACGGCACGACGGAGAAGGTCGGCACGGTAAGTTGCGTTGAAGCGTGGCGTACGTGAGTGATAGTTCGAAACGCGCGTCCAGACGTCACCTTTATCGCGCGAAAGATGCCCGCGAATGCGCCACGCGGCCAGGCGATAGGGGTAGCAGCCGGGAGCGGCGACGTGAGCAGCGGTGATACCAAAGCGGTTGAGCTCTCGCAGGTAGGCGGTGTTGAACTGGAGAGCACCGACGTCGTAGCTTCCGTTGTCATTGCGCACCCATTGGCCGGGCTTGCCCGCCTCCTTCTCGGCCACCGCAAGCAGGATGTTTGCGGGAACGTCGTACGCGAGTGCTGCGCCCAGCGCGCAAGAGACAAGCTCCTGCTTGGCCGGCGGTATGTCAGGAAGGACATCCATCAGACTGGATCACCCTCCTCTGGCTTGCACGCAGAAGATGTATCGTCGCCCTCCGGTGCCTCGATGCCAACGTTCGGCATCGCTTCCGTAGGCCGCGAACCGGCCAGCTCGTTCCTGCGACTGCGCTTCCGGCGCGGCATTTCGGGCGATGATTCCTCGAGCCTCGCCGGCTCATCCGAGCGAGGCTCGGCCAGCGCATGTGATGTCGCGTCGACGGTTTCTGTACCCAACACCGGCTCGTCACGTCCCGTAGCGAGTGCGTTCTTTCGCTGCTTCTTCGTGAGTTGCGCCGGCGCTTCCACGCCCGACTCATCGCGAAGGAGAGCGCTTGTGCGCGATTCTGTGGATGTCAGACCTTCGACCGTCGCCTCATCATGATCGGGCGTCGCCTTACCATGTTGCACGGAAGCTGGCGTCCCGTGATCCACCTCACTCGCCACATTCGCGACATTCGCCTGCGTAGCATCAGGCACGCCACGCTTGCCCTCCACAGCGGCTTGGCCAGTCTCCGCGCCTTGGTATGACGGCTCCGTCGCATGGATCGCATCCGAGGCGACCGCGGCGTTCGGTGCTGCCATAGACACCACATCGTGCGCGACAGGCACTGAACCTGCATCGGATACGCGGGAAGCATGCTCTGCGTCACCATCGAATGCCGGGGCGGCGTGATCGGTCACAGCATCGGATTTCGACGCAACATGCCTCGCACTCGCACCCGCATCGCGCACCGCCGAGGCATCCTCCGTCCCCGCATCAGGTACCGACTCGGCGTGAACGGCGGCCGGCACCGGTTGGTCGCTCACCGTAACGGGCGCACTCGCTTGGTGTTTCCGCGGAAGTACTGCCTGCGTATCACCGAAAACCTCATCGCGCGATAGTGCGCTCGCACGCGATTTGCCGGACGGCATAGCCTCGACCGACGGCATACCCTCGACCGGCGCCTCACTATGACCGACCTCCGTCAGGCCGTCACGGAGGGCAGCTCGCGTACCGTGGTTCACCTCACCCGACACGTTCGACTGCATGGCACCAGGGTCACCGCGCTTGTCCTCCCCGGTGGTGTGGCCGGGATCGACACGGGTATGTGTTACTTCCGCCGCACGGAGCGCATCGGAAGCGACCACCGTGTCTGGATGCGCCATCGATGCGACTCCACTCGCGACGGGCTCCACACCAGCATCGAACACCACCGCAGCATGCTCCGTTCCCACTTCGGGCGGCGCGGCATGCACGGCATCCAACAGCGGTCCTTTGCCTGTTGCCGAGGGGTCATTCGTGCGGGTCTTCCGCGGTACAGGTGTATTGCCGCCCGTCTCATCGTGTAGGAGCGCGCTTGCGCGCGATTCTCCCGAGGCCAGGGAACCGACCGACGCGTCGCTACCGTGCTCAGGACTTATCAGGCCAGCACCCATGCCACCGACAGCCCCCCCATGGCTCTCCGTCACCGTCGGGCGTCGACCGGCCGCAACGGTGTCATCGGGAGCCGGCGTGATACCCGTCGATACGATATCTCCGCCACCCTGAGAGCCGCGCTCGGCGCCCGAGGCAGCGCCACGAGCCACTCCGCTTGCCTGCGCAGGCGGCGCGGACGGCGCGGACGGCGCGGACGGCGCGCTCGCAATCTCATCGTGCACGTCACTGACGTTACGATCGTCGCCATCGACACGCGCATCTACGCCGCGCCCCTGCTTGGCCCGAATCGCCGCCTTCTCGATTTCGTCTGCGTAGTCGGGGCCCGTATGCGGGTGGGGATCGCTAACAGCGTCGCCACGGTGCTGCTTACTCCGCGCCTGGGCTCCCGCCTGGGTGGCGCTGTCGAACCCTTCACCCACCGGTGTCGCATTTGCGGTGGCGCGTCCAAATGCCGTGCCGTTGCGGTGCGGGTCGGCCTGACGGGGCACGCCGAACGGATCACTGCCCGACCCGACGTGAAACGGATCGGTGGCAGCGCCGCCCCGGCTAACGGCCGCCATGACCGCATCAGCGCCGGCCGAAGCACCGCCGCCGCCCTGAGGCCCCCGATGAAACGCACTGGAGATCGCGCTACCACCTGACGCAAAGGCCGTGCCTGCCGCGGCAGCGACGCCGGTGAATAGCCCCAGGGAGGAACCGGTCACCAGCGTATACATGAGCTGGGGAATCCGGATGCCCAGCACCAACATGAGAATTGAAACCGCGAGCACGAGGCCGAGGTAGGTGTATTCCGATAGATCGTTCGGCCCGAGGGCATTCCCAGGCCCTATCTCCACAAGCACGGCCACCCCGACCGCGCCGATGATCGTCAGCGTCAGGATGGCGATGCCTAGCGCGACGACATGCTTGTAGTAGCTAATAGCGATCGGGCTGGTCCACCGGGACCCACCAAATCCGAGCAGGAAGATCCCCGCATAAGAGAGGATCCAGGCCATGGTCATGACGAGAAGGAACTGGGCCGCCAGGCAGGACAGGAGTGCCAACACGATCGTCGCCAGCGCGATACCGACAATCTGGTCTGCCTGCTCGCCCTGCGAGACGTCGTCAACCGTTCGGTAGAACACCGTGAGCCCATGTGCCAGGAGGCTATCGGCATTCTGCTTCATCGTGGACTCGCCAGCAGGACCCGTGGGCAGCTGGAAGAACGTGTCGATGATCATGCGGACAAAGCCATCGCCCCAACCTGATTCACTCGCGTTCATGAGCAACCAGAAGAAGATTCCGGTAACGACCATGAACCGGATGAGCTCCATCAACATCTCGCCGATATCCTGGCGCACCACGTGCATACCCATCGTCCAGACAAGGCTGATGGTGGCAAGAGACCAGAAGAGCGTACTCGCCGCATCAACCATCCCCTCGCGCAGGCCAAAGTTCCTGAACGCGTCGAAGATGTGCGTAACCATAGTCTGGTCGTCAGGCGCGGCGTGGGCCACGCCGGTGGCGCACAGGAGGATCGCTGCGATAGCGATACGGCGGGTACAGGGATGTGCAATAGACGGCATGAGTTATCGATACAGATGAACGGTTGATGCGACGGCTGCCCCCGTCGCAGCTAGCTCAAGGCGCAGCGGTCAGGGGACGCGAGGTCGATACGGCTTTGCCGAGGCCTCGACGCATTTTCTTTGCGACGGCGATGGCGCGGGCGTCCTTATCGGCCGCCACCTGCGCCTCGGCCGCGCGCTGCGCCTCGGTGACCAGAAGAGAGTTGCGGAGCTTCATGGTCTGGTTAATCTGGGAAATGGCCAGGGCGTTCGCGACCTGAAGCTGGTGGCCATGCCCTTTTGCCTTGAGGCTCGCCGTGCGGGCATCATTAAGTGCGTCCGCCTCATCCTTCATACCGGCGCGCTCCAACTCAACAGACTCAACGAGCATATCGTTCGCTGCTTTTCGGGCTCGTGATCCTTCGAATATCTCCCGAGGCGTGTGGTCGTCAGCACCCAACTGACCCGCATACGCCGTCGCGTCCTTGAAATTGTCTTTGTACTTCGAGACGTCGCTTCCATGGATCGCCGAAAGGCTCTTATCCAGAGCCTCGGGAATGGGAATGATCACATCGCTCCCCTTGTTGATGATCCACGTAAAATCGGCATCGATCTCGAAGTTGAGGTTCGTGATCCGGTTGATTTCCTTCGTGGACTTATCGATGTTCTTTGTCGACTTATCGATGTTCTTCGTATTGTCCTGGATGCGTACCGAGTTATCGGTGATATTCCTTGCGTAGTAGTTGATGGATCCTTCCGTCTCCCTTGTCAGAGTCTTGTTGATCATCGTCAGCTGAACGTTCTGCGCCACATTAGACGCGAAGTTAAGCAGATCGAAGACGGGCGTTACGGCCTGCGCCTTACCGACAAACAGTGCGGAAATGCAGACAGTGGCGGCCGATCGCTTATTTCTCTTCTTCATATGTCTTCCATGTTGGTGGGTTGCACGTGGTTCGCCCTCTGGGGGGACGTCAGTAATCGAATGCGCGATACGGATGCTCGAATGCGAGATCCTTCACCGCCATCACGTTGAATCGGTATCCGGGCCTGATCTTGAGCGTCGGCGCGACATTCATGTTTTTCTCGATCATCTTCGTCGCGACCTGGCCAAGGCTGTTGGCGAGGTTTTCATTGAACTGTGCAGCATTCGAAGAGCCGAAGGGGTCGTTATTGGGCGTGACTCGCGATGAGGTAAGGCCCGAAGTAATCCCCGACATGAGGATCGCCGACCCAAACAGGCGGATGTAATGCCTGTCCACCTGATCGTTAAAGCCCGCGTAGCCGGCGGCGTCCACGCCCTCCATCGAGCCGATATCGAGCGCCTTGCCATCCGGGAACACGATGCGCTGCCATGCAACCAGTACTCGCGATTGCCCATAGACGATGCGATTGGTGTACCGGCCGATCAGGCGAGAGCCCTGCGGAACCAGCCGATGCTTTCCCGTCGGCGTATCGAATACGTCCTGGCTCACCTGAGCAACGATCTGCCCGGGTAGCTCGGAGTTGATGCCAGAGATCATGGTGGCGGGAATGACCGAGCCCGCCCGCACCTCGTAGCGTGTCCGCGGGTTCTGCAGTTCCATGTTCAGCGACCACCGGTCATCACCCTCGTTCGCCTTGTGCTTCTTGCCAAACTGCGCGTAGTCGCCTTCGGCGTGGACAGGCACGCGCTCATCGCGATCATTCCCGGTAACGGCAGGCTCCTGCTTCGATTCATCTCTCGATGTGGCCGAGCCCGCCGGCGCGACCGGCGCAGCGCGAGAGACGCCTGTTCGCGCGGTCATCGCGGTCTGGAAGAGCTTCATTCTTTCAGCCGAGCGCGGATCGTCAGCCGACGACGCATGCGGCTCGCCTCGGGAGACGCCGTCGGGCAACGGCGGATCATCGAGCCTCCCGGGTCGCGCCACCGCGAACGAGGGTACGTCATCAGGGTCTTCGATGATGCCACTCACCGCGGCATTCGCGAGCATGTGGTCCAGCGCCTGGTTGCTCTCCGAGAGAGGAGCCACGACTTCGACCACGTCTTTCGGCTTGCCGCGCTGCGCCGCCACCATCGCGACGAGGATCACGAAGATCACGACGACACCACCGATGATCATCAGTGGCATATTGTTCACGCGACGGACACCGGTTGGTGCATCGCTGCCCGGCAGTGGCTTGTCCCCCGTATCGAGGATGGACGCCACGCCGTCGGCGGACTCTCTGCTCTTATCCATGGTGACTACTCGCGGTGCAGCCAGGACGCGCCTTCATCGCTTCCTCTCGATGGTGACCTTGCGCTGCGCGATACCAACACCTGTCACCAGAACAGCCTTGTCGAACAGGGTGTCGACGACGTACCGACCGTCCTGGAGGCGATAGTTCACCATCACCTCATCGTCCTTCTTGAAAACACTGCCGCTCGCACGCACGACGAGCAACGTTGGCGCCTCTCCCTGATGGAACGTATCGGGCATCTCGATGATGGTTTTTGTGCCGTCGTTGTAGACGCGCGATGGCTTGAACGGCGCATTTCCTCGCAGCCTGTACCCGAAATCGAGCTTGCCGAGGTATTCCTCGGACCGTGCGGCTTCCGGCTTGCGCGCATGCTCGGCGGCCGCCTTCTTCTTCAAGTCCGCCCATTTCGCATCGACCGCGTCAGGATACGAGAACGCAATGCGTGGCATGTATTCCGTGCGATGCGATCGCAAGCGTAAATGGTACGTACGGCGATCCGTCGTCACCATCAGTGATGTCTCGAGACCGACATCCAGCGGCTTGATGACAAGGTGCTGGATGGCAGCCTCGCCCGCGCCCGAGAGCGCCGGTTCAACCAGCCAGCGAACGGCATCACCAAGATTCACCGAACTGACCTGTTCGCCAGGCTGAAGCTCGACATCGCACACCTGCATCACGGCACAGACAATGCTCGGCTGCGACTGGCCGAAGAGGAACCGGATGGTTCCGTCAGGCCCCGGGACGGGTTTAACCGAAGCCGACGTGCTCGCGATCCACTGCCGTGAGATATCGAGGCCGGCCTTTTCCTGCGCCGTAAGCTTGGGGTTCTGCGCGCCATTGAAGTAGTCATTGGCGAGCTGCGTATCGGATTGAGCGATCGCCATGCCTGGGGAGAGCACGGCGACAAGGGATAGTAGGAATGCTTTGGGGGAATTCATGGGACTTAGAACTGCTTCGACCAGGAGTAGTCGGTGATGTAGATGCCGAGGGGATTGAGGCGCAGCTGCTCCTCATCGGAATCGGGAGGAAGGCCACGGGCGTCGATATTGAGAAGGGCACGCATGCGGTAGGGCTTGCCCACCACCTCGCCCTTGCGGGTGCGCTGGGTTTCAATCCAGTCAACCTGCCAGGTGACCGCCGTCTGCGGAATCGCCGAGACGATCTCGATGTTCACGACGGTCTTCTCCGCGCGCTTGAACGGATTGGTGTCCGGGTTGCCATTGAGGTACGACGTCATTTTCCGGGTCGCTGCGCTACCGGACTGCATGAGCGCGTACACCTTGAAGATCGCGCGCCGCTGCATGGAGACGTCAGGCGACACCACGCGTGCATTGCTGATGAACTCGGCAGCCGAGGCACGGATAACGCGCTGATCGACCTTGGTGGCCTGCGATGCAGGCGCCACCGCCATGGCCTCGCCGAGCTTGTTCACTTCGACCACGTAAGGAACGAACTTGGACTGGCTGCCGATATAGACCACGCCGCCGACGGCAGCGAGGGCGATCAGCAGGCTGATCAGCGCCGTGGCCTGCCAGAGCGTACGCGAGGCGATAAGGCTCCCCACGTGCGAATTCCAGGTACGGCGTGCGTTGAGATAGGGGTGGGGAAGCCCCGATGGGGGCTTGGTGGGTTTACCCGCCCTCTTGTTCTTTCGGTTCATGGATCAGACTCCGTAATCAGCCAGCCGCAGGCCTTTCAGCTGCAGCCACTCGTGCACCCATGCATCGCCATGGCGGTGCTCGAGCGTGCGGATCGTTGCGATGGATTCCTTGTCGGTGCTGCCAATGAAAGCCAGCGCGAGCGGACCGAGGGCCAGGTCGTACAACCGGCGGCCCTTGTCAGATACGTAGTAGTAGTGGCGCTTCTGTACGGCGGTCGCGAGGATCTCGATCTGCCGGGTATTCAGGCCCATGCGGCGATAGAGCGCCGCCGCGTCGTCATCCCGGGCGAACGGGTTCGGAAGGAAGATCTTGGTGGCCGTGGACTCCACGATCACGTCGAGGATCCCGCTGTTCGCCGCATCGGAAAGGCTCTGCGTGGCCATCACGACCAGACAGTTCGCCTTACGCAACACCTTCAGCCATTCGCGGATCTTGGCGCGGAACACCGGGTGGCCGAGCATCAGCCACGCTTCGTCCAGGATGATTGCCGCAGGCTGGCCCTTCAGCGATGTTTCGATACGCCGGAACAGATACAGCAGCACCGGCAGCACGAAGCGATCACCGAGATTCAGCAGATCCTCAATCTCGAACACCGCGAAGTCGGAGAGCCGCAGGCCATCCACGCTCGCATCCAGCAGATGGCCCATGGCGCCGTCCACCGTATAGACCTTCAGGGCCTCGCGGATCGACTCGTCCTGGATCATCAGGACAAACTCGGACAACGTCGTTGCCCCGGAGGCGTGCATCGAGATGATGGCGTTCGCGATCTCGTTGCGCTGCGCTGGCGTGGTCTGCACACCGTTCAACGCCAGCATGGCGTCGATCCATTCCAGCGCCCACGCCCGGTCCGCCTTGCTCTCGAGGAACTGCAGTGGGCAGAACGATAGCGTGTCGTCATCGCCGCCCACGTCGAAGTGCAGGCCACCGCAGGCCTTGGCCAGCGGGTAGAGCGAACGGCCCTTGTCGAAGCAGTACAGGGACATCCCCGGGTACCGACGCATCTGCGCCGCCAGGAGGCCGAGGTGGGTCGACTTACCGGCGCCGGTGGGGCCAAAGATGAAGGTATGCCCGAGGTCGTTGACGTGCAGGTTTAGCCGGAACGGTGTCGCCCCCTGGGTGACGCACTGCATGAGCGGCGGCGAATGCGGCGGATACATCGGGCACGGCGCCTCCGGCTGGCCGGTCCAGATCGTGGAGCTCGGCAACAGGTCGGCCAGGTTGAGCGTGTTCAGCTGTGGGCGGCGTACGTTCTCCACACCGTGGCCGGGGAAGCTGCCGAGCAGCGCGTCCATCGTATTGATGGTCTCGATGCGAGCGGCGAACCCGCGCGCATTGATCGCCTTCTCGATCTGGCGCACCGAGCGATCCAGCCGCGACCGGTCCTCGTCCGAGACGACGACCACGCTGGTGTAGAAGCCCTGGGCCACCATGCCGCTGTTGATCTCTGCGATGGCCGCTTCCGCGTCATGCATCATCGACAGGGCGTCGTAGTTCACCGAACCCGAATTGGTCTGGAAGATCTGGTCGAAGAAGCCACGCACCTTCTGGCGCCACTTCTTCCGGAACTTCTCCATCTCCCGCAACGCTTCATGGGGGTCCATGAAGATGAAGCGGTTCGACCAGCGGTACTCGCTGGGGAGCTCGGCCAACGACGCGAGGATCCCGGGGTACGACTCCAGCGGGAAGCCCTCGATGGCCACCACCTGCACGAACCGGCGGCCGATGCGCGGCGCGACGCCCGCCCAGATTTCCTGGCCGCCCACCAGCGCATCGATGTAGACCGGGTTGTCCGGCAGCGCGATGGGATGGTCCAGGCCCGTGACACAGAACTGCAGCCAGCGCAGGAGGTCGTCATGCGTCTCCTTACGGCCCTCCTCCGTCACGACGCGCTGGCCACGCAGGCGAGTCATGCGGAACACGCTCGACAGGCGGCCCTCGAACGCACGGCATTCGCGCTGGAAATCACCGATCAACGCCGTCGTCCGCTCGGTCTTTCCCGCGACCTCGGAATCGTCGTCGAACATCAATTCGACAAACTTCCGCTGGGCGATCTGCGGCGGGAACCAGGTGAGCGTCATCACGAGGTAGCCCTCGTACGTCGTGCCCATGCTCTGGAACAGCCGGCGTCGCTCCTCGTCGATCGCGTTTGAGACGGGATCGGCGAAGTGCGAACGGGACTTTTCCGCGTACTCGCTTGCCGGACGGCGCACGGCGTCCACGTGCACCATCCAGCCGTTGCCCAGGCGCGAGAGCGCCTGGTTCACGCGAGCCGACGCGTTCTCACGCTGCTCATCGGTGCTGCTTGCGGCGTCATCTCCCTCGTAGACCCACGCAGCCATGAACGCGCCGTTCTTGCACACCACCACGCCGTCGTCCACGACGGCGGCGTAGTTGAGTAGATCGGCGACACCCTGGCCGTGGGGACGGCGGAAGTCGAGCTTGGGCTCGGCGTCGAGGCGACGGATTTTGACCAACAGGAGGGCGATAAGGATGGCGACCACGGCCGCCATCCCCGCGATGAGCGAAGCCATCATCGGTATTGCTTCTCCTCGGCGGGTCCGTTGTTACGGAAGGGCGTCGACCGCGGCGCGTAGTAGCTCTTGTACCGGCGCTGTCGCAGGTACACAAAGCGCATCGCAGGATCGGACTTCGCCATCAAACGCAGGACGTAGAGACCCCCGAACCACATCAAGGTGCCGAATACGGCAGCCTTGATCTCATGGGCCGAGAAGACGAGTGCTCCCGCGAGTACGCCCGAGAACATAACCAGCTCACGGTCACCGCCCAGGACGAGGTTTGTTCGGTTCCCTGCGCGACGAATGGGTATCGTTCTGATCGCCATTATCTTGCGGACGGGCTAAGCGTGACCGACGACATGGAGTGCGTTTTACCGAATGAGTTCGTACCGCCAAGGAGCTCAACGACGCTTGCCGCCTGAACAATCACCGCAACGACGAGGACGATGAATACTAAGGTTCGCATGAACCCTGATATCTCCCCGCCGAAGACCAACATCGCACCACACGCGACGATGCCAACTAGTGAGATGGCGAACGGCACAGGTCCCGTGAGCGATGTATATAGCGTTCCCAGGCCCTCTTCATATGGCAGTTTGTCGGGCGCAGCGAATGCCAGCGCAGGTACGAGCAATAGGAGCAACGTCGCCAGGCGAAGTATGCTGACGGTTGTACGGCGAGAGAATGCGGAAAACATACCAACTGTTCCTTCGTAGCTTCAAAGATTACGCAGCACATAACGCCCATCCTCGTACCCCTCAACGGCGACGATTTCCTGGACGCGACGGCCGCTGGGGGTGCGCGAGATATGGACGAGCAGATGAACGGATTCTCCGATCAAGGGCTCGATAGGCCGCGGCGCGTCGCGGTGCATGCTGATGAGCATCGCCAGGCGGGAAAGCCCGGCGCGTGCGTCGTTGGCGTGGAGCGTGGCGGCTCCGCCTTCGTGGCCGGTGTTCCAGGCCATAAGCAGATCGAGCGCTTCCGGGCCACGCACTTCGCCGACAAGGATCCGGTCGGGGCGCATGCGCAGCGTGGTGCGTAGAAGCTGGGTCATGCTGACCTCGAACGAGGTTCGGTACTGCACGAAGTTCTCAGCAGCGCACTGGATCTCCCCGGTATCCTCGATGATGAACACGCGCTCGCGGTCATCCAGCGCCACCATCTCGCGGATGATGGCGTTGATGAGTGTCGTCTTGCCCGAGCCCGTGCCACCGATGACGAGGATGTTGCGGTGGCGACGAATCGCGTCCAGCAGAACATCTCGTTGCCCGGCGGTCATCATTCCGCCCGACACGTAGTCGTCCAGGCCGAAGATGGCGACGGCTTTCTTGCGTAGCGCGAAAGTGGGCCCGCTCACGATCGGCGGAAGCTGCGCGGCGAACCGCGAACCATCCAGCGGAAACTCCGATTCGAGCACGGGGTTCGCGCGGGTGATCTCCTTGCCGTAGTAGCCGGCCGTCGTCTTGATCACCGCTTCCGACTGGCTCGGCCGCATGGTGCCAATGCAGCGCATGCCCTCGCCCAACCGCTCCTGCCAGAGGCGATTGTCCGCGTTGAGCATGATTTCGACCGTCTTCGGATCGTTGAAGGCATCCATAAAGGTGTCGCCGAGGTCGCGCAGAAGCTTCTCCCGCGCGCGCTCCCTGACGATGGCGGTGACGCCACCGTGTTGTACTTGTTCCATGACGTGCTGCTGTATTGCCTTCGCCAGCCAGGCCTCCGAGGTCCCGGCTTGCGTGTTCTTCATCGGGGCCGTCTCCGCGACCCATGCTTTTGTCCGTGTGTGTCGTGGCTTAAGCGGCCTTTTGCATGACTGGCGACCCGGCTGCTTCGCAGCCAGCACGGACGGCACGGTGCAGGCCATGCATGACGGCGCCATCCAGCGACTCGGGCACGGCAATGACGCACCTGTCGCGCGTGCCTTCGCCCCATTGGACGGTAAGCCTCGATCCGGCGAGCGCACCGCGCGCGAAGATCTTGCTCGCTTGCCCGACGACGCCCACGGCCTGGCCCGCTTCATCGAGCACTGAAGCACCGAATGGCAACGGTGAGCCGTCGGCCCTTGTCGCGTGGATAAGCAGGGATTGCGCAACCGTCGTGCGGTACTCAAGCAGGGCCATGGCACCCGCCCGCGGCACGGACGTTTCTGTGGTGCTTGCCAGTTCCACGTCGTGGGAGGCGCCGCGCGGGTCGATCGATACCGCGTTGAGCTGGTAGGGCATGAGGCCGCGGACCACTGCATTTCCGCGACGATCCAGACGAACACCCTGCGCGCTTTCCACTCGCGAGCCCGCCGCACCTGGCGCGTGGATAATGGCGTTCGTCTCACCCAACTCCTGCGAGAAGGTGACGCCGTGCGCGTGCGCCACGACCGACCCGTTCGCGGTCAGCGAAAACTGGCTGGAACCAGCGCTCGTACGGCCGGCGCCGAGTCTGTAGCTGCCCGGCTGCCCACGCCACGCGAGGCTCGCGCTGCCACTGCTCACGGCATGATCGTCACGCGCCGTCCGGTTCGCCGAGAGCGTGTAGTTCAGGTCGTTATCACGATCAAACGAACCGTTTAGCACGGCATTGGCGGCATGCCCCGCCGACGTTCCGCGGTTGAACGTTGTGCTCAGGTTAGGCGCTCGCCGACTGGTGCCCAGCGGGATCGAGAGCGATAGGTAAACCGTGGTGTCCGAAATGCGGCGTGTCTGCCCGCTAGCACGCGTAACGTCGCCGAGCCGCGAGCGTTGGACGGAAACGTTATACGTGGCCGAGCGCACGCTGTTGCCATAGCCGACGGCGTAGTCGAGGGATCGGCCGCGACCGTGCCAGTAGTCCACCAAAGCGCCCGTGAGCTGAAACTGGCCACCCGCGAGAGGTTGGGTGAAGTTGGCATCCAGCCGGCTACGAGCGCCGCCCACGGGGTCACCGCCGATACCCAGCCTCGCACGTTCGCGTACGCGGGCAGCGTCGACAATGCCGAGATAATCCCGCGTTGAGAATCGATATGCCGCGACACCGAAGGTCGTGCCGGTAGAGGTGAGCGTACGCGCATAACGCAACCGGGTGCTTACGCCACGGCGCACGCCCTGTGCGCGAAACGCGGCGCGGGAACCCGTGACGTCCAGCGACACCGCGCCGATCGGCAGGTTGACACCGGCGCCGACAAGACCCGACCAATAGCTGTTCGATGCGCTCGTGCCTACGTATAGCGTCGTATTAGCGGTGACACCACGCTGCGCCGTGGCCTGAAAGACGAAGGGCGTGCGCGCCAGGGAGTCGTCGGCGACCTGACCGGCCGAAATCGCAAAGCGGCTCGTGCCTTCACGCAACATCTGAGGCACTGATGTAAACGGCACCACGGTGGTGCGGGTGCGGCCGTCAGCCTCCGTGACGACGACCTCGAGATCACTGCCATAGCCCGTGGGATACAGATCGGTGATCTCGAAGGCGCCAGGCGCCACCGTCGTGCTGTGGATGACATAGCCGTTCTGGCGAACGGTGACCTGCGCGTTGCTCTCCGCAATGCCGCGGATGACCGGGGCATAGCCGCGCTGTGATGCAGGAAGCATGCGCGGATCGCTCGCGATGGCGGCGCCGCGAAAACGCACACTTTCAAGGATATCGCCGCTCGTATAGGCCTCGCCCAGGGTCAGTTGGGCCTTAGCGTCGGTGAGATCATGTTGTGCGTAACTTTGCGTGTTTTGCCACCGGTGACGGCCGCCACCCAGGTTGAAGCTTCCGACATGCCGGAGCCGCCACCCACCCAGGTTGGCACCCGCACGCAGGCCTACGTACGTCGACGTGGTGCGGCGGCCGTCGCTTCCCCGCAAGTGATAGGTGTTGGCGTTGTAATTGAGCATCCCTGCGCTCACGCCCTCGCTCCACAGCTCAGGACTGACATAGCCGCGCGCCAGCGAGGCCATCAACACCTGCGGCATCGTGATACGCAGGAGCTGCTCACCCTCGTCGAAGTCGATGGTGGCACCGGGAATGTAAGCTCCGAGCTGTCCGCAGACAGGAGCCTCGCCCAACGTCTTATAAGCCGGGTCTGCGAAAGTCCGTTCCGCAAGCTTCTCTCTATCCAGGCCAAGCTGTACCAGCAAAGCACCGTCCAGGCAGGGCTGTGCACTCGCACTTTCGGCGACCGGCTTGAAATGGATGTCCCGATGCCCAGGCAGCTGGCGACCATTGACCTCAAGTGCGACGCGATAGGTGCCAGCGAGCACCACGTTGCCCCGCTCAAAGCGAGAGAGGTCCACCGAGGTACCGGTGTGGAGGAAATCGCTGCTAAAGGTGGCCTGCGGGTTCGGGTCGGCGAGCGGATCTACCGCTGCCGCCGCAGCAGGTGAGGCCAGCGCCAGCGCAAGCGCCAGTGGACCTGGCGCCGAATGCTTTTTGCGCCGTGCGCGTTGGGTCCTTGCCTGATTCATACTGCAGAGCGCGTCCGCGCATCCTTTACAAAGGGAAATGAAATAACGGGATCAGGGCGTCGTTTTGCCGTGGTGCTCGACGAAGCCGCCGTAGTCATTGATGGTTCGGTAGCGAATGGTTGCCGCCCCATCGCGCACGGTCGCATCTCCCAACGGCACCGCGATGCTTGAGCGCGGTCCAATGGAGAAGGGCTCGAGTTCTACCTCTTCGCCGCCCGCCGCTGCCTTGATCTCATTGACGGCTACATGGAACGCGCTCTCGTTGCGAACCATCAGGGCGCCTTTTTCATCGCGCGACCATGCAAGTGACTCTGCCGCCTTCTCTGGCGAGCCCTGCAATCCGACGGGCCGGTAAAAGAGCTTCAGCCGATAGCGGAAGGCGAGCTGCATGGCGCTGGTTTTTTCTTCGCGTGCCTTCGGCGGCACTTCCAGAATGTTCACCCAGAACAGCGACTCGATGTCCTGTGGGAGCTCACCTTCGGTGAACGCGAGGCGATACGTCTGTGCCTTCCCTGTCTCAATCCGGGAGATGGGTGGGGTCAGGTTGAAGGGAACGTTCACGGCGTCTGGCGTGGCTGAAGCGTCACCGTCGTCGATCCATGCCTGGCTGAGCACGGGCGTTTTGCCGGTGTTAGAGACTTTGATGGAGATTTCCTTCGCATCCGCCGGGTAGACATAGCGGGTTGCGTTCATAACGACGCTGGCAGATGACGGCATGGCCATGGAGAGCGCAAGCGCGCCCGTGCACGCCCGCACGGCGTGAAGCAATCGGTTCATCTCAAATCCTGGGAAGACGACCGCCGGAGCTCCGGCGGTCGAAAGAAGCCCTTAAGCCTCGAAGCGGACCGTGTAGGTCACCTTGCCATTGGCAGAGCCTGCGGCCACGGGGCCGGTACGCTCATAGCCAACGTAGTGGACGATCGTGGCGCGATTGTCGGCACCAACGGTTTTCTTCACCCATTTCTGGTTCGACACGATATCGATCGGCTGCTCATCTTCGTTGAAGAGGCGGATCATGACGCCGTCAGCCGAACCGGAAATGGCCTCGAGCTTCACGAGGCCCGTGGACGGATCTACCAGGGCGCCGGGCTCAAAGTTGGCGTACACCTTGGTTCCTTCCAGGCACTCGGAATTACCACCGACGAAAATGCGGAAACCCACCTTCGTCGGCACGTCACCGACGGCCTTGAAGTCGCCAGCATTCACACCGCCGAGGTCTACGGTGAAGTCCGGGCCGCCCGTACCGTTACCGTCGATGTCGCAGGTAACCGAGGTAATCGAACCGGTGAACGTGATGGTGCCGGTTTCAGCAAACGCCGCCGGAGCAGCCAGACCCGCGATCAGCAGGGCAGAAGAAATAATCTTGAGGTTCATCCAATCAACCTTTCTCTTTAAGTTACGTAGTCAACGGCCCACCATGGACCGCCGGCCTGGGGTGACACGGGTCACCCCGCGCGACACGCAGCCGGGCCCGTCTACGCGAGCGCTGGAGAAAGTTTGTCGGATTACCCCTACAAAGTTATATGGAAGATTCCTCAAAAATCCGAGTTTTTGTGGAGGAATTCGGCGGAGGCGAGAAACACGATCCGCGTCAGAAAATACTCAGCCTTCATTCGCCGCGGTGGCCTGGCGTCGACGCATACCGCCGCGCGCAAACCAGGCCACGACGAGTGGCATGAGCATCAGCGGAATATTGCTCGGCCCCGGCATGATGAAAGCCAATGCGAATGAAACCGTCGCCATCAGGGGTAAAGCGAGCGACCTGCGGCGCATGGCCAGTACATCCGCCAGGGGTACGTCCTCACGCAGGAAGGGCGCACGCAATGCCGTACGGAACAGGCGCCATTGCAGCACCCCCGCAATAAAGAGATTCAGCGAATAAAACATTTCGGGAATACGCTCCGTAGGGTGCGTACTCATCAATGCCGAGGAAAACGGCATAAAGGCGACGGACATAAGCAGCGCCAGGTTGCGCCACACAATGGCCGGGTCGAATCGTTGCAGCATGCCAAACACACGGTGATGGGCGGCCCATAAGGCGCCCACCACGACAAAGCTGAGTACGAAGCCCAGGAAGTGCGGCGTCAGGTGGGCCAGTGCCTGCATCCATGCCGCATCGTCCCTGCCCTCCGGCTCAGGCACATGGATCTCGATAACCAGCAAGGTAATGGCGATGGCGAACACCGCGTCCGAAAAGAACGTCAGGCGTTCGAGTTGCTGCTCCTGCCCATGTGACATGCCGGCTCCCCTTCCCGTGGCGTGAAGCGCCGATCATCACCTTGCCGGTGGGGCCGAGGCAACCACCGGCAAGGCACGGCGCTCAGTCGAGCGACGCGGCGGGTCCGAAGAACTCGTATTTCGCCCGCTCATCGGGCACGCCGAGCTCGCGTAGCGCCCGGCGCACGCCTTGCATGAACGGCTTGGGTCCGAGGAAGTAGGCGTCCATCCCATCGGCCGCCGGTAGCCAGGCCGCGAGCAGGTCGCGATCGATGAAGCCCGTGGCGTGGGGTTCGGGATCGCCGGCGCGCGGTGCCTCGTAGCAGTAGTAGCGCTTCAGGTTGGGATGGCGGGCGGCGAGGTCGTCGATCAGGTCGCGGAAAGCGTGCGCCCCGCCATGCCGTGCGGCATGGATGAAATGGATGGGACGCCGCGTCGCCAGGGCCTGTTCCAGCATGGCGAGTGTCGGCGTGATGCCGACGCCACCGCTGATCAACACGACATCGCGCTCGCTTTCTTCAAGGACGAAGTGCCCCGCTGGCGGGAACAGCTCGAGCGTGTCGCCCGCTTGCAGTCGCTCGTGCAGGAAACCAGACACGGCGCCACCGGGGTGCCGCTTCACACTGATCCGGTAGCTACGCCCATCCGCAGCCGCCGAGAGGGAATAGTTGCGGCGCATGTCCTGCCCATCCACCACCACGCGCAGGCCGATGTACTGGCCGGGTGCATGCGCGTAGACCGGGCCGCCATCAACGGGGATAAAGCGAAACGAGGTGATCTCATCGCTCTCTCGCGTTTTCTCCGCCAGGCGGAAGGCTCGCCCGTCGCGCCAGCCACCGGGAGCGACGGCTTGCGCGTCGTAGATGGTCTCCTCGGCGCCAGCAAGGATATCGGCGAGCTGCCCGTACGCGGCGGCCCATGCGTCGATGACCGCATCCGTGGCGATGTCGGCGCCGAGCACCTCACGGATCGCACGCAGCAGGCAGCGCCCGACGATCGGGTAATGCTCGCGTCGGATGCGCAGCGAGACGTGTTTGTTGACGATCATGTTGACGAGGCCACCAAGGGCTTCGAGCTGATCGATGTGCTTTGCATACATGAGCACGCCGTTCGCGAGGGCGCGCGGCTGGTCACCCGTCAGCTGGTTGGCCTGGTTGAAGTACGGGCGTACCTCGGGGTTCTCATCGAGCAGGATCCCGTAGAAGTGCGTCGTGAGCGCCTCGCCGCCCGCCTCGAGCAGGGGCACGGTCGCCCGGATGATGGCCTTGTGTTCGGTGGAAAGCATGGTGGGACCTTCTTGGCGTGTCATGGAAGATGCCCCTTGCTATCCACGATGCGTGCCACGCCGGTGCGGCGTTTTGGATCAATACCTTGCAAGCCATGAGGGTCATAATGACTCCCACTAGCGCCGGGTCACTTCGACTGGCCACGGAGTCAGAATGACCGCCACGCCCTTGCTTGCCTCGCTTCTTCCGCTCGTTGACGACCTTTCGCGCGAACTCCCGGAGGCCGAGCGCTTCCGCCGCCTCCTCGGGGCGTTACGTGAACTGGTGCCTTGCGACGCAAGCGCACTCCTCCGGCTGGAAGGGCCGGAGCTCGTCCCTCTGGCGGTGGATGGCCTGAGCCTCGACACCCTGGGCCGGCGTTTCCGCGTCGCGGACCACCCGCGCTTCGCCGCCCTGCTCGCGAGCGACGGGCCCACGCTTTTTCCAGCGGATAGCCCGCTGCCCGATCCCTACGATGGCCTCGTCACCGCGGAGCCGCACCTCGACGTGCACGACTGCATGGGGTGCCCACTGAACGTCGACGGGCAGCCATGGGGGCTGGTGACGCTCGACGCGCTCGACACGGGCCGCTTCGGCGAGGCCGATCTCGACACGCTCCGCGCGTTCGCCAGCCTTGCCGGCGCTACCGTCGCGGCGAGCGACCGCATGCGTGGCCTGGAACGTGCCGCCGAGCGCGAACATGCGCGCGCCGAAGGTTTTCGACTCGCCGCGGGCCAGGCCCCCGCCCGCCGCCTCACCGGATTGAGCCCGGCCTTCCGTCGCCTCGAAAGCGATATCGCCACGGTGGCGCACAGCGACCTGACCGTATTGATACGCGGTGAAACCGGCACCGGTAAGGAATTGGTGGCCCAGGCGATCCATGCGGCATCGGCCCGCGCCGACCGGCCACTGATCGCCGTGAACTGTGCCGCCTTACCGGAACAGCTGCTGGAGAGTGAATTGTTTGGCCACGTGCGCGGCGCATTCTCGGGCGCCACCGTGGATCGCCGCGGCAAGTTCGAACTGGCCGACCACGGCACGCTATTTCTCGACGAAGTGGCTGACCTTTCGCTGGGTGCACAGGCGGCCTTGTTGCGCGTCATGCAGAGCGGCCAACTGCAGCGCGTCGGCTCCGATCGCGAGCATCACGTGGATGTACGCATCATCGCTGCAAGCAACCGCGACCTTGCCGATGAGGTGCGGGCCGGCCGTTGCCGCGCCGACTTTTACCATCGCCTCAGCGTCTTCCCGCTCGTGGTGCCCGCGTTGCGCGAGCGTGGCCAGGATGTGCTGCTACTCGCAGGCGGCTTCCTTGAAGAGAATCGTCGGCGCCTGGGGCTCACGGGGATCCGCCTTTCCAACGAAGCACAGGCGCTGCTGCCAGGCTGGACGTGGCCGGGCAATGTCCGCGAGCTGGAGCACACGCTGGGCCGTGCGTGCCTCAAGGCGTTCGCGCGGTCAGGGCATGCAAGGGTGCTGGTCATCGAACGCGACGATCTGGATCTCGCGCCGGTAGCGGCCGCGCCAGCGACGGTTGCGACGGCAGCCCCACGCGACGTGGACGCCTTGCCGCTTCGCACCGCCATGGCGCTCTACGAACGCCAACGCATCGAAGAAGCCCTGGCGCAACACGGCGGCAACTGGGCCGCCGCCGCGCGTGCGCTGGGCATGGACCGGGCGAACCTTCGACGTTCGGCCGCCCGGCTGGGCCTGGCTTAGCGGCCGATCTTGCGCAGCGCCTTACCGCTCATGAGGTTGCGCTCGATCTGCTCGAGCGTGATGCCCTTCGTTTCCGGCACGAGCCAGAACGTGAACACGATGAAGACGGCATTGAGCGCGGCGTAGAGCCAGAAGGTCTGCGCGTTACCAATGCCTGCCATGAGGCTAAGGAAGCTCACGCCCACCACGAAGTTGGTGCCCCAGTTGGTGAACGTGGAAGCGGCGATACCGAAATCACGGCCCTTCAGCGGCTGCACTTCCGAGCACAGGGTCCAGATGAGCGGCCCCGCCGACATCGCGAAACCCACGATGAAGAACAGCAGCATGCCCACGGTGAACAGCTGCTCGCCGCGGCCATGGATGCCCAGGCCCATCATGGTGCCGACGACACCCAGGCCAACGGCCATCATGGCGAAGCCGGCAAAGAGGATCGGCTTGCGGCCAAGACGGTCGACGAGGGCGAAGGCGATGAGCGTAGCAAGCACGTTGGTGAGGCCCACGGCGGCCGTGAACCACATCTGCGCCTGCGTGTCGTAACCCATCTCCTGGAAGATGCGCGGTGCGTAATACATCACCACGTTCATACCCGTGAACTGCTGCATGGCCTGCAGGAGCATGCCCAGGCCGACCGAGCGGCGGAAATTCGGGTTCTCGCGGAACATGCTCCAGCCGTGTTGTTTCGTCTTGAGCTGTTCTTCGATGTCGGCGATCTCCTTCTCTACCACGCGCTCATCGCCACGCAGTTTTGCCAGCACCACCTGGGCATCCTGCTTGCGCCCGCGCAGCAGCAGCCAGCGCGGGCTATCGGGCAGGAAGAACAGGCCGACGAGGAACAGCGCGCCCGGCACCGCGATGATGCCGAGCATCCAGCGCCAGTTACCCGTGCTGCTGAAGGCGGTATCGGAGAGAAAGGCCAGAAGGATGCCGGTCGTGATCATCAACTGGTACGTGGAAATCATGGCGCCACGGATACGCTCCGGCGCCACTTCGGCGAGATAGAGCGGCGCGGTGAACGTCGCGACACCAATAGCCAGGCCGAGCACTACACGCGCGGCGACCAGGCTCTCGGCACTCCAGGCCATGGCGCAGAACAGCGAGCCGGCAATGAAGAGCACGGCGCCCAGCATGAGGGAGCGCTTACGGCCGAGCGTGGCGGACATCCAGCCGGCGCCCAGTGCGCCAGCGGCCGCGCCGAGGGTCATGCTGCTGACCACCCACTCGATCGTGCGGTCGGTGGCACCAAAGTCTTTCTGGATGAACTGCTGGGCGCCCGAAATGACGCCGATATCCAGGCCAAACATCAGGCCGGCGAGGGCGGCCAGGATACATGTGGCCACGATGGCCGCCTTGGGATGGGCGGCGGCGACCTGTTGTTTTACGGCGACATCCATGAGCTTACCTGCGGGAATGAAGGGGATTCCTGCATTGGATGCCGTGGCATGTATGCGCCCTGTCGCGTGTGTGTCGGCCCGCCGTGACGCCCCGCCTGCGAAGCCAACTAAGCATATACGGCAAAATGAAAGGCGCGAGGACCGCAGTTTCCACGGCAAAGTTGATGTAACGCAGGTTTCGTGGCCACTCTGGCGCCCCGCAAGCGAATCGCAGGTGCCGCTGCGACAGCCTTGGCGCAGGGTATGAGCACGCGGAGGCGCGAATTCGCCGATCACCACCGAAAAGCGCATTTGTCGCCAAGCGCTTTGCGCCATCCGCTGTGGTAGCGTCGGTCTGTTATTGCTTGCGTTTCCTTACCATCCGCTTACTTCTTCGTACGCCGCCTTGAGTTACCAGCCAGCCACCCACCATAGCGAAGACCCCACCCTGACGACGCGCGACGCCGCGCGGCTGCTCGGCATATCTGTCAGCACGGCCCAGAAGTGGATCGAAAGTGGTGCCCTGGCCTCCTGGAAAACCCCTGGCGGCCACCGGCGCATGCGCCGGAGCGCGGTTATCGCCCTGCTCGAAGAGCGGACGGCCCTGGCGGCGGATCCCCTGCATGCCATGTCGCCGGAGTTCCGCCCCGAGCGAGCACCGAACTACCCGGTACCCGAGGACGAGGCGGCACGCCTGCGTGCGGTGGGCCGTACTGGCCTGATCGATACCCCTCCGGAACCGGCGTTCGACAGGATCACCTGGCTGGCCAGCCTGATCGCGGGCGCACCGGTTTCCATGATTACCCTGCTGACCTCGCGTCGGCAGTGGTTCAAATCGCGCCGTGGCACGAGCATGGCCGAGACCCCGCGCGAGTGGGCATTCTGCGGCCACGCCATCCTGGGCGACGAGATCATGACCGTCGAGGATGCCCGCAAGGACGTCCGTTTCCGCGACAACCCGCTCGTTACGGGGCACGAACACATCGTGTTTTACGCGGGCTGCCCCCTGCGCACCCCCGATGGCCATGCGCTGGGCACCCTGTGCGTCATCGATAGCGCGCCGCGCCAGCTCGACGCTACCCAGAAAGAAGGCCTGCGCGCCCTGGCGGATATCGCCGAGGACGAGATCCGCCTGTACATGGCTGAGCACGGCCGCCGCTGGACCTAACCCGGCGTGGCCCAGGGGTCGTAGCTGCCGAAGTACCAGAGCCGCCCTTCCAGGTCGCGGGCTGAGTAGCCGGCGCCGCCGTACGGCTTTTCTTCGTACTCATCAATGATGGTCGCGCCGTTGGCCCTGGCGTGGTCGTAGTGGGCCTTCAGGTCCTCGACCACGACGTAGGGGCATTGGGTCTCCCGGCCGCCGATCTGGTCGGGCTGGACGATATGCTCGGCGAAGCCCTCGTCGGTCCGCACGGAGCCGAGCATGATCATGCCGTCGCCGAAGGTCAGCTGGGCGTGCATGACGATGCTGGGGTCGGTTTCGTCGGCGTAGACCGCGTGTTCGCGGAAGCCGAAGACGTCGCATAGAAAGCGGATGGCCGCGTGCGCGTCGCGGTAGCGCAGGCCGGGGATCACGGTGCTGGGCATGGCGGGACTCCCTTTGGGGGAGCCCTACGATACCGCGTAACCGTCAGGCCAGTTCGGCTACCGCGCGGCGGACCGTGTCGATACCGCCGGCCTGGGTATTCGTGGCCTGGGCGACATCCGAGACGCGGTCCAGCAGGGTGGTGACCGAGCCAAGGATATTGCGCATGGCTTCGCCCGCTTCACCGCTGCGCTCGCTGCCTTCGCGCACGCGCTCCAGGGTGTTTTCGATCAGGGCACGGATATCGCGGGCGGAATGGGCGCTACGCTGCGAGAGCAGGCGTACCTCCTGGGCAACCACCGCGAAGCCCTTGCCGTGCACGCCGGAGCGGGCGGCCTCGATCGACGCGTTGAGCGCCAGGATATTGGTCTGGAAGGCGATCGCATCGATCAGGCTGACGATCTCGGCGATATCGCGCGCACCGTCCTGGATCGCGCCCATCGTGGCGATGACCGCGTCGACCATGGCGCCGCCATCGGCCGCCGAGCGGCTCGCGGCGTTGGCCAGCGCGTTGGTGGCGCGAGCCTGCTCGGCGATGGCCGGCACCGTATCGGCCAGCTCGGTCAGCGAGGCATGCAACGTACGCGTGGCACGGGTCTGTGCCGTGACATCGGTGGCGTACTTCACCACCTTGAACGGCCGGCCAGCCATGTCGAAGATCGGGTTATAGCTGCCCTGGATCCAGACTTCGCGTCCGCGGCGGTCCACCCGGTGGTACAGACCCGAATCGTATTCGCCGCGGCCCAGTTTTTCCCAGAACGAGAGGTAATCCGGGCTTTCGCGTTCCTCGCGGGCCACGAACATGCAATGGTGCCGGCCGACCACCTCCTCGCGCTCGTACCCCATGGTGGCGAGGAAGTTGTCATTGGCTTCCAGGATGTGCCCGTCGAGGGTGAAGCTGATCACGGCCTGCGCCTTGTCGATGGCGGCCAGGCGGCCCTCCATGTCGGCGCTGCGCAGGCGCTGCTCGGTCACGTCCGTGGCGAACTTCACCACCCGCACCGGGTGGCCGCCGCGGTCCAGGACGGGGTTATAGCTGGCCTGGATCCACACCTCGCGGCCACCGGCACCCAGCCGGCGGTACATGCCCACGTCCGGCTGGCCCGAACCCAGGCGCTTCCAGAACTCGGCGTAGGTCGAACTCTCCGCCTCCGCCGGGTCGACGAACAGCCGATGGTGCTTGCCGACGATCTCGGCCAGCGTGTAGCCCATGGCATCAAGGAAGTTCTGGTTGGCCGTAAGGATCGTGCCGTCCAGGGCGAACTCGATCACGGCCTGGGTCCGGTTGAGCGCGTCCATCTTGCAACGCACGCCTGACCGGCCCCCGCCGATGAACGCACGAAGCCCTGTAAATAGGTTGGTTGCCATAACGATCGCGCTCCCCTGGTTAACCCTCAGGCGCTACTTATCGTCGCGGCGCGACCCGCCCTGAATGGGCGCTGCCGAAATTACCCATAAGTTTCGTGAATTTTCTTTCACGGGAATACGTAAATTCTGAAAAAGCGCTTGTGCTTCCCGTCCCGTGACAGGGCGCACGGCGCGGCGCTCGGCCGCCCCCGCGTCGGGGCAAAAGCGCTATCGTCAAAGAAAGGTCAACGCGCGACGGATCGTGCGGACCCCCATGGATGTCGCGCGCCGAGGGATCAGGAGGCGGCGTGCGGGCAGCGACGGTGTCATGCGATGAGTGAGCACGCTACGGGTCCGTACGAACGGGCCATCGCCACCTCGGACCGCGAGTTTCGCGAACTGGCCGACTTCGCGCCGGTGATGATCTGGCGCGCAGGCGTGGACAAGCTCTGCGACTGGTTCAACAAGCCGTGGCTCGACTACACCGGGCGCCGCATGGAAGAAGAAGTAGGCAACGGGTGGGCCGAAGGGGTCCACCCCGAAGACCTGGAGCGCTGCCTGGCCACTTACGTGGGCGCCTTTGATGCCCGCGAGCCTTTCTCCATGGAGTACCGCCTGCGCCGCCGCGATGGCGAGTACTGCTGGCTGCTGGATAACGGGGCGCCGTTCTACCGCGACGGGCACTTCGCCGGCTACTTCGGCAGTTGCATCGATGTCACCGCACACCGAGACGCGCAACGCGCCCAGCGCATCCTGATCAACGAGCTGAACCACCGGGTGAAGAACACGCTGGCGGTCGTCCAGGCCATGGCGATCCAGAGCTTTCGCGAGGAGCGGCCGGCCGAACAGTCGCTGGCCCTGTTCGAAAGCCGCCTGCGCGCCCTGGCCGGCGCACACGACCTGCTGGTGGCGCGCGGCTGGGAACAGGTGGCGCTTCGCGGCGTGGTGGAGGCTACGATCGCGCCGCATGATCCGGACGGCGACCGCGTGAGCCTGGACGGGCCGCCGTTGATGCTCCCGCCCGAATCGGCGGTCTCGGTCGCCATGGCGCTGCACGAGTTACTGACGAATGCGACCAAGTACGGTGCCCTTTCCGTCCCCCGCGGGACGATCCGCCTTGATTGGCGCTACGTGCCCGAGCGGCACACGGTGCGGCTGGAGTGGAAGGAGTCCGGTGGTCCCCTCGTCGAGCCACCTGGGCAACGCGGCTTCGGTACCCGCTTCATCGAACGCGTCCTCGCCGCGCAGGCAGGAGGCACCGCCGCGGTGACCTTTGCCGAAGATGGCGTGCATTGCTTCTTCGAGGCCGAAGCACGATCCAGTACGAGCCCGCTCTGGGGGCGGGCGGGCACCACCCCGCTCACGACGGTTTAGCTGCCCCAGGCCATCCCGTCGCTCAATCCTTGAGAATCCGCTGCGGCATGCTGTCTGCCCGCCGCGCGAGATTTTTTCCGCCCGGCTGTCGATCGGGGCGGACGCCACTCGACGTCACCATGAAGGCCAGGAATGTCCCGGCCCACGGCAAGGAGTAGGCACATGCGATGCATGGTCATGGTTCGCGCAAACGCGGTATCCGAATCCGGCGCGATGCCCAGCGAAGCGCTACTGACGGCGATGGGGCATTTCAACGAGGAACTGGTGCGGGCCGGCGTGTTGCTCGCCGCCGAGGGCCTGCACCCCAGCGCCAAAGGCGCACGCATCCGCTTTACGGGCGACCGCCGCGAGGTGATCGATGGCCCCTTCGCGGAAGCCCGTGAGCTGGTTGCCGGCTTCTGGCTGATCCAGGTGCGCTCCTTCGACGAGGCCATCGAGTGGATGAAGCGCTGCCCCAATCCCTTTGAGGAAGGAACCTCCGAAATCGAGATCCGCCAGGTCTTCGAAGCCGACGACTTTGGAACCGAGTTCACCCCGGAAGCTCGTGCGCAGGAAGAACGCCAGCGCGCCGAGATCGCCAACCGCCTGTAAACCCACCACCGTCACAAGGATTACCGACATGAAGATCACGCCCTACCTGCACTTCAAGGACAACTGCGAAGAAGCATTCAAGTTCTATGAGGCCGCGCTCGGCGGAAAGATCGTGATGGTGAGCCGGTTCAAGGATGCCCCGCCGCCGCCCGAAGGCGCGGGTAACAACGACGGCTGCGTTGAACCCATGGATATGTCCGGCATGGGCGAGAAGATCATGCACATCCGCCTCGTGGTGGGGGACTCGATACTGATGGGCTCGGACACGCCCCCCGTCTTCGAGCACAAGGGCAAGGTCGAGGGCTGCACCATCGCCCTGGGCTTTGATACCGGTGCGGAAGCCGAGAAAGTCTTCGCCGCGCTGGCGAAGCGTGGCAAGGTCACCATGCCCGTCGCGGAAACGTTCTGGGCCGAGCGCTTCGGCATGCTCGATGACGAGTTTGGCGTGTCGTGGATGGTGAATGGTGGCGAGAAGACCGGCCCCTGAGAGGAGCGACCCATGCGATTCCTGATCGTCCGCAAAGCAGATGCCGATAGCGAAGCCGGCGCGCCCGTGACCCAGGCGCTCGTCGATGCGATGGCCGACTATTGCGATCCGCTCGCCGCCGAAGGCCGCTTCCACGCGGGCGAAGGCCTGAAGCCCAGCAGCGAGGGTGTGCGGGTGAGCTTCCGCGCAGGCCGTACGCCGGTCGTGGTGGATGGCCCGTTCGCCGAGGCCAGGGAGCTCGTGGCCGGCTTCAGCATCATCGAAGCCGAGTCGATGGACGCCGCCGTGGATTGGGTCAAGGGCTGGCCCGTCGAGGATGCGAACGGCAACGCCGAGATCGAGATCCGGCCCGTCGGCTGCCCGGGCGGCCTCACGAACTTCGGCGATCCCGCCGAGGATGAGTCGGACCGGCCGCGCTACATGGTGATGCTGAAGGCCAACGCCCGCAGTGAAACCGACTGGAACCCGGGCCCCGAGATCCTCGGGCGCATGGCCGAGGCGAACCGCGCCGGCCATGAGGCGGGCTTCCTCATCGCTGGTAACGGCTTGTCGTCGAGCCGCCATGCCAGGCGCGTCCGTTTCAACAAGGGCCAGGCGCAGGTGTTCGATGGGCCGTTCGCCGAGATCAAGGAAATGGTCGCCGGCTTCTGGGTGCTCCGTGTCGATACCCTCGAGGACGTCATCGCGTGGACGCGGACCTATCCGTTCCCCGATGGCGACGAGGCACGGCTGGAGATCCGCCCGCTGTACAGCATGAAGGAGTTACTCGCGCCGCTGGCCTGATGCGGCAGCGCGGCTTGCCTGCCATGGCGGCGGATGGTGTCATCCGTCGCCATGACCGACGCCACCCATCGCGCCATCGATGCGATCTGGAAGATCGAATCCCCCCGCCTCATCGCGACGATCGCGCGCATGGTGCGCGACCTCGACCTGGCCGAAGAACTGGCCCAGGATGCGCTCGTCTCGGCCCTGGAGCAGTGGCCGCGCGACGGCGTGCCGCGCAACCCCGGCGCCTGGCTCACCCAGGCGGCGAAGCACCGGGCGGTGGACCGCATCCGCCGTGAACGCATGGCGGGGCGCAAGCTCGAGGCACTTGGCCAGGACATGGAGGGCCTGCTTGAAAGCCACGACGATGCGCTGATCGATGCGCTGGATGACGACATCGGCGATGACATGCTGCGGCTCATCTTCACGGCGTGCCACCCTGCCCTTTCCGTCGAGGCGCAAGTCGCGCTCACGCTGCGGCTGCTGGGCGGGCTAGCCACCGACGAGATCGCCCGCGCCTTCCTGGTGCCCGAGGCCACCGTGGCTCAGCGCATCGTGCGGGCGAAACGAACACTGGCCGGCGAAACCGTCGTCTACGAAGTACCGCGTGGCGACGCGCTTCGCGAGCGCCTCGCGGCCGTGCTGCGCGTCGTCTACCTGATCTTTAACGAAGGATACGCGGCAACGGCAGGCGATGACTGGATGCGCCCCGGGTTGTGCGATGAGGCCTTGCGCTTGGGACGTATCCTTGCGGAGCTCATGCCGCGCGAGCCCGAAGTGCACGGGCTCGTCGCACTGATGGAAATCCAGGCATCACGTACGGGTGCGCGCATCACGCCCGACGGCGATCCCATCCTGCTGATGGACCAGGATCGTAGCCGCTGGGATCGGCTACTCATTACGCGTGGCCTGCATGCGCTCGAACGCGCGGAAAAACTCGGCGGCGCGCAGGGCCCTTACGCTTTACAGGCGGCGATAGCAGCGTGCCATGCACGTGCACCGCGTGGCGACGAGACCGACTGGCAGCGCATCGTCTCGCTCTATGCGGCGCTCGTCGAAGTGGTGCCATCGCCGGTCGTCGAACTCAACCGCGCCGTCGCCGTGTCCATGGCCGAAGGACCTGCCGCGGCGCTCGGCATCGTGGAATCACTAGCCGACGAGCCCGCGCTAAAGGACTACCACCTGCTGCCCAGCGTCCACGGCGACCTGCTCTTCCGCCTCGGCCGGCTCGAAGCCGCGCGCGATGCGTTCCTGCAAGCGGCCAGCATGGCGCGCAACGAGCGCGAAAAAGCGCTACTCGAAGCCCGCGCCAAAGCCTGCGCGACCAGCTCGGGGTTCAGTGCGTGATATCGATGTTGACGTTCGTGCCGTCGGGCACGTCTGCCAGCTGCTGGAGTACCGAACCCGTGAGCTCGAAGTGCTCACGCGCCGGCACCGGGTTGAAGTTCTCAACGATGTATTCGCCTTCGGCGAATACCGGCAGCGTGACGTAGGTGTAGCACTCGCCTTCCGCGCACACCTTGCCCGCTTCGATCAACGCCTCGATCAACGGCGGCAGCAGCCATTCATCGGCAATCTCTTCGCGGAGCTGTTGATTGAAGCCTTCGACATCGTCCGCCACGCGTTCGACTTCGCCGGTGCCGGTGTTCAACCAGAACACGCCGCCTTCGTCCGCCTCATAGAACATATCGCCCAGGGCGGTGAACAGGAGTGGCGTGAAGGCATCGCCGATGCGCCATTGCCAGGACGCCGCGAGCGCGTCGATCGCTTCCTTGTCCGGCTTGCAGGTGAGTTCGTTCCAGGTAATAGGCATGGGGGAGAGCCTGGGGTGGGGGGATGCCCTTAGTGTAACCCCCGCACCACCGCACGGACGAAATCGTTTCGCGCCCGGGCCTGTGCGTCATCCGTGGCTACGGGCCAGGCGGCCAGCTGCGCGATCACCAGGTGCCGCGCGGGGTCGACATACAGGAGCTGACCGAAAATGCCGATGCCCGCGAACGCGCCGTCATCCCACGTCCACCACTGGTAGCCATAACCTCGGCCGGGTACGCCGATGTCCGCATGTCTTTTCGTGGCATCGGCCAGCCAGCCGTCGGCCAGTACGGCATGCCCATCCGCGACGCCACCATCGAGCAGGAACTGGCCCAACCGTGCGTAATCACCTAGCGTGGCGGATACACCCGAGCCACCGGCTTCGGTGCCGTCCACATCGTCCTTCAGCCACAGCGCATCGCTTGCCATGCCGTACGGCTTCCAGATCTTCTCGGAGAGATAGGCGGCGAGCGTCTTGCCAGTAGCGCGGTTGACGAGGATGCCGATGAGGTCGGTCTCGCCTGTCTTGTAGACCCAGCGTTCGCCCGGCGCGAATTCGCGGGGAAGTGGCGCCATGTAGGTGACGAGCAAGGGTTGCCCGGGCACGCGGCGGCCCTCGTACATCTGCGCCACATCCGAATGCGGATCGCTGTAATCCTCGTTCCAGCGCACGCCCGACGTCATGCTGAGCAGCTGGCGTACGGTCACGTCGCGGTATGCGCCCGCGGCGAGTTCGGGGATGTAGCGCGTGACCTTGTCATCCAGCGAATGGATCGCGCCATCGCGCAGCGCCGCGCCCACCAGGGTCGAGGTAAACGACTTGGCGACGGAGAATGAGGTCCAGCGCGTATGCGCATCGGCACCCAGGCCGTATCGCTCAAGGCGAACCTTGCCATCCTGCAGCACCATGATGCCTGCGACGTGGTGAGCCGCCATGTACGCATCGAGTGTCGTGCCGTCCTCAAAAGCTGGCACGAGGGGCGCGCCAGCAGGGAGCGGGTGAGCGGTGCCATGCCTGACGATATTGCTGGCGTACTGCGTCTCCATCGCGCGGAAGTTCGCTTCGCGATGGGGCTGATCCCAGAACAGCACATCGGTGCGGCGCGCATGCGGCGTGGCGCAGCCGGCGAGCAGTGTGGCCGCCAGGAGAGCGAGGTACTTCATGCCATCTTCCTTGCGCGGCGACGGATTTCAAAACTACCCAGCGCGATCGATGCCAACAGGAAAGGGCCGAAGCCATAGATGACGCGGTACGCGAGCAGCGCGGCGAGCACCTGCGCACGCTGTTCCTGCGGGAAGGCTGCGAGCGTCAACGCCTCGAACGCACCGATGCCACCGGGTGTGTTGCTGAGGATGCCTGCGAGCACGGCGCCCACGTAAATAGGCGCGAACTCGAGGAAACTTCCGGCGATCTCCGGCGGCAGCAGCAGGTACATGGTAAGGATGGCGCCCACCATCTCAATGATGCCGAGGACAATCTGTGCCGCAGCGGAGCGCGCGGAAGGCACTGGCGTCGTGAATTTCCAAACCTTGAGCTCATCGTGCTTGCCGGCCAGCCATCGCAGTAACGCCACGAAGGCGACGACGAGAGCCACACCAAGCCAGCGTCCCCACCCATTGGCGACGGAGGGCTCGACGACCAGCGCGATGCAGGTGACCGCGGCGAACCCCATACCCACGGCAAAACCAACGAGGCCCACCACCCGGGCGACATCCGCGGCGCGCACGCCCTGGGTCGAAAGGATACGGTAGCGCAATGCGGTGCCGGTGATGGCGTGGAAGCCGAGCGCATTGCAGATCGCGTGCGTGGTGGCCCCGGAGAAGATCTTCATCTTCATCGGCACCTTGTGCGGCACCACCGTCTCGACAGCAAAGACATCATAGGCGGTGAGACACGCCCAGCTGACAAGCGCCGCACCGATCGAACCGATGACATGCCAGCGAGGAATACGGGTGAGCGCATCGCGCACATCGTGCCAGGCCATCTTCGCGATGTAGCGGTGCAACAGGAAGGCGGCCGCGCCCACGATCGCCAGCGTGACGCCGTATTTCAGCGCACGGATGGCTAGGGTCTTGCCCTTGGGGGGCGGGCTCGGCTCGTTCAATGGAACATCCACGCGGAAACGCTGGCTGCCGATGATAGCCGACCGGCCCCGGCCACGGCGCTCATGCCACGACGCGGCCGTCGCGAAGCTCGATGGTATGGCCTTGCAGCGCATCGACATCGGCCGGGTCGTGCGTGATGACCAGCAACGGCATATCCAGCCGCTGCTGCAAGGCCAGCAGTTCCATCCGCATGCGCCCGCGCAATGCCGGGTCCAGCGCGGCGAACGGCTCATCCAGGAGCACGAGGCGTGGCTCAGCGACCAGGGCTCGGGCCAGGGCGACCCGCTGGCGCTGGCCGCCGGAGATACGCGCGGGATAACTGTCGGCCATGCCGCCCAGTTCGAACAGCTCGAGCAACCGCGCCACGCGCGGATCGCGCCCGCGTTTCGAGGGATTGAGCCAGCCGCGCGCAAGGGGGAAGGCGATGTTCTGCGCGACCGTGAGGTGCGGGAACAACGCGTAGTCCTGGAATACGTAGGCGACGCTACGATCGCGAGGCGGGAGGACAATGCCACCGGCCGAGTCATACAACGTGTGGCCATCCACGCGGACGTGGCCGACATCGGGCACCAATAGCCCGGCCACGGCCCGCAGGGTCAGGCTTTTACCGGCCCCGGAGGGGCCGAACAACACGATGCGTCGCGCGTCCGACGCGAAGGTGATGTCCAGGTCGAAGTGCCGTTCGTCGTCACGCAACGCCTTGCGGATGGATACGTCCACGCTCATGGGCGGCTCCGGCGCAGCTGATCGGGTGCCAGCCAGCCGGCCAGCAACAGGGCGACCACGCAGGTCACCGACGTCACCACGACCATGATGGCGGCGCCGCGGTCATCGCCGGCCTGTACCGCCGCGTAGATCGCCACGGATAGGGTCTGCGTACGGCCTGGCAGATTGCCGGCGATCATCAGTGTCGCGCCGAACTCACCCATGGCGCGCGCGAAAGCGAGCAACGCGCCCGCCGTGATCCCGCGTGCGGCAAGAGGCAGCGACACACGGAAAAACACCGCGGCTTCGCGCAAGCCCAGCACGCGTGCCGCGCTTTCCAGCTGCGGGTCCACCGCTTCGAATGCCGCCCGTGCAGCCTTCTGGACCAAGGGGAAGGCCACCAGGGTCGAAGCCACCACGGCGCCCTGCCAGGTGAAGACCAGTTCGATACCGAGGTGATCCAGCCATGCGCCGAAGATGCCGCGGCGACCGAGCAGGACGAGAAGGTAGTAGCCCAGCACCGTCGGCGGCAGTACCAGCGGCAAGGTCAGGATGGCATCGACCACCTCGCGCGCGTGCGAGCGCCAGCGCGATAGCCCGAACGCCACCGCCACGCCTAGCACAAGGTTTATCCCGGTCGCCCAGAGGGCGACCTTCAGGGTTAGCAGCAGGGGAACCCAGAGCGCATCCACGCGACGCTTACGGGGCCTCGAAGCCGAAGCCCGCCAGGATCTTGCGGCCCTCGGCCGATTGCACGTACGCCTCGAAGGCCGCCGCTTCGGTCGCCTGCTTCGAGCCAGCAACGATCGCCATGGGATAAGTGATGGGTTTCGGGGTGGGCACGACCGCCACCACCTTCACCTTGTCCTTGCTGATCGCGGCGTCCGTAGCGAAGACGAAACCCGCCTCCACCTCGCCACGCGCGACGTAATCGAGACTCTGCCGGACGTTCTGCGCCAGCACGCCCTTGGCCGACACAGCGGGCCAAAGCCCCTGCTGCTCCAGTGCAGCCTGGGTATACCGGCCCACGGGGACGGACGCCGGGTCGCCGTACGCCACCCGTTTCACGCTGGCGGCCTTCAGATCGGCCGGCCCGCGGATGGCGGCCGTGCTGTCGTGCGGCACCACGAGTACCAAGCGGTTGGATGCGAAATCCTGGCGCGTCGCCGGATTGATCGCCTTAGCCGCGACGGCCTTGTCCATCGCGGTCTGGTCGGCCGAGGCGAAGACATCCGCCGGCGCGCCGCTCGCGATCTGCCGGAGCAGCACATCCGACGCCGCGAAGTTGAGTACCACGTGCGTGCCGGGGTGCTTTGCCTCATAGGCCTTGCCCACGGCCTGGAACGCATCCGTCAGGCTGGAGGCCGCGGATACCACCAGATCGGCCGCGGAGGCGGCGGAAGCGCCAGTTAAGAGAAACAGCGCGACGAGTGGACGAAAGCGCATGGCAGGGTTTTCCGGCAAGGGCATCGGCAAGGACTATACGCGGGGCGCACAAGGCGCGGGAACTGCTGCGCTGCACGGACAAGGATCTCCAAGCCAGCACCCTCGGCCGGTGGCAGCGTGGCCGGATCGAACAAGGGTATGGCCCCCATGAAACTCGCGTTGCGCATCATCGGCGCCATCCTGGTCCTGGGCACGCTCGCCGTGCTGCTTTTCGCATGGCTGGATCGCACCGAAACCACCACCGATGCATACGTGACCGGCCGTATCCATCCCGTGGCACCCCGCGTGACGGGTACGGTCACCGCGTTGTACGTCGACGACAACCAGCATGTGAAGGCCGGTGATGTCCTGCTGCAACTGGATACGCGCGATTTCGACGTGCGCGTGGAGCAGGCACGGGCGGATATCGACCGCGCACAAGGTCAGGTGGCCAGCGCGCAGGCGCAGATCGCCGAAGCGGAGGCCGCGATCGTCGCGTCGGATGCCAGCGTACGCAAAACGGGGTTCGACCTGACCCGTGCGAGCGAGCTGGTCAACGAAACGCCACGCGGCATTTCGAAACAGGAATACGACGCGGCCCGCGCGGCGTCCGATTCGGCGAAGGCGAACAAGACCAGCGCGGAGGCGCGCAAGGTCGCGGCGGCGGCCGCGCTTGCCTCGGCGAAGGCCCAGGTCGCCACGGGCGAGGCGTCACTGCACGATGCCCAGCTGGCCTATGGCTATACCAAGGTGATCGCGCCCGTCAGTGGCTACGTGGGCCGGCGCACGGTGGAAGTGGGCGCACGGGTAACGGCAGGACAGACCTTGCTTTCGATCGTCTCGGATGAAGTCTGGGTCGTCGCCAATTTCAAGGAAACCCAGCTGCACGGCATGAAGCGCGGCACCGAGGCACGCATGACCGTGGACGCGCTATCGGGCATCACCTTCACGGGGCACGTGGATAGCATCGCACCCGCCTCCGGCTCGCAGTTCGCACTGCTCCCGCCGGATAACGCGACAGGCAACTTCACCAAGGTGGTCCAGCGCGTGCCGGTGAAGATCTTGTTCAGCGACGACGACCTGCGCCACTACCGTGAACGCCTGCCGCCCGGACTGTCGACCATCGTCAAGATCCGCGCGGGAGATACGAAGTGAAGCACCGGCGCCTTGCGCTACTGCTCGGCGCCACGGTGCTCGCCGGTTGCGTGCAGGGGCCGGACTACCAGCGCCCTGCTCGCCCGGCACCCGCGGCGTGGGAACACCCGGCCAACGAAGGCACAGTATTGCCGGATCGTTGGTGGGCCCTGTTTGGCGACGACGAACTCGGCCAGCACGTCGATGCGACCCTCGCGGCGAACCAGGATCTCGCGGGCGCACTGGCCCGTTACGACCAGGCACGTGCGTTGCTGGGCGTCGCGCGCGCCGATGAGTTCCCCCAGGTGTCGCTCGACCCGGCCTACCTGCGGGGACGTACCTCGGGCACCGTGTCCAATGCGCTACCTGCGCTGGAAACCACGCTCTACCGCGTACCGGTCGATGTCGCGTACGAAGTGGACCTATGGGGTCGCGTCCGCCGCAGCGTCGAGGCCGCCCAGGCCGATGTCGAATCCGGCGCCGACAGCGTGGCCACGCTGCGTCTCAGCCTCGCCGCCGCGACCGCTTCAACGTATCTAAGTCTGCGCAGCGCCGATCGCGATATCGACGTACTGGTCCGTACCGTCAGCCTGCGCGACGATGCACTGAAGCTCGCCGACCGCCGCGCGCATGCCGGCGTCGTCAGCGATCTCGATGTGTTGCGTGCCCGCGCGGACCTCGCGCAGACCCGCGCCGACCTGGCGGATGCGCATCGGCGGCGCGATAACCTTGAGCATGCATTGGCCGTGCTCGAGGCACGTGACGCACCGGATTTCCATGTGGCGCCGAAGCCCTGGACGCCTACGCTGCCCGCCATCCCTGCGGGCTTGCCATCCACCCTGCTCACCCGACGGCCCGATGTGGCCAGCGACGAGCAAGCCCTGGCTGCCGCCAGCGCGCGCATCGGCGTCGCCCGCACCGCGTTTTTCCCGTCCGTGCAGCTCACCGCATCCGCGGGCTTCGCCAGCAACGATGCAGGCGATCTCACGGCACGCGATAGCCGTCTTTGGGGTATCGGCCCCTCCATCCACCTGCCGATCTTCGAAGGAGGCCGCAACCGGGCACGTCTTGAAGCTGCGGAAGCTGCCTACCGGGGTGCCTACGCGCATTGGCGGCAGGATGGCATCGTGGCGTTTCGCGAAGTGCAGGATGCCTTGAGCGACGGTGCGTGGCTGCAGGAGGAAGGCACGGCGCTTGCTGCCACCGTGGAAGCGGCGACAGCCGCGGCAAAGGTCTCGCGTTCGCGCTACGACCGTGGCCTGGCGGGCTATTTCGAAGTCGTGGACTCCGAACGCCAGGCGCTGGCGAGCCAGCGCGCGGTCATCCAGAACGACCAGCAGCGCCTGCTCGCCGCGATCTCGCTGGTGAAGGCCCTGGGCGGTGGCTGGAAGGAAGGTGACCCGGTGCCCCGCCAGCCCGATGCCAGCGCCTCGGTGTCACGTTGAACGCCGTCGCCGTGCCCAGTACACCGACGCCCGCCACGGCACCGCTGCCCTGGCTGGGTATCGTCGCGGTGCTGCTGGGCGCTATCGCCACCACGCTCACGTCCCGCCTCACCTCCATCGGCCTTGCCGACGTACGCGGCGCGGTCAGCGCAGGGTTCGATGAAGGCGCATGGATCTCGACGGCCTTCTCCGCCGCGCAGATGTTCATCGGCCCACTCGCCATCTTCCTCGGCCGCGCATTCAGCCCGCGGCGCGTCCTGCTCGTCGGGTGCGTGGTGTACGGGTTAGCGGAATTCGCCATCCCGTTCGCACCGGACCTGCGCGGCCTGGTCGTCCTACAGGTGATCGCCGGCCTCGGCTCCGGCACGTTCATCCCGCTCACGGCCTCGTTCATCCTGCTCGGGTTGCCACGCAAGCTCTGGCCCTGGGGCCTCGCGGCGTACGCGATGAACATCATCCTTGGCCTCAACGTCGCCAGCTCGCTCGAGGGCTGGTATGTCGAGCATGCGCGCTGGGACTGGATCTTCTGGCAGAACACGGTGGTCGCGATCCCGATGTTCTTCCTGTACTGGTTTGGCCTGCGTCATATTCCGATCGACAAGGAGTACCTGCGCGGCGGCGATTTCCGCGGCATGTTCGTCGGTGCGATCGGCTTCACCCTCGTGTTCATCGCACTGGATCAGGGCGATCGCCTCGACTGGTTCAATTCAACGTTCGTGGTGGGTGTACTGGCCGCGGGCCTGATCGCCATCGGCCTGTTTCTCCTGCACGAGACCACGTTGCCCGCGCCTAGCGTGGACTTTGGCCTGCTCGTGCGCCGCAACGTGTTCTTCTGCATCCTGCTGATCACCGCAACGCGCTTCCTCGTCACCTCGAGTAACACCCTGGTCGCCAACTTCCTCATCCAGGTGAGGGGGCTCCGGCCACTCGAGGTCGGCAATGCGTTGCTCTGGGTCGCGCTGCCCCAGCTCATTATTGCGCCCACGGTGGCGTGGCTACTCAACCGGGTCGATGCACGCTTTGCCATCGGGCTCGGCTTTTCCATCGCAACTGCCGGCTTTCTGCTCGCCACCGGCATCACCTCCGAATGGGCCGAGGGTGATTTCAAGGTCGCGCTCTTGCTGCAGGCGATCGGGGAGACACTCGAACTCACCGCGGTGATTTATTTTTTCGCCCACCACATCGGGCCGACCGATGGCATCACCTTCGGCGCGCTCATCCAGACGGCACGCCTTTTTGGTGGTGAGCTCGGCACATCGCTGTTGATCTCGTTCACCCGCAAGGCCGAGCAATACCATTCCAACCTGATTGGCCAGCACGTGCAGGCGGGCGCGCCGCTTACCGACGCGCGCATCGGCACCTATGCCGATGCCGTCGGTGCGTTGACCCAGGGCGCCGGCAGCGCGGAGGCGCGCGGCGCTGGCCTGGTGGCCGCGGCGGTCCGCGGGCAGGCGTATACGCTTTCCATCCTCGACGGGTTCCTGCTGGCGAGCTGCATTGGCACGCTGGCGGTCCTCATCGTGCTGTGCCTGCGCGAGCCGCCGGGAGTGGCCACGCCGCCGGCGGTGCCTCCCCTCCCCGATCCCGCGGCGGCCCGGCGCGCTTAGGCGGTCCCGTCGGCCAGGGGTGACACCGTGCCGCATACCCTTCACGGCGGCCCGTGCCATTATGTCTGGACCCGGGTCCGGGGTTGCTATCAAGGGGACGCATCATGCGTCGTGGAGCGGCCAAGCTGCGTTGGTTAGGGTGGATGGCGATCGTCGCCGTCTGGCTCTCCGCGCTTGCCCCCACGGTCTCCCGGGTCACGGCCTGGAACCTCCCCGATCTTGGCGCCTGGTGCGAACCTGTCGATGCCCACCACGGTGGCGCGGGTGCCCAGGGCCACGGGGATGGCGATGCCGCCTGTGGTTACTGCACCCTTTTCGCCCACCACCCCGGCCTGGCCGGGACGACGCTCGTGGCCGGTGTGCCACGGCTGGTGGTTGCGACCGATGCCCCGGTACCGTCAGGCCGCGCCTTCGTTCCCCGCGCGTCCTTCTACACCCACCCACGAGGTCCGCCGGTCGCCGCGCACGCCTGATCGCCAACGATCCCGCTGTACGCCAACGACCTACGGACCCTTACGCCATGCCTTTCCTTGCCACCGAGGGACGCGCACTCGCGCGTGCCATCGCCTGCGCAATCGGCGCCGGCGCGTGCGCCGCGCACGCCGCCGATACGCCCGACCTGCCGCCGCCCACCACCAACCTGCACGAAGTACGCGTCTCCGCCACCAGCCACGGCACGGCCGTGGATCCCGACATGCCTTCGGCGGTAGAGACCATCACTCCCGCGAAACTCGAGCGGCTGAACATCGTGAACACCGAGGACGCGCTGAAGTACCTGCCCGCCTTCGGTATCCGCAAACGCTTCATCGGCGATGAGAACGCGACCTTCTCCGTGCGCGGCACCAGCAACCAGCAAAGTGCGCGTGGCCTGGTGTACCTCGACGGCATGCTTCTTTCGAACCTGCTGGACAACAACTGGTCGACCCCGCCGCGCTGGTCGATGGCGTTTGCGGAGAACCTCGCGCGCATCGACGTCATCTACGGCGCTTATTCGGCGTTGTATCCGGGCAACAGTATCGGTGCGACTGTGGTCATGACGACGCGCATGCCCGAGAAACTCGAGGTCACCGGCGATGTGCAGGCGTTCACCCAGCACGTGCACACCTATGGGGTGAATCGCGACTTCGGCGGCAGCAAGCAAACCGCGACCATCGGAGACCGCAGCGGCCGCTTCGCCTTCCTGATCGGCGTTTCGCACTTGCAGTCGAATGGGCAACCGCTGGTCTACGCGGTGCAGAACCGTTCTGCGACGCCGGGGACGAACCGCCCGGCGACCGGTGCCATCAACGACACGGGTGCGACAGGGCTGCCGCGCGAAGTGCTCGGCATCAATTCAGAGGGCCAGGAAGCGACGAGCCAGGATGAAGCGCACGCACGCTTTACCTACGATCTGACGCCCGACCTGACCGCCGCCGCGACGCTAGGCTACTGGAAACAGGACATGTCGCATCGCACCGAGACCTTCCTGCGCGACGCGAGCGGCAACCCGGTCTGGTCCGGACCGGTCAGCATCGATGGCCGCCAATACACCTTGCCCGCGAACTTCTTCGCGCCGGGCACGCGGCAAAGCCGCAACTACCTTTATGGGCTCACCCTGGGCACCCATCGCGCCACGGGGTGGAACGTCGAAGGGAGCGTGTCGTACTTCGATATGGACAAGAACCGCGACCGCACGGCGAGCGCGGTGACCTACGACGGTCCCGGCGTGCTCGTCGCCAGCGACGGAAGCCGTTGGCGCACGCTCGATCTCCGCGCCAGCCACACCCCGGATACCACGGGGCCAAACACCCACACGGTGAGCTTCGGTTACCACTTCGACGGCTACCGTCTGGATAACGGTACGTATGCGCTGTCCAACTGGCGGCGCGGCGATGCTGGCACGCAGACGGCAGCGAACGGTGGCAGCACGCAAACCCAGGCGCTGTACGTGCAGGATGCATGGCAGCTCGATGAGCGCTGGCGGCTTACCACCGGTGCGCGTTACGAGCAGTGGCGCGCCTTCAACGGTGCCCGGGCCACGGCAAGCGCAAACACCGGGTATCCCGAGCGCAAGGAGACGCACACATCGCCGAAAGTATCGCTCGCGTATGCCGCGTCCGACGCACTCACGCTGAGGCTTTCTGGCGCACGCGCGTACCGCTTTCCCACGGTGAGCGAGCTGTTCCAGGGCACCTTCAACGGCATCAGCCTCGTTAACAGCAACCCCAACCTCAAGCCGGAGAATGACCTGTCGAGGGAGCTTTCCACGGAGTGGTACCGGGAAAACAGTGTCACCCGCTTTACCGTGTATCGCAGCGACACGCGCAACGCGCTCTTCAGCCAGACCGATACCACCGTGTTCCCCAACGTGACCAACGTGCAGAACGTGGACCTGGTGCGGACACGTGGTGCCGAGGCGAGCTACGACGGGGAGGGTGTGTTCGTGCCATGGCTGGATCTCTCCGCCAATGCCGCCTACACGCAGGCCACGACGGTGCGCAACCACCGCAACCCCGCGTCGGAGGGCAAGCAGTTCTACCGGATCCCGCGCTGGCGGGCCAACGTCGTCGGCACGGTCCACCCCCGCGAAGATCTTGCCCTCACGCTGGCCGGCCGCTATTCCGGTCGCCAGTACAACACGCTCGACCACAGCGATATCGACCCGGATACGTTTGGTGGGGCAAGCAAGTTCCTGACCTTCGACGCGAAAGCGGCCTGGACCCTTAATGATCACGTCGAACTGAGCGTTGGCGTGGATAACCTCACCAATCGTCGCTACTACGTGTACTACCCCTATCCATCACGCACCTGGATGATGGAAGCGAAGTTCCGCCTGTAGTCACTTACGCCGCCACGCAACGCACTTGCGTGGCGGTCGAAAGCGCTTCATCGAGCATGAACGAGGCACGGCCGCCGCGAGCAAGGCGGTCGAGGAATGCACCGACACCGGCGCTGCCCGTGGCGAGGTCGCAGCTGACACGCACGAGTTCGGCACCTGGCACGGCCAGGGCGTCACCACGCACCAGCAGGAAGGGCTCGATGCCGCACGCGATGCGCTGTGCCTGTTCGCGGTATAGCTCAGCACGTTCGGGCAGGAAGGTGGCGAGATCGAGCAGCGTATCGCCGATGCCTGCCAGCCCATCGAACAGGCCGGGGCGGACGGCGTGGCGACGGAACAGGTCGCGCTCCGCCGCGATGATCGCATGGGCATAGCGCCCGTCCTGCGTGCACGCATACATGCGGGCGGCCACGGCGAGCAAACCTGCGGTGCCTTCTTGCACGTAGGGCAGCACCGTATGCGAGCCGACCCATGCGGGCAGCGATGGTGTTCCGTCCATGCCCGGCACCATGTGGCCCAGATCAAACTCGAGTGCCGCGCGCGCCGCCGCGAGATACTCGCTTTCGCCCGTGGCGAGATGCAGATGGAGCAGGAACAGGGCAATGCCACTGGCGCCGTTGGCCAGACCGAGCGGCTGCCGGGGTCCAACGGGCCAGCACAACCCATCCTGGCTGGCGACCGCATGCGCCAGCAGCCAGGTGCCTGCGAAAACGGCCTCTTCAAGGAACGCGCCTTCGCCAGTGGAATGCCAGGCCTTGAGCCTTGCAAGGCCCCACCCCGCGACACCGTCGTCGCGCCCAGGCGCGTCGTGGATCGCTTCCTCCAGCGGCGTTGCATGCAGCAAGGCCCGCGCGACGCCGGTTTCACCCGCGTCGAACAGCACCCATGCGATGCCCGCATCGCCGCCCATCAGCCCGCTGCCTCGCTCATTCCCCGCACGCACGCCGGTACATAGCCATGGCAGCAGGTTCGATGGCGGCGCCCGCCTGCTTCGCTGGTACGCATGGAGGATGCCGGCCGCGCCGTGCGCGACACCGTACGGGTGCGATTCGAATACTTCCGGGCCGGCCGGCACGAACCGATCCGCGCGCGGCGACCCGGCGTGGCGTTCGATGTACGCGAACACACGTGAGGCGATGCCGGGCGACGGCATGGGCGGGCGCAAGCTATGCGCCACCGGCGTCGCGTCTCGCTGCATCCCCGCGACGGCCACACGCAGGGTCGCCATCACGTCGATCGGGTCGGGGCGCAAACCCGGGATCGGATGCATGAGCGCGCGTACGGCGTCGGCATACGCACGGGGATAGCCCATGTCCTCGACAAACTGGTCGAGGAAGCGCTGCAGCGCCGCCGGATCGAGCGCAAACAAGGCATTGACGGGCGCGCACGCTGCAAACAGATTGGCGCCAAAGGCGTAGCGGTCGGCAGCGATCGCCTCGGCATGGGTGTCACGCGACGCAAGCGCGGGTGCGAAGCCCGGGGTCCAGGCATCCGCCACGCGGTCGAGGCCATCTTCAACCGCAGTCTCAAGATCGACCAGGCGCACGCTTCCGGAGGGTTCGACCATGATGTTGTGAAATGAAAGGTCACCCACCGAGATATTCGCGCCGTGGATGCGCTGCAGCGTCGTAGCCAGATTGCCGAACACATGGCATACGGCATCGAAGAAATTCGCGACATCCGCGCATGACGCGGCGGTACGCAGCGCCGGATAGCGTCGCCCCAACCACAGCCGCAGCGTGTCGCCTTCGAGCATGTCTTGCACGAGGAAGCTGTGCTCCCACTCGCGAAAGTAGGCAATCGGGCGCGGCGCCACGGCCAGGTGTTCCAACCGGCGGAGAAGGCGGAACTCCTTGCGCAGGCTGGCTGTCGCTGCTTCGGCGGCAGCGATGTAGGGACGCGCTTCCTTGATCACCACGCGGCGGCCCTCGTACAGGTCGTCAGCGATATAGATCCCGCCAGCCGCGGAAAATGTCAGCGCCCTGAGTGGGCGAAAGCGGCCGCCGCCGAGCAGCGGTGCCTGGCCTCCCGCCACGGCGGGATCCTCGCCCAGGGGGTCAGCTAGCCAATCGGGTACGCGATAGCGCGGCTCGCGATCATCAGGCTCAACGCTGCCATCGGGCCGGTGCAAGAGCCAATGCCGACGGCCGCTGGCATCGATGCGATACGCGCTGAGTATGCCGCCGTAGCGGTAAGACACGATAGGACAACTCGGGTGGCGGCGATCGGTGAGCACATGCGGCCCGGCGTATCCACCCAGCACGTCGGCGAGATCGTCGAGCAGTTGGCGAAACAGGCGCAGGTTACCGGGGTAGACGGTAATGAACTTCCCCGAGCCGCCACGTGGCCAGCGCTTGCCGTTGATCGCGCCTAGCAGGCGCAGGTCGCCAGCGAACTTGAAAGCCACGCGGTTGCTGATGAGCATGGCGGTAGTGATCGCAAGAACGATCCTGGCGGTATCCACCACGGAGGAAACATGGATCTTCCAGCCCTGCGCCGGCAACTGGGCTTCCGCCGGTTGCGCGTGTAACCAGACACCGGAGCGATGCAGGGTCCAGTCGGCCGGCAGCTGCTCGCGAACCACGTTTTCCAGTTCGTTCGGGTCGATGCGATGCCGGGCGAAGGGCTCAAAGTATTCGCGGTCGACCGCGGTATACGCCCATAGCTGCTGGTAGCGCTCCATGCCGTCTCCCTTCATCGTTCAGCACCAAACCCCGGCTATCCCTGGCGACCCGGACGTCGCCAGGGATAGCCTTCGCTCCCGTTTACCTTCCCCGAACGTGGACGGCGTACACCTAACCCTCGCCCACGTCGGCCAGGCCGGCGATGCAGCCCGCGCCGCTGTATGAACTGCCCACTTGAGTCTCAATACCGGGGGCGGTGGTCTCGACCTCAAGGGTCTGGAGCAAGAGGATGATGTGCATCGTGGGTCTCCAAGATCGGTTCGCGCACCGCGCCGGAAGTGCGGGTGCGGGGCGAATCTAGGTCGGGGCACGTCGGGCGGACAATCCACCCATGGCACGTCAGGCCCTCAAGAATGACGTCTGCACTCATTTTTCACGCCGTGCGTCCGGTTTCGGTCATGCGAGGTGTCCGGAACCGGACAACGCTGTCCGGTTCCGGACGCGTCAGTCGGGCAGGCGTAACCGGACCGTCGCGACCGCGCCGCGCGTGCCGTCTGCGCGATCGGCAAGGCCCACGCTGCCGCCATGGGCCTCGACGATCAGCCGCGCCAGGCTCAACCCGATACCCGACCCTTCGGGCTTGGTCGTAAAGAACGGCACGAAAAGAGAGTCGGTAAGCGGCAAACCGATGCCCTCGTCCGTGATGAGCACCCACGCTTCACCGCCGCGCGCGTACCAGTTCAGCTGGACGCCACCGCCCGTCAGAAGCGCGGACTCCGCGGCGTTGCGAAGAAGGTTGACGAATACCTGGCCCAACTGGTCCTCGTCCCCTTCCACCCATAGCGCGGTGTCGCCCTCGTGCACGACGCGAACGCGCTGTTCCAGCCGTGCGATCCGTCCCAGCGCAAGGTCGAGCCTGAAAGGTTCGATGGTAAGTGGCGGCAACCGCGCGAGCTTGCCGTAGCCGCCGACGAAGCGGGCTAACGAACCGGAACGTCGCGCGATCGCTTCCAACCCGGCTTGCAGCTCGTGTTGCGGGATGTCCGGGCCATGGCGTGCGAGAAGCGAAGAGAGCGTCTCGGCAAGCGAGCCGATGGGCGTGAGCGAATTGTTCAATTCGTGGCTCAACACACGGATGAGCCGCTGCCAGGCGCGGTGTTCTTCCTCACTCAATGCCGCGCTCAGGTCATGCAGCATCAGCAGGCTGTGCTCGCGGCCGGCGCTATACCAGCTGGCGCGCCGCACGGCCCATCGCCCGTTGGCTGCAGGAAAGCAGTGCGTCAGGATGCTGCCGTCAGGTGCCGCCAGCGCTTCGGCGAAGCCCCACTCCGCCGGATCGCTTCCCACGACGGACCGACGCTCGGCACCGACCAACCGCCTGGCGGCCGGGTTAATCAGGCGAATCGCACCGCGGTCATCGGTGACGAGCACCGCGCTGTGCAAAGCGACGAGCGTCTTGCCAAGGAAGCGTGATGCCTCGGTGCGCGCACGGCGGCCGCGGCGTAACTCGTCGGAAAGTTCGTTAACACCGGCGATAAGGCCCTGCAGGGGATCGTGGCCGGGGCGCACGTGGCCGCGCAGACCGTAATCACCTTCACGCAGGGCACCAAGCAGGTCGAATGCCGTGCGCAACGACGCCAGGACGCGACGCCCACCGATCCACCCCACGAGTAGCGATCCGACAACACCTGCGGCGAGTAACGTTGCGCGCACCAGCGGCGGCTCGACGGGCCCGATCGCGAGCGCCAGTGCCGCGGCGGCCAGCGGGGCCATGAAACCCAACCCCCAGAGCGCCACACCGGCAGCGGGCGATGGCCCGAGCGGCGGCGGCAATGGCGGGACAGGCGTGCGCGCTCCGTTCATTCGATACGCTCTGCGGGATCTTTCGGCCGTCGCTTGTCCAGGCGGCGGTAGAGTGCCTGACGCGAGATGCCCAGCGCGTCGGCCGCACGTTGCAGGTTGTTGTCGTTGCGCTCCAGCGCCTGGGTGATCAGCAGGTGCTCGGCCTCAGGCAGGGTGAGGCAATCGAGCACCAGGGGAGCGTCGCCCTGGCTGCGGAGGGATAACGCCTCCGCGTCGATCTCCGTGCCCAGCGTCGTGAGCACGGCGCGCTCCACCGCGTGCTCGAGTTCCCTGATGTTTCCAGGCCAGGCGTAAGCACGCATCGCGCGCTCGGCGGAAGGCGCCAGACGCACGGCTTCGCGTCCCAGCCGGCGGCATTCCCGCAACAGGAAATGACGGGCGAGCGGGATGATGTCCTCAGCGCGCTCGCGTAGCGCGGGCAGGCGCACCTGCATCGCGTTCAGCCGGTAAAGCAGGTCGAGCCGGAAACGGTTGGCGCGGGCAGCCGCGTCAAGGTCGGCGTTGGTCGTGGAAATGACGCGGACGTTGACCCGGCGCGTCTGCCCCGAACCCATGCGCTCGAGTTCGCCTTCCTCCAGCACCCGCAATAGCTTGGCCTGCTGGAACACGGGGATGGTCGATACCTCTTCGAGGACGATGCTGCCCTGGTGGGCCAGCTCGAACCGGCCCGGGCGCACGCCCGACTCGTCGCCGAACAATTCATCGGCAAAGCGGGACTCGGGCAAGCTACCCATGTCGATGCGCACCAGGGGATACGCACTGCGTTTCGAACGTACATGGATATCCCGCGCCAGCAACGATTTGCCCGTACCGTTTTCTCCGAGCAAGAGGACATTGGCGTCGGCCCGGGCGATGCGTTCGATCAGATCCAGCACCCGGCGCATCGCCGATGACTCCGTCGCGCAGATGGCCCCTGGACCTTCGCGATGTAACGAGGTCTCCGCGCGTAGCCGCCGGTTTTCCTCCTGCGCATCGTAGAGGCGCACCTGGCTCCACACGGTGCTGAGCAGGCGCGGGCTCTTCCATGGCTTTTCGATGAAATCAGCGGCACCCTGGCGTATCGCCTGCACGGCCAGATCGATGGTGCTCCATGCGGTCATCACCACCACGGGCATGGCAGGTGCGAGATCGCGCAACCGCGACACCAGCTCGAGACCCTCGTGGCCGGATGTCGTATCCGCCGAGTAGTTCAGATCGACCATGGCGCACGACAGCACCTGTCGCGCCGCCACCTGGCAGGCCGATGACGGCGACGCAGCTTCGATGACCTCAAGGCCCTCGCTGCGCAAGAGCATGCACAGTGCAAGACGAACATCCGCGTGATCGTCGACAACCAGGACGGGGGCGTGCAGCGACGGGGTGTTCATCAAAATAACCTCATGGATTGCGCAGCACGAGCCATGGCGGCGTCGTGGCCGAGCGCACGGCCGGCGGGAACACCACCGCGCTGGTAATGACTAGCATGGCCACCGCGACGATCAACGCGGCGGTGGGGTCAAGGCGAATGCCAGGTGTCAGGCCCAGTGGAGGCCAGCGGCTCAAGGCAAACGACGCGGCCAGCCCAAGCGCGACCCCGACCAGGGCGCGTGCGATGCCGCGCGCAAGGCACATCCCGAGGAGGTCGCCCGGGGTTGCGCCCAAGGCGGCGCATAGCGCCAGGTCACGGCGTCGCGATGCCACCTCCACGCGTTGCGCCGAGTAGAGGCCCACCAGGCCCAGGCCAAGGCCTACCGCCGCGAATAGTCCTGCAAGCCAGGTATCGCGATCCATCGCGGAGCGTGAGTCACGCCATATCCGTGATAGCGTTCGTGCCCGCTCCAGGACCAGCCAGGGTGCAACCATCCGCACCGCGTCATCCGGATCGATGCCCATGACCGCCGCATCGTCCGCCGCGCGGAACACCAGGTAGTACGACAGCAGGCTACGAAACGCTGCGAACTCGGTACTGGGAAGTTGCGCGAAGGGAACGATGGCCCACGGATGCAGGGGCGCGGAAGGACCCGCGTCGCGCGTATCGGCGACGATCCCGACGATACGAAGGTCGCGGTTACCAAGGCTGCGCGACATGGTGTGCACCGTGCCGCCCAGTGCCGCACCCGGAATAGCCGCGAGGAACGCTTCGTTGACGACGACGACGCCTGGCGCGCCGGGCGTATCCATGGTGGAAAGGTCTCGACCCGCGATGAGGCGCATCCCCAGCGCGGCCCGCGCACCCGGCGTCTGCATCACCAGCTGGGCTTCGACGGGACGGGCCTCGTAACCCGCAAAAGACACCTGGAAATGCGTGCCCACGGGTAACTGGGTCGTGACGCCCGCGCCGAGCACGCCCGAAAGCGCAAGCGATTGCCGCTCGATCGACAGCATGGCATCGGCAACCAGCGCCGCCGTACTGAAGTGCCCTGGATCCGGGCGGAACCGCGCAGCCGTGGCGTGTGTGAGATCGAAGCCTGGCGCGACATCGTCGGTCCGCCAGGCCTGAAGCAGGCGGACGACGCAAAGCGATAGCAACACGGTCGCCAGCACGAGTTGGAACTGGACGAGCGCAACACGGATGCCGCCCGCCGTGAGCCGTACCGAATGCGACGGGCCGCCGCCGACGTAGTCGCGAAGCATGGCATCGCCGTGCTCGTGCAAGGTGCCGCCGATCGCGGCAAGGACCACGACCGCGACGGCCATGACGGCGCTGGCGACATACACACGCCAGCCGATCGCGAGTTCGCCGGCGCTTATACGCCAGGAGTCGGGGATATAGCTGTCGCTGGCGACGACCAGTGCATGGCCCAACACGCATCCCGCAGCGAGCCCAGCCATGCCGATCAGCATGGCCTCGGTCGCGATCGTGGCCCATGCCCCCCAAAACCCGGCACCCAGCGCCCTGCGCAACGCCGTTTCCTGGCCCCGCCCGAGAGCTCTTGCGAGCATCAGGTTGGCCAGGTTCCCGCATGCCGTCGCCAACACGAGGACGGCACAGCCCAGGAAGAACCATAACGTGGGCGCGCTGGCCTCCGTTAGCGCTTGCTCGAGCGGCGTCATGCCGAAGCGCTCCCTGTCGTTGCTGACAGCGCCTGGGATGGCGGCCCGCATGGCGGCGACGAAGCCATCCGCGCTCGCACCCGGCATCAGCCGCGCTACCGCGAAATCGTTCGGCACGCTCGCAGCCGCACCCGGCACGGCTCGCAAAGGCAGCAGGACGTCCACGTCATCGAGCAACCGGTACGTGGCCGGCAGCACCCCGGCGACGGGAAGGATCCGGCCATCCACCATGATGACGCGGCCTTCGACGGAGGGCGCCGCGGCGTACCATGTGTTCCACAGCCGCCATGAAACGAGCGCCCCATCGCGGCCAGCATGCTCGAGCGCGAGGCTTCCTAGTGCCGGTACCACGCCGAGGGTCGGAAGGAAGCCCGCATCGACCCGCTGCACGGCCAGTAACCCGGCATGGCCACCGCTGCGCACGCTGGCACGCTCGATACTCCGTGCACGCCCACGCGAAAGCACGCCCGCGGGCAGGCCTATGGCGTCGTACAACCGGGCGGAAAGGCTTCGCGGCGACGACGGGCGTACGATCTCGCCATACAGGACCAGCTCGCCAGGCCGCCTGAAGGCAGGAGGAGTGAGTAGCAGTGCGTCGACCAGGGCAAACGTGGCGAAAAAAATCCCAACCGCGAGCGCGAGGGTTGCCGAAGCGAGGATGAAGAAACCAGGCCGGCGGAACATGGCCTGCGCCCCACGCCGCGCGGCAGCAAGCGGCGTGCTCACGGGAAGATCTCCATGGTCCGCCGCTCATCAAGGCCGCACTCCGCCTCGCGCTGGAGCTGCCAGAACGTGGCTTCGTCCACCACGCGCCCATCCAGCAGGCGCACGGTGCGATCGGCCGCCGCGCTGAAGCGATCATCATGGGTCACCATGCAGATGGTGGCGCCCGCGGCGTGCAGGCGGCTGAGCAGCGCCATCACCGTTTCGCCGTTCCGGAGGTCGAGGTTGCCCGTGGGCTCGTCGGCCAGCAGGATCGCCGGTTCGCCAACGACGGCACGCGCCACGGCGACGCGCTGTTGCTGGCCGCCGGAAAGCTGGTTGGGATAGTGGCGCATGCGATGGGCCATCCCGACGCTGGCCAACGCCGCAGCAGCACGCTCGGTGCGCTCACGGCGCCCCACGTCGCGGCGAAAGGCCAGCGGTAGCGCTACGTTTTCCACCACCGTCATATCGGCGATGAGGTTGAAGGCCTGGAACACAAAACCGACGTGCGCATTGCGCAAGGCGGCGCGGCGGCTACGCCCCGCCCCGGCCAGCGGTTCGCCCAGAAAACGCAAATCGCCATGGGTAGGCACGTCCAGCAAGCCCATGAGTGAAAGCAAGGTCGTCTTGCCGCACCCCGAGGGCCCGCCGATAGCCACGAACTCCCCCTTGCCGATGGCCAGGTGGATATCGGTCAAGGCGTGGTTCTCGATAGCACCGGCCAGGAAGACTTTCCCAACGCCATGCATCTCGATGACCGGCGGGCTCGTAGGCGAACGCATGCGCAACCTCGGGGCGGCACTACCCCCAACATAGGATGTGTCGATGCGGTGCGTATAGCGCGCAAACGGCTCGCATGCACTCTTGCCGAATCGGCTCAGAAGATGCCGATTAATCCCCGATCCTTAACGGAATCCTTACGAGACGCAAAGGACATACCGACGGATGGGTCGAATTCCTGTACCGCAAAGCTTACAATTAGCTTAGGAGGAGGGGGAAACGCGGTGCTAACTGACCGCAATGGTTTCCTTGGCGTGACGTGGGTGCCGAAGCGCGGGGGCGCCGGGTCCGCACGCCACGCACGGAGTTTGCTTCTCATGGTTCAACGATTTTCCCTCGGCGGCAGCACCGCCTGGCTCAAGCGCTACGAAGCGGATGGCTGGCTGAGGCCTGCCCTGGTACGCCTGTGGAACAGGCTGGCCACGCGCCTCGATCTGCACGCCCTGCGCTCCCCTCCCCGTCATGCCGGCGAGGCGGCCAAGCAGGTGGAGTCGCGCCGTATCGAGGCGCTGCGCGCGTGCGGCGCACCGGTGCCACGCATCCTGGGCGAAGGCCCGCGCAGCCTGATCCTCAGCGATATGGGTCCGACCCTCGCCCATCGCCTGAAGCGCCTGCCGAGCGCGAACGACGCCGACATCCTGGTGCGCCAGACAGCCCACGCGATCGGCGAGCTGCACCGCCACGGCGGCTACCTCGGCCAGGCCTTCGCCCGCAATATCACCGTGGGCGACCACGGCGTGGGCTTCATCGATTTCGAGGAAGATCCCAGCGAGATCATGTCGCTGCCGCAGGCACAGGCGCGCGACTGGATCATGTTCACCACGGGTATCAGCCGGTACTACGTCGGCCGCATGGACGTGCTTTCCGAACTGATCCGTGAAGAGGCTGACGGGGCCGCGCCGCAAGTGGCGCTCGAAGTCCACCGCATCGCCCGCAAGCTCTCGTTCCTTGAGCGCGCAGGCCGCTTGTTCGGGCGCAAGCTGGGTCACATGGGTGCCGCCGTCGGCGTCATCCGCAAGGGCTTTGCCGCCGTGGCCGTCGCGGCACTGATGGTGGATGTCCTTAGCGACGGCGATTGCGACATGCTCAACGTCGTGGTCGACGCGGTACGCCACGTCGCGACGTAAGCGCACCCTGCGGGTTAACATCGCGGCTTCGCCCTTGTTCCGCAGGCCCGCTGCATGAGCGCACCGCCGCCCGAATTCCCGTGGTTCCTACCCCGCGACAGCGACATGGCTCGACGGGTCCACGGGTTTGACTGGGGCAATACGTCGCTGGGCCCTCTCGATGGCTGGCGACCAGCGTTATGCCATGCCCTCGCGGCCCTCATGCGATCGCCCGCGCCGATGGGTCTTTTCCACGGCCGTGAAGGCATCCTGCTCTACAACGACGCATACAAAGCGATCGCCGGCCTTCGTCATCCGCAGGTGTTTGGCCAACCTGTCCTTGCTGCATGGCCTGAAGTCGCCGACTTCAACCGGCATGTCCTGGATACCGTGTTTGCTGGCGGCGCGTTGTCGTTCCACGATGTGCACGTCGTCTTGAACCGTAGCGATGCGCCGCAGGACGCATGGCTGCATATCGACTTCAGCCCGCTTGTCGACGACACCGCCACGGTAGCGGGCGTGATGTTCGTCATTACCGACACCACCGCGCGCAAAGAAGCCGAAGCCACCCTCGCCAGTGAGGCGGCAACCCTGCAGGATCGCGTAAACCAACGCACCGCGGAGCTGTTGCGTACGCAGGATGCGTTGCGCCAGAGCCAGAAGATGGAGGCCATCGGGAACCTCACGGGTGGCGTGGCACACGACTTCAATAACCTCCTGCAGGTCATCAGCGGCAATCTGCAGCTATTGGCGGAAGACGTGCACGGCAGCGAACGTGGCGAACGCCGCGTACGTAACGCCATGGCGGGTGTGGCACGCGGTTCGAAGCTCGCCACGCAGCTACTTGCGTTTGGCAGGCGCCAGCCGCTCGCACCCAAGGTCGTCAACGTGGGGCGCTTCGTGCGCAACATGGATGATCTTCTGCGCCGCACGCTCGGCGAGGGGATCGAAGTGGAAACGGTCGTTGCCGGCGGCCTTTGGAATACGCTGATCGACCCGGGCAACGTGGAGAACGCGCTGCTGAACCTCGCGCTCAATGCGCGCGACGCTATGGATGGGCAGGGCAGGCTCACGATCGAAGCGGGTAACGCATACCTCGATGCCAGTTATGTCGACACGCTCGATGATGTCGCCGCGGGCCAGTACGTGTTGCTTGCCGTCACTGACACGGGCCATGGTATCGATGCGCAGACGATGGACAAGGTATTCGAACCGTTCTTCACCACGAAGCCCGAAGGGCGCGGAACGGGGCTCGGGCTGTCGATGGTGTATGGCTTCGTGAAGCAATCGGGCGGACACATCAAGCTCTATAGCGAACCGGGCCACGGCACCACCGTCAAGCTATACCTCCCACGGACCACGCAGTCGGAAGACATCATCGTCGACGTCGACACGGGCCCGCTCACCGGGGGCAGCGAGACCATCCTTGTCGCCGAAGATGACGAAGCCGTGCGCGACACGGTGGTGGCCATGCTCGCTGACCTCGGCTACCGCGTACTCAAGGCGCGCGATGCGCCAAGCGCCCTGTCGATCATCGACAGCGGCATCCCCATCGACCTGCTGTTCACCGATGTGGTCATGCCTGGGGCCCTGAAGAGCCCCGAACTCGCCCGCAAAGCGCGCGAACGGCTGCCGGGGATCTCCGTGCTTTTCACCTCGGGGTATACCGAGAATTCCATCGTGCACGGCGGCCGCCTCGATGAAGGCGTCGAACTGCTGAGCAAGCCGTACAGTCGCGAGACGCTCGCCCGCAAGCTGCGCCAGATGCTTTCCGGCCATGCCCGGCGCCAGGATGGCGGCCCGGCCACGGTGGCCCCTCCACCTGCAAACTCACCACCCGCCATACGCGTCGTGCGTGTCCTGGTAGTGGAAGATGACTGGCTCGTCCGTACCACGGTGGCCGAAATGCTCCAGCTGCGAGGTCACGAGGTATTCGAGGCGGCTGACGCCGCGCGCGCCCTCGAGGTGCTTGCCGAGCAGCCGGTCGATGTACTCGTCAGTGATGTCAGCTTGCCCGGCATGTCCGGCGTCGAACTGGTCGCCGAGGCGCGTGCGCGGCACCCCGGCCTCGCTGCGGTGTACGCCACGGGCCATGCCCATGCCGATGGCGTGCAGCCGGACGCCCGCACACTGGTATTGGTGAAACCGTATGGCTCCGAAGCCCTCAACCAGGCACTGGCGCGCTTGTTTCCGCCGCCGGGCGTGGGGCGGCCCGCCACCGCCCCGGGCCCCTGACGTGACCTCATTCACATCTGTGAAGTCTTTGGGCGCCAAGGGCGTAATCGTTTACACGTAACGCCATTTACGTGCCCACGGCGGCGGCAGTTGCCAGTATCCTTCCCCGCCGTGGCCCCTCACGCGCCGCACGCCATTCCCCGCAAGGCAAGCCCATGACCCGCAATACCCGCATCGAAGACCTGATCGCCCGCATGACCGTGGAGGAAAAGGTTGGCCAGCTCGGCATCTTCGCCGATGCCGTCCGCCCGTTCGCACCGGATATCAACCCGGAAGCCAATGCCCGCGGCGCCGCCGAAGTGCTTGAGCAGGTGCGCGAAGGCCGTATCGGTGCGTTGTTCAACGGCGTGGGCGCCGCGGAAGGGCGTGAGGCACAGCGCGTGGCGGTGGAAGAAAGCCGGCTCGGCATCCCGTTGATCTTCGGCTCCGATGTCATCCACGGCATGCGCACGGTGTTCCCGATTCCGCTTGGCGAGGCATCCACCTTCGAACCGGACCTCGCCGAACGTACCGCGCGCGCCACGGCCGTCGAAGCAACGGCCGCCGGTATCCACTGGACCTTCGCTCCCGCCGTCGATATCGCGCGCGACCAGCGCTGGGGCCGCGTCGCCGAAGGCGCTGGCGAAGACGTGGTGCTCGGCGCGGCGTTTGCCGCCGCTCGCGTCCGCGGCTTCCAGGGCGCTGACCTGAAGGCAGACGACGCACTGCTCGCGACGCCCAAGCACTTCGCTGCGTATGGCGCCGTGATGGGCGGCATGGAATACAACCAGGTCGACATCGCACCGCAGACGTTGCGCGATGTGCACCTGCCGCCGTTCAAGGCCGCGATCGATGCGGGCGCCATCACCCTGATGAGCGCTTTCAACGATATCAATGGCGTGCCTGCCTCGGCCAATCGCGAGCTCATGACCGATATCCTGCGTGGCGAGTGGGGCTTCAAGGGTTTTGTCGTATCCGACTACACCGCGGATATGGAGCTGATCGCCCACGGCTTCGCCGAAGATGAGCGCGATGCGTCGCGCCTTGCGTTCCTGGCCGGCGTGGACATGAGCATGCAGAGTGGCTTTTACGCCGCAAGCCTGCCCGACCTGGTCGCCAAGGGCGACGTGCCCGTGGATGTGCTCGACGAAGGCGTGCGACGCGTCCTGAGCGTGAAGGACGCCATCGGCCTGTTCGATAACCCGTACCGTTCGCTGGATCCCGCAGCGGAAGCCGATACGTCGAAAAACGCCGAGCACGCGGAACTCGCGCGTGAAGCCGCACGCCGCTCGATCGTCATGCTGAAGAACGACGGCGTGCTGCCATTGAAAAAGAGCGGCCAGAAGATTGCGCTCATCGGCCCGTTCGGCGCCGATGTGGATAACCTCGAAGGTTGCTGGACCTTGTTCGGCGACAAGCAACGCCATGTCGCCATCGACACCGGCCTGCGCGGCGCGCTGGCCGATGCGTCGGCTTTTGAAGTGGTCGCTGGCAGCGGCTTCGAAGAAGCGATCGATGGTGGTATCGAAGCCGCCGTGGCCGCAGCGAAGCGCGCCGACGTGGTGCTGCTCGCGATCGGCGAGCCGCAGAACTATTCCGGCGAGGCGCAGGCGCGTACACAGATCATCGTCCCTCCTGCACAGCAGGCGCTCGCTGAAGCCATCGCGGCGACGGGGACGCCCATCGTCGTGCTATTGAAGAACGGGCGCGCGTTGGCGCTGACGGGCGCGGTGCGCGATGCCAGCGCTATCCTCGTCACGTGGTTCCTCGGCAGCCAGACCGGTCCCGCGATTGCCGATGTCGTCTTCGGCGATTACAACCCCGCGGGCCGCCTGCCGGTCAGCTTCCCGCAGGACAGCGGCCAGCAGCCGTACTTCTATAACCACCCGCGTACGGGCCGCCCGGAGCTTGCCGATCAGCCCCCGGCATTCAAGTCGCGATACCGCGAAGTGACCTTCGATGCGCTTTATCCGTTCGGCCATGGCCTGAGCTACACCACGTTCGGCTACACCAAGCCCGTGGTCCCGGCGCAGGTTGGCTGGAGCGAAACCATTGTCGTCACCGCCACGGTCGCCAACACGGGCAGTGTCGCTGGCGAAGAAGTCGTGCAGCTCTACGTCCACGATCGCGTCGCCAGCCGCGTGCGGCCCGTGCGTGAGCTGAAGGCGTTCCGCAAGATCCTTCTTGCGGCGGGTGCCTCGGAAGAGGTGTCGTTCGAGCTCGAGCGGGCGGACCTCGCCTTCACCCATCGCGATGGCCGCACCTTCGAAGCAGAACCGGGCACGTTCGATGTGTGGATTGCCGGCTCGTCCACGCAGGGCGAAGCAGCCTCCTTCGTACTGAAAGCCCCCTGATCAGCTCGCGTGTCAGGCTTACCTGACACGTAGAGAGGGTGATTGCGGACAGCTGGCCGGCGCGAATACCGACGGCCAGCGCGTCTGCAACGGGTTAGCTTTGTCGTCCCCGATCAAGGACGATCCATGAAGCCACCCCTCCTCGCCGCCTGCCTGCTGGGCGCCGCGCTCGCCCATGCGTCGGCAGCTTTCGCCGCACGCCCTCTGTCCTTCCCTGTCGCTCCCATTCAATGGGCCGCCTGCGGCGCAGACACGTTCGCAGATAGCGAAGCGGACGTTGCCAAGGTCAAGAAGGCACTTGGCCAACGCCTGGGCGATCGCCTGCAATGTGCTCGCATGCACGTGCCGCTGGACCACTACCACCCCGAAGGCCCGCGCATGACGGTCGGGCTCATTCGCGCCAGGGCGCTGGACACCCCAAAGCGCGAAGGCGCCTATTTCTTCCATATTGGTGGCCCGGGCGGCAATCCGGGTGACTTCATCATCGCGGCTGCGTCGAAATGGTCGCTGGCCGATAGCACGCACGCGGTGACGGGCTGGCAGCGCAAGGTCGCGGAGCGTTTCGATCTCGTCGCGGTGATCCCTCGTGGGCTGGAGGGTGGCGATAGTTTCCAGTGCCGGGGCATCGACAGCATCGAGTCACCACCCGATGCCCTGTCCGACTGGGCCGCCACCAGCGAGGCCGCACGCGATATCGCCGAGAACTGCGCGGCCAACCCCGCCGCGCGATGGATTGGCACCGAGCAACACGTGTTCGACCTGGAGCAGGCACGGCTCGCCATGGGCGAAAGCAAGCTGCATTTTGTCGGGTATTCCTACGGCGGCATGGCCGGGGCCTGGTATCGCGCCATGTTTCCCGCTACGGCAGGCCGCATGCTGCTTGATTCGAGCATCGATTTCACTGCCAGCATCGATGACGCCGACCTCGCCACGCTGGGGGAACGGCAGCGCGAGTTCCAGCGCCGCGCACTACGCCCCCTGCTCGCAAAGCCCGCGCTTTATGGGGTCACGGGCGATGAAGCTGATGTATTGCGCGATATCCACGCCATGCCAGCCCGCGCGCGCAATGCGTGGTTGCCGCTCGTACAAAGCGCCGCTTCGCTCAAGGCCACGCTGGTCCTTGGTAGCTGGCTGGCGGAGCAGAACTGGATGACCGAAAGTGAAATGCACGCCCGGCTGGCAAACACACGATTCAGCGCCGACGCCCCTACGGAGGCCCGGGTTCGCCGGCGAGCGGAGGCGCTCATAGGCACCTACTTCGGCAACGACGCCGACGTGATCGAAGCGCTGGACGCAGCCGAACCCGACGCGGAAGTCGTGCATGGCAACGCCTGGTACAACCGACGCCTCGGAACGAGGGAATCCGTCTTCCTTGCCACCCGGTGCAACGACAATCCATGGGAGGGCACCGACACCCACTGGCGCAATGTCATGCGGGAACGCAGTGCCACCTTCCCCGCGGCACGGCAAGGCGTTGAGTTCTTTTCGCTGGTTTGCACGCGTTGGTCCGCCCGCACATCACAGCGGCCTTCGCTGGAACCCATCCACCATACTTCGCCCTTCCTTCTTATCCATGCTGAACACGATGTGCGTACACCGCTCGATGGCGCCGCGCGCATTCTCGACCGATACCCTGGTGCTCGCCTTGTCGTGGCAAAGGGCGTATCCGGCCACGCCATCCTTGCAACGTCGCACACGCCATGCGTGGAATCCGCCGCAGGGCATTACCTGCTTACGGGGCAGGTACCGGAAGCCAGACTCAGCTCCTGCGCTTATGTGAAGCGCCCGCGCAGGGCACGGCACGAAGACCACCATCCGCGGGTTCCCACGGACGCCGACGAACTGATGGAACGCGCACTGCAGTCTGGTTGAGGCTGCATCGCGAAGCGCATACTGCTCGCTGGTCAGTTTTCGTGGAGCAGTTCGATGAACGATCTCAAGGGCAAGGTCGCGCTGGTAACCGGCGCGGCCAGCGGCATAGGCCATGCCATCGCGGCGGCGTATGCGGCCGCGGGGGCACGGGTCGCCGTGGCGGATATTGCCGCTGACAAGGCCGAGGCCGCGGCACAGGTGATGGGCAACGGCGCCATCGGGCTTGCCATGGACGTCACGGACGAAGCGCAGGTCGAGGACGGCTTCGCGCGCACCGCGCGGGAGCTCGGGCCCGTCGATATCCTGGTGAGCAACGCCGGTATCCAGATCATCGCACCTGTCGTCGATCTCGCCTTCGCCGACTGGAAACGCATGCTGGCCATCCACATGGACGGCGCGTTCCTTACCTCACGCGCCGCCATGCGCCAGATGATTGCCGCCGGGCGTGGCGGCTCCATCATCCTCATGGGCTCCGCGCATTCCCATGTGGCATCGAAGTTCAAGGCGCCTTACGTCGCGGCGAAGCATGGCTTGCTTGGCCTCGCACGCACCCTCGCCAAGGAGGGCGCAGCGAACCGCATCCGGGCCAACGTCATCTGCCCCGGTTTCGTACGTACTCCCCTGGTAGAGAAGCAGATTCCGGAACAGGCGAAGGAACTTGGTATCAGCGAAGAGGACGTCGTCCGTAACGTCATGCTGCGCGACACCGTCGATGGCGAGTTCACCACCTTGCAGGACATCGCCGATACGGCACTGTTCCTCGCCGGATTCGGCTCGAATGCACTCACGGGCCAGTCGCTGCTTGTGAGTCACGGCTGGCACATGCAGTAGTTCGGCATAGGCGTACATGCCGTGTCGGCGAACGCTGATATGGCACGCGAGTTGGCCTGCGTAACGTGAGGTTCCCTATCTACAAAGGAACCTCGCTTCATGTCCATGCTTCGTCACTTCGTTACCACTGCGGGTGCTATCAGCGCCGCCGTCATCGCTGCACCCCTGGCCGCGAGCCGTACGGATGCCTTCGCGACGCCCGAGATGCAACCGCAAACGATCACGTGGACGTCCTGCCATACGGGCAACGTCGCCCTTCTCGCCTCCGAGCTGGGCGACCGGTTGCGTTGTGGCACGCTCACCGCTCCGCTTGATCACCACCGCCCTGAAACGGGAAATATCACACTGTCGGTGGTGCGGATTGCCGTAGCCGATAGTACGAAGCGGCAGGGGGCGCTCTTCGTCAATCCCGGCGGCCCCGGCGGCGATGCAGGCGAGTTCGCGGGCATGCTGGCCGCCTTCTGGCTTGATGCACCCGCCGCCGACCCTGTGCACGGCGACAAGCGGCGCATCCTTGATCAATTCGACATCGTCGCGGTCATTCCACGCGGCATGCCAGGCAGCACGCCGCTGGTGTGCCAGGTCAATCTTCCGCGCACCGACTTCATCATGACCGATCGCAGCGAGCAGAACGTGGCTGCCTGGGATCTGGTCGGGCGACGCCTCAGCGAAGGGTGCCGTGCCGATCCGCGCTATCCCTTCATCTCGACCGAGCAGACCGTCTACGACCATGAGCTGGTCCGGCGTTCGCTGGGCGAACCCGTGTTCAACTTCTATGGCGTCTCGTATGGCACGTGGCTGGGTGCCTGGTACGGTGCGACCTATCCAGCGAAGGTCGGCCGCATGGTGCTGGATTCGCCGATGGACTTTACCGCCACCTTCGAAGAGAACCATCTCGCGGCGGGGCCTGCACTACAGGAAGTCTTCGATCGGCGCGTTGCCCGGCCCGCGGCGGCGGACCCGGCGCGTTATGGGCTCGGTGCCAGCGAGACAGCGGTGCGCGATGTCCTCCGCCAGCTCGTACCACGGGTGCATGAGGCCTGGGTGCGCCGGTTCGACGCTCCCGAAGATCTGATGGCCGCAAAGACCGCCTCCGATTGGCTACGTGCCGACCCGTCGCTCGACAAGGCGGGGATGAGCGCCGGCATCGACGCCTGGGTGTACAGCGAGGACTCCGCCCTGAATCGCCGCGCACGTGCAGCCGCGCGCGCCGCCCTGGATCGGATCTTCGCTCCCTCTGGCGCGGAAGCAGGCCGTTTGTCTGCCCGTTCGGCCATGATCACCACGGTGCCCTGCAACGATACCGTCGCCACGGCCGATGCGGGCCAGTGGCAGGACGTCATCGCGCGGCAAGCACGTGATTACCCCGCACGGAGCAGCGCCGGCCTGATGAATCCCTGCGTGTTCTCCCATGGCCCCAATGCGGTGAAGCCGCCTGTCGATCGGCTAGCCCGGGCGGGACGTATCCTCATCCTCGCATCGGAATTCGACACCATTACGCCGATTGCCGGCGCCGTTCGCATGATCAACGCATTGCCGAACGCGAAGATGCTTGTCCTGCGTGGTGGATCGGATCACATGCTGTTCGCCATGACCGAGCAGGCCTGCATCGAGCGGTCCACGGCGCGCTTCCTCGTCGATGGCCGCACACCCACGTCTCAGCTCACCGAATGCCTGGTCGATGTGGATCCCGCCCGTCCTGCGCCAGACGCGCCGACGGGAGGCACCGCCGCATGGCAGGCGCGGCGCGCGCAACTTCGCGAGATCGCCGGCGGCGATGCGTTAGCTGCCTTGTTCTCACCATTGGCGGTGCGCTCGGGTGACACCGCGGATGCGAGCGAGTAAGCCCGCTCATTGCGGCCTTCTTCTATCAAGGACGACACCATGCCATCGCGACATACGCTTGCGCGTCACGCGCTCATCCTCGCACTATTTGTTTTCGCCGTCGTTTGCCCTCGCCCCGCCTCGGCTACGATCTCCTGGGGCCTTTGTCCAGAGAGTTGGGTACGCACACCGTCTGGCGCGTTGGGGCAGCGCCTGCAATGTGGCACGCTGCTCGCGCCGTTCGATCACCTCTTGCCTGACGGGCGCAACGTTCACGTGGGCGTCGTACGTGTCCAGGCGGCTCACGCCGACGAACGGGAAGGCGCCATCTTCTTCAACAAGGGCGGCCCCGGCGGCCATCCCGGCCGGCTTCTGCGTTCCATGGCGGAGGGCTGGACCGGCATGGACATCAACGATCCCGACGATGGCGACAAGCGCCGTCTCGCGGAGCGGTTCGATCTGATCGCCGTAATCCCCCGTGGCCTCGACGGCAGCGAGCCCATCCGCTGTGTTAGCGGGCTGCCGCCACGCCACGCGTTTCTTCCCACCGATCAGAGCGATGCCAACTGGGCGCAGGCGGTCGATGACGCCCAGGCCGTGGCCGACGCATGCTTGTCTCCCGCCTTTCCGAGCGTGCGCTACGTGAATACCGAACAGCATGTGCACGACATGGATGCCGTGCGGCGAGCCTTGGGCGATGAGCGCCTGAATTTCTATGGCATCTCTTACGGAGGCCGTGTGGGCGCGTGGTACGCCGCTACCTACCCGGCGCATACCGGCAGGCTCCTGCTCGATTCCAGCATGGATTTCACCCATGACTACCGGACGGCACTTCGCCTTTCGCAGGTCGCGCGACAACGTGAGTTCGACGATGACGTGCTGGCACCGCTCCTGCGCGAACCTTCGCGGTTCGGTCTTGGCTCATCGGCGGATGACGTCGCCGTTGCGGTCGAACAGATTCCGGCACGGGCACGCGCCGCGTGGACGGGGTGGCTGGATTCGACACCCCGGCTTGCCGCCGCCTTACACGTCGCCGGATGGCTGGAACGCTCAGCCCCTGCGGATCTCACGGCGATGAGCCGACTCATCCGCCGTGCCCGCTTCAGCACGGAGCCTATCCTGGACTCGCGTATTCGCTGGGAGGCGACGCAGCTATCGAGCATTCTCTACACACCGCCCCAGGCCGGTGCGAGTTATGGCCTGGGTCCTGAGGGCGACTCGGTACGAATCATCACGGCGTGTAACGATGCGCCGTGGGGACGCGACGACGCGACCATTCGTGAAAGCCTGCGTCAGTACGCATCGCGTTTCATCCATTTCAACGGTAGCGAGATCCTTGAAGAACTGACCTGCACGCACTGGGGTGGGCACAGTGCACGCCAGCCCGATCTCTCGATACTGGCCAACGCGCCTCCTTTCCTATTGATCCAGTCCGAGAAGGACACCTCGACCCCGTTAGCCGGAGGCAGCTTCATCCTCGATGCTTTCCCCAACGCACGCATGCTTCTCGTCCGCGAATCGAAGCAGCACGGCATCTTCAATTTCACGACCTCCGGTTGCATCGAGCGTACGGCGGCGACTTACTTGCTGAGCGGCGCGTTACCTGAATCCCGGTCGCGGGTATTCGCCTGCGGCGATGCCAATGAAAATCCCGCGGAAGCGCTACCCGGCACGCCGCGTCCGCCGACAGCACCTGTGGCCGTTGACGAGCCTCCGCTACAGGAACACGACGAATTCTGAGCCGAAAGCAAAAAAGAGGGGAGCCGAAGCTCCCCTCCTATTCCTCACCCCGAGGAATGCGATCAGATCGCGTAGTACATCTGGAACTCGAGCGGGTGGGTGCTCGCGCGGTAGCGGGTCACTTCCTGCATCTTAAGCGCGATGTAGCCGTCGATGAAGTCATCGGTGAACACACCGCCGGCCTTCAGGAAGTCGCGATCCTTGTCGAGCGCGGCGAGCGCTTCGTCGAGGCTGGCGCACACCTGCGGGATGTTCTTCTCTTCTTCGGGCGGCAGATCGTACAGATCCTTGTCGGCCGGTGCACCCGGGTCGATCTTGTTCAGGATGCCGTCGAGGCCAGCCATCATCAGCACGGTGAAGGTCAGGTAGCCCGACTGCATCGGATCCGGGAAGCGGATTTCGATGCGGCGGCCCTTCGGGCTGGCCACGTACGGGATACGGCACGACGCCGAACGGTTACGCGCCGAGTAGGCGAGCATCACCGGCGCTTCGAAGCCCGGGACCAGGCGCTTGTAGCTGTTGGTGGTGGAGTTGGCGAACGCGTTGATGGCCTTGGCGTGCTTGAAGATGCCGCCGATGTACCACAGCGCCGTCTGCGACAGGCCGCCGTAGAGGTCGCCTGCGAAGAGGTTCTCGCCGTTCTTCGACAGCGACTGGTGCACGTGCATGCCCGAGCCGTTATCGCCAACGATCGGCTTCGGCATGAAGGTGACCGTCTTGCCCGCCTGGTGGGCGACGTTCTTGATGACGTACTTCATCGTCATCAGTTCGTCGGCCTTCTTCACCAGCGTGTTGAAGCGGGTGCCGATTTCGCACTGGCCCGCGTTCGCGACTTCGTGGTGGTGCACTTCGACGACCTGGCCGAGCGACTCGAGGACCTTGCACATATCGGCGCGCAGATCGCCCAGGCTATCGACCGGGCTCACCGGGAAATAGCCGCCCTTCACGCCCGGACGGTGGCCGGTGTTGGTGCCGTCGTACTTGTAGCGCGACGACCAGGCGGCTTCTTCCGAGTTGATCTCGTAGAAGACGCGGCCCATGTCGTTCTGCCAGCGGATCGAATCGAAGATGAAGAACTCCGGCTCCGGGCCGAAGAACGCGGTATCCGCGATGCCGGTGGACTTCAGGAAGGCTTCGCCGCGCTTGGCGATCGAGCGCGGGTCGCGGCCGTAGGCCTGCATGGTGCTCGGCTCGAGCACGTCGCAATGCAGGATCAGCTGCTTGTGCGCGCTGAACGGATCGAGGTGGGCGGTATCCGGGTCCGGCATCAGCACCATGTCGGACTCGTTGATGCCCTTCCAGCCGGGGATCGACGAGCCATCGAACATCTTGCCGTCTTCAAAGGTGCCTTCGTCGATCTGGTGGGACGGGAAGGTCACGTGGTGGTGCTTGCCGAGCATGTCGGCGAAGCGCAGGTCGACGAACTCGATTTCCTCGTCCTGGATCAGGTTCAGCACTTTCGAAGCGGCGGACATGGGCAAACCTCGGTATTAGGTATGTGGGCGCAGGGCTTATAGCAATCGCTATGCCAGCGGCTCCGGAGCGACGGACCGGCCTGGAACAAGCCCCGGCATCATAGAACGCCTAAATGACACGTGCAGGGTTGCACCATATCGGTGCATTCGACCGCACGATGCACCATATCGGCTGCGCTGAAGGGCGACGGCAAGGGCTATGCTGCGGCCATTCTCCGACTCAATGGCTCGTCATGGATGACCTATCGGCTTGGCGCCGCCAACTCACCCAGCCACTCATTCTCGCCGCCTGCCTCGTAAGCCTGACGGCAAGCGCCCAGACGCTACCGCCCATCGATATAGGCGGTGCCCCCGAACCACCCGTTGACATCGCGTCGCTCGTCGCACACTTACGCAGCCCGTCGACCGACCCGATCGACGACTACCCCAGCGAACTTTTCGAACTGGCCGCTTTAGGGCCGGCAGCAGGCCCCGAGGCTGGCGAAACAGTCACCGCCCTGCTCGCTAGTCCTCGCCCTTACCTCCGGGCCATGGCGGCGGCGGCGCTAGGCTTCATGCAGTACGCACCCGCGCGTAAGCGACTACAAGAAGCGCTCTCGGATGAAACGGATGCGGCCACCAGCGCTTATGCGGCGATGTCCCTTGGCCGCCTTGGAGACCGTGCCGCGCTGCCCGCGTTGCGCGAGGCGGCGCGATCCTACTGGTATCCACCGGTTCGGAAGGTCGCGAGCAAGGCGATCGACCAGATCGAGACGCATGCGCCACTAGCGCCATTCGTACGCACGGATTGGATTTTCCCTGGTTCGTTGTACTACGCAACGGGCTGCCCGACGACAGAGCGCCCCATGGTGCCGACCACCCTGACCGTCGAAGGCGGCCGCTTGTACGGTATCGACAACGGCGAATTCGGCGGCGGCTTGTTCTTCGATGACGGCCACGGCGGTGTGCAGAAGATCGGCGAAATGAACGTCCAGGGGATCGCGACCCTGGGCAGCCATATCGTGGCGGTGACCGGGCTGGCCCACATGGGCTGGGTGCGCGGCGATGTCTACCGAGTCGAACGCAACGCTTCGGGCCGGTGGCAGGCTATCCAGTGGCGTCATCTTCCTTACGCACCGTACGGGGCCGTCGCCGAACCCGGGCGGCTTCGCATCGTCTTGCCCCGTGCAGATATCCTGCTATCGGGCGATGGGAAGTTTTCGATGGCGACCTGTCCTGATACGCATCACGGCGAGTGGCGCCAGCGAGTGGGCTAGACGCGCGCCATGGGCGCCACGGCCAACGCCGGCTCGCCGGCGATCGGCGGCGCGGGCTTTTTGGGGCCGGACGCGCAGCCCGCCGTGGCGAGCTCTCGTGTCATCGACATTTCCCCTGTAGGACCATCATGGGCTTGGCCGCAGGATTCGTCAGGCGGAGAGCCACTGTAAATAGGTCAAACAGGCATCCGGTAAGGCATCTGCCGAAGCGCCGTCAGGATGCGGGATCTGTGTCACGGCACGAGAGCCGCTCGCGTATATGATGGCTGCCGGGGACAGATCCCACAGGGGAAGCACATGGATGTACGGACTACCTGCCCGGCGAACCGTCGCCGCGGCTTGATCGGGTTAGCTGCGGGCATGCTGGCATGGGGCTGGGTGGTAGTCGCTACGGCGGCACCCGCTACGGCACCGCCCGCCGATCTCGATGCCTTCTTCAAACAGGTCCGGGAAGCGTCCGCGCTCACCGCCCCCTTGCAGCGCTGCCTGCACATGCCCGATCCCCCGGGCTCCCACTGGCACCCGGAAGCCGTTCGCGAGTACTGCGCGTACAAGTTCCCTGATGTCATGACCCGGGCGACCTTCGCCCATCTGATCGATGACGGTAAGGCGGCCGAGGTCGACCGGGCCTTCGCGAAATACCTCGATGCCCAACGGCGCGACCCCAAGGGAGTGAGCCGTCTCGACGGCGCCTACGCCAACCTGGGACTCCGCGATGCGAGCGCGGAATCGCGCCGGCTCATCGATGCGTGGCGCAGGCAACGCCCCGATAGCGCTTTCGCCGTCGCAGCCAGCGGCATGCAGTGGTACGCCGCGGCAAAGCAGGGCCGCGGCATGGCGTCGAATCGGGAGACCAGCGCCGACCAGATGCAGACCATGGAAACATTCGGCGCCATGGCGCGGGATGATCTGAACAAGGCTGCCGCGATGAAGCCGGCCTTCGCAACGCCGTACAGCGACCAGCTCGGCCTGGCGATGTACACCGGTGATGACCAAGGCGCGGCCGATGCACTGACCCAGGGGTTTGCGCTGGCGCCCGATGACCTCTCGCTATGGCTATCCAAGGCAGCGTTCAGCGCCGAGAAATGGGGCGGTAGCGATGCACAGGTTGCCCAGATTGGCCAAGACGCCGAAGCGCGCACCGCCAAGCACCCGCTCATGTGGGTCGTCGTGGGGCGGTCGCATATCACCCTGGCAACCCATGCCCAGTTGCAGCCCCCGGCCGATGGTCGATTCCTGGCCGTCGTCGATGAAGTCGCGCCACCGTTCGATCTGGGCACGCTTGCCGCCATGGCAGCGACGGCGAAGAAGAACGATGAGGCGCTTGTACTCGCGGTGGAGGCCTTGCGCTTCGACGATGGGAATATCTTTGCGCTGAACGCACTTGCCGATGCCGCGTACAAGACACCCCAGGCCCCGTGGGCGGCCGACATGCTTCGGCGCGGTGCCGCACGGCACCCCGACGCGATGGACAACGTGCGGCTGGCAGGCATGCAGCTCGTCTATCTGGGCGGGACCTTCGCCGAAGCCACGTCCCTGCTCGAGTCCGCGCTGGCACACGACCCGAAGGACAAGGGTGTCATGCTGCGGCTAGCCGAGTACGCGCTTCGCGCACACGATCACTATGAAGATGCGAAGAGGCTAGCGAGTAGGGTCATCGAACTGTACCCCGACACGCCACGTGCCTACGTCATCCTCATCCGTGCACAGATCGGTACGAACGATGCCGGACGCATCGCAACGATCCACTACTTCCTTGACCATTACGGCAACGACTCGACGTACGCGGAGTTCACCAGGCAGATGCGTGATTACCTGGCGGGTCAGGAAGGCCGGCCCGGCTAACCCAGGCCGGCCACGAGCCAAGCGTAACGCGGTTTACGCTGGCACGATCGGAACCTTGTCGGCCCAGGGGATACCCATGACGCGCCCAGCCCTCCTGCTAGCGGCCATTGGCCTGGCCCCTGTCGCAGCACACGCCACCCAGCACACCTACGCCAACCCGGTCGACATCGACTACCGCTACGCGTGGGAAGTGATGAACGACGGCGTGTCATTCCGGACCGGTGCGGATCCCGCGATCGTCCGCTATGGCGATGCGTACTACCTGTTCCAGACCATGGCCGACGGCTACTGGATGTCGAAGGATCTGCTGCACTGGGATTTCGTCAAGCCGGATCACTGGCCACTCGACGGCAACGTCGCGCCAGCGACGCTCGTGGCCGATGGCAAACTATTCCTGATGCAATCGGCGTTCGCACCGAAGCCGCTCATGGTGTCGACCGATCCCGCGCATGGAAAATGGACCTTCTGGACGCACCAGCTACCGCCCGTACCGGGCGCGACGCGGTACGACCCCGCCGGCAAGCTCGAAGTACGCGGCCCGCTGCCGCCCGGCCCCTGGGATCCCGACCTGTTCCGCGATGACGATGGGAAGGTTTACCTCTACTGGGGCTCATCTGAGACCTACCCGCTTTACGGTGCACAACTCGATATGCGCCTTGATTCCACCGAAGGCGAAGGCAAGCGCCTGGCCTTCGCGACGCAACCACAGGCACTCCTGCATCTGGATCCCGCAAACCACGGCTGGGAACGCTTCGGCCCCGACCACACGATGGGCGACAAGCCCGCGTACATCGAAGGCTCGTGGATGAACAAGCACGGTGGCCGTTACTACCTGCAGTACGGCGCACCCGGTACTGAGTACAACGTGTATGGCACCGGCGTGTATGTGGCGGACAAACCACTCGGCCCCTTCACCTATGCACCGTACAACCCCGTCGGGTACAAGCCCGGTGGCTTCGCGACAGGCGCGGGGCACGGCTCCACATTCGACGATGCGTTCGGTAACGCCTGGAACACCGGCACCACATGGCTGGGCGTGAACCAGACCTTTGAACGACGCATCGTCATGTTCCCTGCGGGCTGGCATGCCGATGGCGAGATGTGGGTCGATACACGCTTCGGCGATTTTCCCCAGCGCATGCCCGATCACGCGTTGCGCGAGGGCGAAAGCACATTCACGGGCTGGATGTTGCTCTCCTATCGCAAGAGCGCTGTCGCATCATCCGCATTGCCTGACCACCCCGCCTCCATGCTGACGGACGAAAACCCGCGCACGTTCTGGGTCGCGAATACGAACCACCCCGGCGAGAGCATCACCATCGATCTTAAGGAGGCGCCGACCGTGCGCGCTGTCCAGATCAACTATGCCGACTACCAATCCGATCGCTACGGCGATGCACCGGATCTCGTCACGCAATTCGTCCTCGAAGGGTCTGTCGATGGCACGCACTGGTCCACGATCGCCGATCTTTCCGCTTCCGATCGCGACCGACCGAACGCTTATGTCGAACTCGTGACACCGATGCACCTTCGCTATATCCGCTACGTACACAAGCACGTCGGAGCGAAGCATCTTGCGATCTCGGATATCCGCGTGTTCGGCAATGCGGATGGCTCGGCGCCCAAGGCGCCCAGCGGCCTGACCGTCGTGCGTGGCGCCGATCCTCGCGAGGCGGCCATCGCATGGAAGCCCGTGCCAGGCGCCGTGGGCTACAACGTCCGCTGGGGCCTGGCAGCGGATCGCCTGCATGCCACCTACCAGCGGTTTGCCGATCAGCCCACATCGTTTACCCTGAGAAGCTTGAACAGGGGCGTCCGCTATGTCGTAGCGGTCGAAGCTTTTGATGAGCGCGGCGTCTCCGAACTTTCTCAAATCGTGGAGCTTCCCCCTCGATAGCTCCACGCCCCACGGTTCGAAGCGATGACCAAGAAGCACGACAACGACACGCCTGATACCGGGCGCCGCCGCCTCCTTGGCGGCATGGCTACGACGGGCGCGATGCTTGCGCTCGGTGGCGCGGCCGAGGCCGCGACGGCTGCCGCGCCCAAACCGGGTGCACCCGCGCCCACCGGCGCGGCGCTGGATGCCCTGCTCGAGAAGCACATCCACAACGTCGTGGTGATCTACGCCGAGAACCGCAGCTTCAACAACCTGTTCGGCAATTTCCCCGGCCTGCTCGATCCGTTGAAGGATGTGCCGCCCGAGCGCTATATCCAGCGTGATCGCGATGGCACCGTGCTGAAGACGCTGCCGAAGATCTGGGGCGGCCTCGTACCGCACGAGCAGACCGTGGATCACCGCACCTACAAGATCGCCGAAGATGCGATCACTGGCCTGCCGAATGCACCGTGGGAATTGCACACGGGCGATGGCACACCGCTACCGCACGGCGTGGTCACGCGCGATCTTGTCCACGCGTTCTACAACAACCAGCTGCAGATCAACGGCGGCAAGAACGATGGCTTCGTGGCATGGGGCGATAACGGCGCCCTCACCATGGGCCACTACGCCAACACGCCCGTGAACCTGCGCCTTTGGCGCCTGGCCGAGCAGTTCACCCTGTGCGATCGCTTTTTCATGGGTGCGTTCGGTGGTTCGTTCCTCAACCACCAGTACCTCGTGGCCGCGCAGCCGCCGTTCTACCCGGACGCGGACAAGAGCCCGTCGCAGTTCGGCATCGCGGTGACCGAGAGCGGCAGCGCTACCGACTACCGTCTGAAGATGGACGAGAAGTCGCCGAAGAGCGCGATGGAGGGCAAGCCCAAGTTTGCCCACCACAACCAGCTCACGCCCGATTTTTATGCGGTGAACACGATGGGCCCGCCGTATTCGCCGGGCTTCAACGTGGATCGCAAGAACCCGCTGCTGGCCGATGCGACGAGCGCGAACACGCTGGTCCCGCAGAAGCACAAGCACATCGGCGACGTGCTCTCGGCGAAGAACGTCGATTGGGCGTGGTACGGCGGCGGCTTCCAGGCGGCCCTGGATGGCAAGGGCGATAGCGATGACGGCACCTTCCCGTCGACGCCGAACTTCCAGGCCCACCACCAGCCGCTGAACTACTTCGAGACGCTGGCTCCCGGCACCGACGCACGCGCGAAGCACCTGCGCGACGGCGGTCTGGGCGAATCGCCGAAGACCAATAAGTTTCTGGCGGACGCGAAGGCCGGCAAGCTACCCGCCGTCGCGTACTACAAGCCGCAGGGCGACCTGAACATGCACGCCGGCTATTCGGACGTGGAAGCCGGTGATCGCCACATCAGCAGCATCGTCCACCAGCTGCAGCAGGGCCCGCAATGGAAGAACATGCTGGTCATCATCACCTTTGATGAAAACGGCGGCTGGTGGGATCACGTCGCGCCGCCGAAGGGCGATCGCTGGGGCCCGGGCACGCGTATTCCCGCGCTGGTCGTCTCGCCCTTCGCGAAGAAGGGTCATGTCGAACACACGATGTACGACACCGGCTCGATCTCGCGCTTCCTCACCCGTCGCTTCAAGCTCGAAAAGCTGGCCGGCCTGCAGATGCGCGACGACGCGACGGTGAAGGCCGGCGGGCCGGCCCCGGGCGACCTGACCGAAACCCTGACGTTCACCTGACGGCACGCCGGGGGATAGCGGCGGCGCGGGCCGGGCCTGGCGCCGCGGCCGGTCGTCGTGAAAGTTTTTGCGAATGGGTGGGGCGCGACGGCCCGCCCGTGACGCGGTCGAAGGTATCGGCGCCCCGAGGGGGCGCGGCATGACGGCAGTCATGTAGGTCGGGCTAAGCTATGCCGCCGTCCCATCTGGAATCCAAGCCACGTGAACGACCTGATCAGCGCCATCCTCCTCGGTATCGTCGAAGGAATCACCGAATTCCTCCCCATCTCGAGCACCGGCCACCTGCTCATCGCCGAACGCTGGCTAGGCGCACGCTCCGATCTCTTCAACGTAGCCATCCAGGCCGGCGCGATCCTCGCGGTCACCTTCATCTACTGGCGCACGCTGTGGAGCTTCGTGCAGAACTGGCGCCGCCCGGAGACGCGCGATTACATCGCCAAACTCGCGGTCGCCTTCCTGATTACCGCCGTGCTCGGCCTCATCGCGACCAAGATGGGCTTCAAGCTGCCTGAGACGATCACGCCGATCGCGTGGGCGCTCATCATCGGCGGCATCTGGATGATCGCGGCGGAGCAGATCGCTTCGAAGCGGCCCGACCGCACGGCGATTACCTGGCGCGTGGCTATCCTTGTCGGCCTCGCACAGATGGTGGCCGGCATCTTCCCGGGCACCTCGCGCTCGGCGTCCACCATCTTCATCGCCATGCTTGCCGGTACGAGCAACCGCGCCGCGGCCACCGAGTTCGCCTTCCTGGTCGGCATCCCCACCATGTACGCCGCCACCGGCTACGAGTTACTGAAGACCTTCCAGCATGGCGGCGCGGCCGGCGAAGACTGGACCGGCCTGGCCGTGGCATTCGTGGTTTCCACGATCGTGGCTTTCGTCGCGGTGAAGTGGCTCCTCGGCTATATCCGCTCGCATAAGTTCACGCCGTTCGCGATCTACCGCATCGTGCTGGGCATCGCGTTGCTGCTGTTCCTCCCCGCGGGCGTCTGAGCCAGGCTAGCCGCGTGGCCCGCTATCGCCTTCTCGACCTGCGTATCGACCTCGACCACCAGACGGTCGAACGCGCCGGCACGCGGCTGGAGGTGGCGGGCCTCAGCTTCCGCTTGCTCGCCTGCCTGATCGAGCACGGCGATCACGTCGTGACCTTCGACGAGTTGATTGCCGCCGTGTGGGCTCCCGCGGTGGTGAATGAGGAGACGGTTACCCAGCGCGTGCGGCTGCTTCGCCAGGCACTGGGCGACGATGCGCGCGCGCCCCGCTATATACGTACCGTGCGCAGCCGGGGTTACCAGCTGGGTGCGCCCGTCATCCCTGATCTGGTCGAGCCCGGCCGGCGGCGCCTGGCGCTATGGCCTGCACTGGCAGCGGTCAGCGTGCTCGCGGTGACCGCGCTCGGCGCCAGCTTTCTTGCGCGTGAAGAGAAGCCCGTTACAAGCGCCGAGCAGGAGATCCTCGATCGCGCACAGTGGTATGCACGCATAGGCCAGCGCGATAACAACGAACGTGCGCTCGCGCTGTATGACCGGGCCTTGCATGAAGCGCCCGACGACGTCGATGCCCTGGTGGGTGCCAGCCGCACGCGCGCCGCGCGTACCTGCCTGTACAACGGCAGCACCGATGACGCCCGCGACGCGTTGCGCATCGCAAGCCGCGCGGTGTCGGTCGGCTCGGACAATCCGCGCGCCTGGTCGGCTCTCGGCTACGCGCGCGATTGCCTCGGCGATATCGGCGGCGCCATCGCCGCGTACGAAGCCGCCGTTCGGCTCGATCCCGATGATGACGCCACGCGTTCCTCGGCGGCGTATCTCTACCAGGAGCAAGGGCGGCTGGCGGATGCCATGCGTGCCAACCTCGATATGCGCGGCGATCCCGGCCGCGTGCGCTATCGCGAAGTACAGCTTGCCCGCGAGTACGAGTTGCTCGGCTTCGTGACGCAGGCGGGACAGCGTTACAAGCGGATCTTCGAACTGGCCCCGGACAACGTGTTCGGCAACCTCGGCTGGCCTGCGTACCTGTTCGCGCACGGTCGCTTCGATGAAGCGCGCGCGGCGGTGGCCGAAGCCCGCCAGCGTGATACGGCGCGGCCCGAGCTTGCCCAGCTCGATGGCGAGCTCGCGTTGCGGCGTGGTGACCACGCCGCCGCGGCCAACGCCTTTGCCGAAGCCCACGCCTTGCGGCCGGATGCCTCATTGCCCGGCACGCTGGTGCTCCTCCATGCCAGCCAGCCGCTCACGGGCGATGCGCTTGCCCAGCGCATCGCGGATACACGCAAAGCGCTCGTCGATAACCCATGGCCGGCCAGCCGGTTCGAACTGGTCTGGCTGATGGAAGCCGCGGGCGACCACCGTGGCGCCATCGCCGCGCTGGAAGAAGCCGTGGCGATGGGCTGGCGTGATACGGGTTACCTGCGTGCTTCGCCGCTGTTCGCAACGATCGCCGCCGACCCGGGGTTCCAGGACGTGATCGATAGCATCGACCGGCGCACGCGCGCCGAGCGCGAGCGTGTGCTCGATGCATCGTGGTGCCCATCCGACCTGCCCTGCCACGAACCCCAAAAGCGCGACCCACCCCTGTAGGAGCCCACCCTGTGGGCGACATCTTTCGCGATAACGCCGCAGGCCCTGTGGCTCTTTCGCGAACGGCGTCGCCCACAGGGTGGGCTCCTACGGGTGGTCAGGGTTTGGGCAGGGCCTTGAGCACGATGTCGCGGAACAGACCCTGCGACTGAGGGTGCGCGAAGCGCTCGTTGTACGCCTGGCTGGTGATGACGGCCACGACGCCACGCGAGGGCACCACGAATACGTAGTTACCGCCGTTGCCGCTCATCGCCCACACCGGCGTATCGACGCCATCGATCGCGAAGTGGAAACGCCACCACAGGTATCCGTACTCCGCTTCTTCGCGGGCCTGGGCATGCGGCGAGAGCATCGCTTTCACCCACGCGGCGGGCAGCACCTGCTTGCCCTTCCATGCGCCGCCGTCGAGCGCCAGCTCGCCGAACTTCGCCAGGTCGCGCGAACGGTAACGGGTACCCCCGCCACCCATGCCGATTCCCTCGCTGGAGACGTTCCAGTGGGACTCGGTGATGCCTAGGGGTTGTTCAAGCGCATCGCGCGCGAACGTAGCGAGCGGCTCTTTTACCGCACGCTCAACAGCCGCGCCCGCGACGAAGGCACCGGCCGTGCAGTACGAGAACGTACGCCCATAGGGCGAATCGGCTGGCCGCTGCACCCACGGCGCGTAGCCACGCACCGGCAGGTTCAACGCGAAGCCCAGCCAGCGCTCGGACACGTACATCCGCTCCTCATTCCCGGTGGAGAACTGATTGTCGTCGTCGCACTCCCAGATCGAGCTCATCGTGAGCAGGTCTTCCAGGGTGATCCCGGCGCGCCGCGGGTCGGGCTTCTCCAGCTTCATTTCCGGGAAGAAGGCGTACACGGGGGCGTGGACGTCCTTGATGGCACCGCGCGCGATCGCGGCGCCGACCAACATGGCGGTGAGGCTCTTCGTCGCCGAACGGACGTCGTTCAGCGCCTCGGCCGAGCCCCCGTTGAAATAGCCCTCGTAGACCAGCCGGCCATGGTCGGCCACGACCACGCTGGTGATCTTCTTATAGGTACCGTCGGCCATCTTCGCCGGCAGGCTATCCAGTAGCGCCGTGTCCCAGCCGAGGGTGGCGGCGCTGGCGGTGGGCCAGCCATCGGGGCCGGGTTTAGGTGGCGCGTAGGCGGCGGCCCACGCCGCAGGCGCAGTCAGGGCAAGGATGAGGCAGGCAAGGCGGTGGCGCAGCATGGTGAGGGCTCCGTGTCATGGAGCCCCCAGTCCAACGCCAGGCCTGATGAAATGCCTGAAATCCGAATGAAGATTTATGAAGCGAGGGCCTCAGGCCACCGCGGCCATGGCCGGCAGCGCCTTCTTGCGCGCCGCTTCGAGCTCGGCCTGCTGCATTTCGACCAGGCGGCACTGCGGGTCGCTGGTGCGCTGGAACAGCTCGCTGGTCCACTCGATGAAGGCCTGCACGCGGGCCGAGAGGTGGCGCTTCTGCGGGTAGACGATCCACAGGTTGGAGCCGGTCGAGATCGTGTCGGTCATGATGATCTCGAGCAGGCCCTTCTGCAGGGCGCAGGCGGCCAGGCAGTGGGGGGCCTGGATGATGCCGAGCCCAGCGATCGCCGCCTGGATCACCGACTCACCGTCGTTGATCATCATGTGCGCATCGACATCCACCGACACGCGGCCGCTCGGGGAGTCGAACTGCCACTGGTAGGGCTTGCCGGTGTTCGGGTGGACGAAGTTCACCGTACGGTGGGTCTTCAGGTCCTCGATCGAGCTGGGCATGCCATGCCGGGCGAGATACGCCGGGGAGGCACAGAGCACATTGCTGAAGTGGCCGATCTTGCGCGCGATGAGGCTGGAATCGGCCAGCTCGCCCATGCGGATCGCGCAATCGAAGCCTTCCTCATTCAGATCGAAGGGGAAGTCGCACATGGTCAGTTCGAGGCGGATATCCGGGTAACGGGCCTCGAATTCCGCCAGGTTCGGGATCAACGCGGCCCGGCCCACGGCTGACGACGCGGCCACGCGCAACTTGCCCGCCGGCTTGGTCTTGGCGTAGCCCAGAGCCTCCGTGGCCTCGGTGAGATCCGCCAGAATCTCCTTGCAACGCGCGTAGAACGCGCCGCCATCGTCGGTCAAACGCAACGAACGCGTCGAACGGAAGAACAGCCGCGCACCCAGGCTTTCTTCCAGCCGGGAGATGGCGCGACTTACCCCCGAGGGGGTCATTTCCAGGTGCGTGGCGGCAGCGGAAAAGCTCTTCGCTTCGACCACCCGGACAAACACGCTGATAGCGGAAAAGTCTTCCATCGCCGACTCCGGTTTCGATTGATTCGTGACTGAGCGTCACAGCCGGAATGATTGTAGACCCATTTTTCGCTTGACGCGCAAGACCTAGGTTACGCCTCCTGAGACGGACCGGCTTGACCTCAACCAACGTTGAGGTTGGATCCTGCGCCGCCCCGAACCCTTTCGGCTCCCCTACACACACTCATCGGACCCCCCTCCATGAAGAAGAAAATCCTGTTCGGTTCGTCCGCCCTGGCCGTCGCCATCGCGTCCGCCGTCTGGCTGGGCTCGCCCACCAGCACCCACGCCGCGGAACCGGCCCACGCCATGCCCACCCCCGAGGTGACCGTGGCCCAGGTCCTGCTCCGCCCGGTCAGCGACAGCAATACCTTCACCGGCCGGATCCAGGCCGTGGATACGATCCAGATCCGCCCGCGCGTCAGCGGCTACGTGGATTCGGTGCACTTCCGCGAAGGCGCCGTGGTGAAGAAGGGCGACCTGCTCTTCACCATCGACCCGCGCCCGTACCGCGCCGAGAGCGACCGCCTCGCCGCGAACCTGGCCCAGGCCAAGGCTGAAGCGAAGAACGCCGACGCCAACGCCGCCCGCGGCAGCAAGCTCGTCGCACAGCACGCCGTCTCGCAGGAAGAGGCCGATCGCCTCGACACCGCCGCTGCCAGCGCCAAGGCACAGGTCGCGTCGGTGCAGGCCGCGCTCGACAACGCCCGTCTCAATCTCTCGTTCACCGAGGTGCGCGCCCCGGTCGATGGCAAGGTCAGCAACGCGCAGATCACCGCTGGCAACCTCGTCACCCCGACCGATACCCTCACCAGCGTCGTCACCACCGACCCGATGTACGTGTACTTCGACGTCGATGAGCAGAGCTTCCTCAAGCTCGACCGCCTGCGCCGCCAGAACGGCCACGCGCCGGAAGTCGACATGGGCCTCGCTGACGAACAGGGCTACCCGCACATCGGCAAGATCGATTTCGTCGACAACCAGGTGAAGGCCGGTGCTGGCACGATCCGCCTCCGCGCCGTGTTCCCGAACGCCGATGGCGCGTTCACCGCTGGCCTCTTCGCCCGCGTCGAACTGCGTAGCGGCGAAGCCCAGCCGCGTGCGCTCATCGACGACAAGGCCGTCGGCACCGACCTCGGCAACAAGTTCGTCTACGTCGTCGGCAAGGACAAGAAGGTGGAATACCGCCGCGTGTCCACCGGTGCGCTGGTCGACGGCTTGCGTGTCGTCGATAGCGGCCTGAATGCCGAAGACATCGTGATCGTGAACGGCCTGCAGCACGTGCGCCCCGGCGTGGAAGTGAACGCCAAGCGCGTGGCCATGGCCTCCCTGGTACCCGATAGCGCGCGCAACGTCGCCAGCCGCCCGGCCGGTGTCGATAGCGTCGCGCAGGCGAAGGACTGATTCCTCCCATGAAAATCGCTCAATTCTTCGTAGAACGCCCGATCCTTGCGGGCGTGCTATCGGTGCTCTTCCTGATCGCGGGTAGTATCGCCGTGTTCAAGCTACCGATCAGCGAATACCCCGAAGTGGTGCCGCCCACCGTCGTGGTGAAGGCGACCTACCCCGGCGCCAACCCCAAGACCATCGCCGAAACCGTTGCCACGCCGCTGGAAGAACAGATCAACGGCGTGGAAGGCATGCTCTACACCTCCTCGCAGTCGACCAGCGATGGCGCGATGACGCTCACCGTCACCTTCGCGCTCGGCACCGACCTGGATAACGCCCAGGTGCAGGTGCAGAACCGCGTGGCGCAGGCGCAGCCGCGTCTGCCGGAGGAAGTGCAGCGCCTCGGCGTGACGACGACCAAGAGCTCGCCCGACCTGACCATGGTCGTGCATCTCACGTCGCCGGATAACCGCTACGACATGCTCTACCTGTCGAACTATGCACGCACGCACATCAAGGACCAGCTCGCCCGCCTGGATGGCGTCGGTGACGTGCAGCTGTTCGGCGCTGGTGAGTACAGCATGCGCATCTGGATGAACCCGGAGCAGCTGGCCATCCGCAACCTCACCACCGGTGACGTGGTGAATGCGATCCGCGAGCAGAACATCGAAGTCGCGGCCGGTGCGCTGAACGCGCCCCCGGGCCCCAACAGCAACGCGTTCCAGGTGAACATCAACACGCGCGGCCGCCTGATCACGGAAGATGACTTCTCCAACATCATCGTTCGCAGCGATGGCGCATCTGTCACCCACCTGCGCGATGTCGCGCGCGTGGAACTCGGTTCGAACAACTACGCGCTGCGCAGCCTCCTGAACAATAAGGAAGCCGTCGCGATCCCCATCTTCCAGCGCCCGGGTTCGAACGCGATCGCGATCTCGGACGAAGTGCGTGCCGAGATGGCTACGCTGAAGAAGGAATTCCCGCAGGGCGTCGATTACTCGATCGTCTACGATCCCACCGTGTTCGTGCGCGGTTCGATCGAAGCGGTGGTGCATACGCTGTTTGAAGCGATCATCCTGGTCGTGCTCGTCGTGATCCTGTTCCTGCAGACGTGGCGCGCCTCGATCATCCCGCTCGTCGCGGTGCCGGTCTCGCTGATCGGTACGTTCGCGATCATGTACGTCGCGGGCTTCTCGCTGAACGCGCTCTCCCTGTTCGGCCTGGTGCTCGCCATCGGTATCGTCGTGGACGATGCGATCGTGGTGGTGGAAAACGTCGAGCGACACATCGAGCACGGGCTCGATCCGAAGATGGCCACGCGCCAGGCGATGACCGAAGTGACCGGCCCGATCGTGGCCACGGCCCTCGTGCTTTGCGCCGTGTTCGTGCCGGCTGCTTTCATCAGCGGCCTCACTGGCCAGTTCTATCGCCAGTTCGCCCTGACCATCGCCATCTCGACGGTGATCTCGGCGTTCAACTCGCTCACGCTTTCCCCAGCACTGGCCGCGATCCTGCTGAAGGGCCGCGACGAGCCGAAGGACAAGCTCACCGTGTGGATGGATCGCAGCCTCGGCTGGCTGTTCCGTCCGTTCAACCGCACGTTCGAAAAAGCGGCTGACGGTTACGTCGGTGGCGTGAAGAAGATCCTGCGCTTCTCGGCCGTGGTGCTGGTGCTGTACGCCGGCCTCGTGAGCCTGGGTGTGCTCGGCTTCGCCAAGACCCCGACCGGCTTCGTGCCGACCCAGGATAAGCAGTACCTGGTGTCGTTCGCGCAGCTGCCGGATGCCGCTTCGCTCGACCGTACCGAAGGCGTGATCCGCCGCATGGGTGATATCGCGCTGAAGGATCCGGGCGTCGAAAGCGCCGTGCAGTTCCCGGGCCTGTCGATCAATGGCTTCACCAACAGCACCAATGCCGGCATCGTGTTCGTCACGCTCAAGCCGTTCGAAGAGCGCCGTTCGAAGGACCTCTCGGCGGAAGCGATCGCTGCCCGCCTCAACGGCCAGTTCGCTTCGATCCAGGATGCGTACATCGCGATCTTCCCGCCCCCGCCGGTGAATGGCCTGGGCACGATCGGTGGTTTCCGCATGCAGATCGAAGACCGTGGCGACATGGGCTTCGAGGAGCTTTACAAGCAGACCCAGGGCATCATCGCGCAGAGCCAGAAGACGCCTGAACTTGCCCACCTGTTCACCAGCTACCAGGTGAGCGTGCCGCAGTACGACGCGGATATCGATCGCGAGAAGGCGAAGTCGGAAGGTATCGATCTGGGCGATGTGTTCCAGACGATGGCCGCCTACCTCGGCTCGCTCTACGTGAACGACTTCAACCGCTTCGGTCGCACCTATCAGGTCAACGTTTCCGCCGAGCCGGGCTTCCGCCACGAGCCGTCGGATGTGGCCAACCTGAAGACGCGTAACGCGGCGGGCGATCTCGTGCCGCTGGGTTCGTTCCTCACCGTGCGCCAGAGCAACGGCCCGGATCGCGTGCAGCACTACAACGGTTACCCCACCGCCGAGATCAACGGTGGCGCGGCACCGGGCTTCAGCACGGGCCAGGCCCAGGCCGCCATGGAGAAGCTTGTCCAGGCCAACCTGCCGAACGGCATGACCTACGAGTGGACCGAGCTGACGTACCAGCAGATCCTGGCCGGCAACACCGCCGTGCTGGTGTTCCCGCTGTCGGTGCTGCTCGTGTTCCTGGTGCTGGCTTCGCTGTATGAAAGCCTGAGCCTGCCGCTGGCCGTGATCCTGATCGTGCCGATGGTGCTGCTGTCCGCGATCACCGGTGTGATCCTGACCGGCGGCGACAACAACATCTTCACCCAGATCGGCCTGATCGTGCTGGTGGGCCTGGCGTGCAAGAACGCGATCCTGATCGTCGAGTTTGCCCGCGAGGCCGAAATCGAAGGCATGAACCGCGTGGATGCCGTGCTTGAAGCAGCCCGCCTACGTCTTCGCCCGATCCTGATGACCTCGTTCGCCTTCATCATGGGCGTGGTGCCGCTGGTGACCTCGCATGGCGCCGGCGCGGAAATGCGCCATGCCATGGGCGTGGCGGTGTTCGCCGGCATGCTGGGCGTCACCTTCTTCGGCCTGATCTTTACCCCGCTCTTCTATGTGCTGATCCGCGCGTGGAACGAACGCTCCGAGGCGAAGCGTGCCGCTCGCCGTGAGCGCCGCCTTCTTGAACACGCGGCTCGTGAGGTCTGATCCATGAAAACCATGATTCGTACCACGGCCCTGTTCGCCGCCCTCGTCCTCGCCGGTTGCGCGAGCGTGGGCCCGAACTACCACGCGCCGAAGGAAGCCCCGGTCACGCTGCAGGGCGTCGATGCCTCGCAGCAGACCACGGCCAACTTCCAGGCGCAGTGGTGGAAGCAGTTCGGTGACCCGACGCTGGATAGCCTTATCCAGCGCGCGGCCACCAACGCGCCCGACCTCAAGATCGCCCTGGCCCGGCTGGGCCAGGCCCGTGCGGCACTGGGCACGGCGAAGTCGCAGCAGATCCCGGATATCAACACCGGTGTGTCGTACACCCGTAGCCGCGAACAGCAGCCAGGCTTCACCGACCAGCGCGTGACCACCACGGCGTACCAGGCGGGCTTCGATGCCGCCTGGGAGCTGGATCTGTTCGGCGGTATCCGCCGCTCGGTCGAAGCGGCGCGTGCGGATGCCGACGCTGGCGAGGCATCGGTGCAGGATGCGCAGGTCTCGCTGTTCGCCGAAGTGGCGCGCAACTACTTTGACCTGCGCGGTACCCAGCTGCGGATCGATGTCGCGAAGCGCGACATCGCCAACCAGCAGGATTCGCTGAAGGTGATCCAGGCGCGTGTCGATGTCGGTACCGGCGCCGAGCAGGACCTGGCCAGCGCGAAGGCGCGCCTGGCTTCGGTGGAAGCGCAGTTGCCGGTACTGGAAACCCAGGCCTCCGCCGATCAGTTCCGCATCGCGGTGCTGCTCGGTGCTCGCCCGGGTGAGCTCGACATCGATCTTTCCCCGGCGACGTTCAAGCCGATCGATGTCAGCCTCGCCATCGGTGGTGCCGACGACGTGCTGCAGCGCCGCCCGGATATCCGTATCGCCGAGCGCGAGCTCGCCGCGGCGAATGCCCGCATCGGCGTCGCCAAGGCTGATTGGTTCCCGCATATCTCGCTGGGTGGTTTTATCGGCTTCCTTGCCGGTCGCAGCAACGATTTCGGTGGCGCGGATTCGCGTGCGTTCTCGCTCGCGCCGAGCATCTCGTGGCAGGGTCTGAACGTGCAGCGTGTCGCTTCGGGCGTGAAGGGTGCGAAGGCCCGCGCCGAAGAGGCCCGCGCGAACTACGATCGCACGGTGCTTACCGCGCTGGAAGATGTGGATAACTCGCTGGTGGGCTTCAACCAGCAGCGTGAGCGCGTCGAGAAGCTGCTCGTGCAGGCGAAGGAAAGCCGCCGCGCCGCTGAGTTGGCGAAGCTTCGCTACGACGCGGGCCGCACCGATTACCTGGAACTGCTGGACGCGGAGCGCACCCAGCTCTCGGCCGAGGACCAGCTGGCCGAGGCGGAAGCTGCGATCAATGTGCGCGCCGTGCAGCTGTACAAGGCACTCGGCGGCGGCTGGGAAGCCTGTGGCAACACCGCCTGTAGCGAGGTTGCAAAGGTGCCATGAGCAGCGCGAAGGTTCACCGCCTGCCTGTGCGGGCCAAACGGCCTTCGACCCTTGCGATGGATCCGCCGCTCAGCCAGCGCATCGCGCTGGTGAGCGGCGCGAGCCGTGGCATCGGGCTGGAAGTATCCAAGCAGCTCGCCGCGCTGGGCATCACCGTGTTCATGGGTATGCGCGAGCCGTCGAAGGGCGACAAAGCCCTGAAGGCCGTGCGTGAGCTGGGTGGCGATGCGTATTCGCTGAAGCTTGATGTGACGAAGCCGCGGGATATCAACGCGGCTGTCGCGCATATCGACGGCAAGTTCGGCCGGCTCGATATCCTGATCAACAATGCGGGTGGGTACTTCGATCACGCCGGCAAGGCGGCCGATGGCGATCTGGAGAATATTCGCGGCGCGCTGGATGTGAATCTGCTTGGCGCGTGGTCGCTGACCGCGGCCGCACTCCCGATCATGCGGCGGCACGGCTACGGCCGCATCGTGAACATCTCCAGCGAGTGCGCGGTTCACGCCATGTGTGGCGAAAAGGCACCGGCGTACCGGATCTCGAAGGCGGCGCTCAACGCGTACACGCAGGTCGTCGCCCGGGAGACCCAGGGCAGCGGGATCCTGATCAACGCCGTCTGCCCCGGCTGGACCGCCACCGACCTCGGCGGCGCAGGTGGCCGTCCCGTTGCTGAAAGCGCCGAAGGCGTGGTCTGGGCCGCCCTGGTCAACGAACACGAAGCCGGCACCGGCGACTTCTACCGCGACCGCGCGCGCATCGCCTGGTAACGATCTCACGGCGCAACGATTGTAGGAGCCCACCCTGTGGGCGACATCTTTTGCGGAAGAGCCACAGACCCTGTGGCGGCTGTACGAAAGGCGTCGCCCACAGGGTGGGCTCCTACGGGTTCCTTGAATGATGTCGCCCACAGGGTGGGCTCCTACAACCGTTGTGGCGCTTCCAGGCACTCACGCTGCATGAGCGTGATGCCGGCACCGGCGCGCGGCCTGCTGGGTGATACCGCCGCGCGCGATTACAGCGAGAAGCTCCGCCGCTTCAATGCGTTCGCGGCCCCCGAGCTGCGCGAGGCGATCGCCAGCCTCGGCCTGGAACCGGGCATGCGCGTGCTCGATGCCGGCTGCGGTACCGGTGAGGCACTTGCGTGGCTCGGTGATGAAGTGGGGGCCATGGGCACGGTGGTCGGCATGGACCTGGCGCTGGCCCATGTCGTCGCGGCCAGCCATGCGGGCGATGCCCTACAGGCCGATCTTTCGGCGCCCCCGTTCATGGGCGAAGCGTTCGATGCGATCTGGTCGGTCAACGTCGTCAACCACCTCCGCTCGCCCCTGGATGGCATCCGTACGCTTGCCGGGCTTCTACGCCCGGGCGGGCGCATGGCGCTCGGCCAGAGCTCGTTCCTGCCGGACATGTGCTTCGCGTGGGATGCGCGGCTGGAGCGTGTGGTGAACGAAGCGGTGCGCGCGTACTACCGCGATAAGTACGCGGTCGACGAGCGCGGGCTCAGCGCAGTGCGTGCAAATGTGGGGCTGCTACGCGAAGCGGGATTTCAGCATGTCACCGCGCACACATTCGCGATCGATCGCATTTCGCCGGTGGATGCTGATGCAGAGCGTTACATCGCCGAAACGCTGTTCCGCGATTCGTGGGGTGCGCGACTGGCGCCGTACCTGGGTGCCGACGACTACGAAGCGCTTATGGATCTCTGCGACCCGGCAAGCCCGAGGTTTGCCCTCGCCCGCCCCGATTTCCACTTCCTGCAAACCTTCACCCTTGTGACGGGCCGAACGCCCGTGTAGGAGCGTGCTTTCACGCGATCCGCCGGCAGGCGGCACGACTTAGAAGGACTGAGGCAAGCACATCGCGCGCAAGCGCGCTCCTACGATAGCGGGGTCAGCGGGAGATGATGTGCGCGAACCACTCCCAGCCGCGGAGCTTCGCAGTGATGAGCTTGACGCAGGTGAGCATGGGCACGGCGAGGATCGCGCCCGGGATGCCCCAGATCCAGCCCCATAGCAGCAGCCACAGCAGGATCGCGACGGGCGACAACCGCGAGCGCCGACCCTGCAGCATCGGCGTGATCATGTTGCCTTCCACCGCGGTGATACCCGCGAACGTGGCGGCAGGCAGCAACGCAGGGCCGAGTTCCTGGAAGTGCAACGCACCGACGACCGCGAGCACGGTGGTGGTACTGATCGCGCCCACGTACGGAATGAAGTTCGCGACGGTCGCGAAACAACCCCACAACAGCGGATCCGGCACGCCATACAGATAGAGCATGCCTGCGGTGACCAAGCCGAGCGTCACGTTGATGGCTGCGGTAAGCAGCAGGTAGCTGGAGACCTCGACCTGGATGCTTCGGACAATGCTTACCGTATGTCGCTTGTACGCAAACGTTGGCGAGATCTCGACAGCGCGACGGAGGATCTCGTCGCCATACACCAGGAAGAAGAACACGAGCAGCGCGACGGTAAGAACGCTCGCGATGATCTTCGGCGCGGTGGCAACGATATCCCACGCGGTAAAGGCAAACGTATTCGGTTGCTGCGTATTGCGCACCACCGCACCGCCGACCAGCGTCTGCGTGGCGCGGCTTGCCGCCTCGATCTGCTGGGTCATCGGCTTGATCTTCGGCGCGAACGCGCGCATCGCCGAGGGTGCTTCATGGAACCAGTTAAGTGCCGGCGTCGATAGCGTGCCGACGGCCGTGACCAGACCCGCGCCGAGCAGCAGCATGACCACCACGGCCGCGAGCCAGCGCGGAATACGCCAGCGGCCCGCCGCGGCAACAATCGGGTTCAGCGCCAGGCCAATGAAGCCCGCCAGCACCAGCGGCACCAGCAACGATTTGGAGATGGCGACCGTGTAGAGCAGCGTCAGCAGGATCAGGCCCGTGAGCCCGATACGGATGGCGCGCAGGTGGCGCGAGATGCGCCGGGTACTACGGCCACTGCCAGGTTTGCGCCGCGATGGCGCGGCAAGCGTGGACACGGCGACGCCGGGAGCCACGGTGGAAACGGGCGGTGCAGGTGCAGGTAGGGGGTTCGGTGACTCGTTCACGGTATCTCGTCGGCGGCGTCGGCCGCGTCGCTGGCCATCTCGCCCAGGAAGCTGCCGGCAGCGATGGACACGATCTTGCCGACGATATCGGCCGTGCCCCCCGCTACGAGGTTGCTTACGCCCGGCACGCCGAGCGGGTTCACCTTCACGCTGCTGAGGAGGAAACCGGACCCGGCGGCGAGGCCGAGCACGGTCAGTGGATGTTCGTAGCCACGGGCGATCAGCGCGGCGGCTGGCTCGACGGTTTCAGCACGCGCGGCCGCCACGCGGGCGCGTGCCTCGGTCACTTTGGCCATGCTGCTGAAGATACCCATCGACTCAACCCTTTTCGCGAAGTTCGCCCTCGGCCTTGCCCTGCGCCGCTGCCTGCTTCGCCAGGGTGGCGAGTTCGGCACGGGTGGCCGGCAGGGTAAGCCAGCGCATGCCGTGGCGGAAGACCAGGATGGCCAGGAGCAACAAAATCACCTGAAGACCGGCCAGGGCGGCCAACGCCCAGGCCCATGAACCGAACCATTGCGCCAGGCCCCAGCCGGCCAGCGCCAGCAAGGTGAAACCAAGCCCCACCGCGAAGGTGATCGCGGCCAGGCCCATGAACAGCATCATGACGATGCCGCTGCGGGCGAGGCCGATCTCGGCAGCGGCAAGGGCGAGCTGGGCGCCAAAGAGGTGCTTCAGCCCGCGGCCGAGCCGGCGCACGTCATCGATCCAGGCCGGCATGGCGAACGCAGGCCCCTTCGGCGCCTCGTCACCGGGTGCCGCGTCGTCCGCCGCGGTCTGCCCCGGGGTTCCGTCATCCAGCATGCATCATCCCCCGGGCGTAGCCCATCAATTACGCAGGATACGGCCCGCGAGCCAGCCGGCGGCAACCGCCAGTGCGATCGACTGTACCGGCTTCTCGCGCACGTAATCGCGGGCGACGTCCAGCCAGTCGTTGGCCTTGTCCACGGCGTCGTCATAGGCCTCCTTGCTACGCAGCTTGGCCTCTTCGGCCTTCTCAGCGGCACGGGTGGCGCCATGGGCGGCGCGGTCGGTGGCGTTATGCAGACCCGACTCGACACGATCGGCCGCGCGATCCACGGCATCCTTCGTGCGGTCGGTGGCGCGGTCCACGGCGTCGCGGGTGCGGTCCACCGCGTCGGTGGTCGCCTGCTTCACCCGCTCGGCGCGCTCTTCAATGCGTGCGGCGGCCGACACGGTATTCGCGGCGGCGTTGGCGACGTTGGCGACGTGGTCGTCGGGCTTGGTCATGGCGGTCTCCGTGGTCGGATGGGGGTGATGAGGTTAGGGGGCGGCGGGTGACGTGGAGGTCATCGTGGCAGGTTATCGCGCGCGAGCGCGCTCCTACACACTACGGCCGCGGAAGAACGAAATAATGGCCAGGATCAGGAAGATGATGAACAGGATCTTCGCGATGCCGGCGGCCGTGCCAGCGATCCCACCGAAGCCGAAAATGGCCGCGATGATGGCGATGACAAGGAAAACCAGGGCGTAGTGCAGCATGGTGGGGCCTCCCGTGTGGTGCGCGAGCCCATTTAGGCTCGCGCGCCGCGCATGCTGCGTGAAGTGCTGGGCGGAAACGTGGCGATTCGTTCAGCCGCCCCGTTCACCTGGCCATCACGCCTTCACTTTGGGGTTCAGCGAGTAGGTGCTGGTGATCACGGCCTCGTCGACGACATGGCCCTTGATCACATCGCGCAGCTCCTCGAGGTTGAAGCCGTTTTCGAGCGGCACCGTCGCCACGTCCAGCGCGTACACGTGATAGTGGTAGTGATGCACGATGGAGTCGTTCCACGGCGGGCACGGGCCGTCATAGCCATGGTAATGGCCTTCCATATCGGGATCGCCCTTGAACCAGCCGGTGTAGCTGTTCAGGCCCTGCACCGAGCCCGGCGGGCCGACCAGGTCGTCCTTGATCTTGCCGTTGCCTTTGCCGCGGGGAACGATGCCCTCGCCGCAAGCGCCTTCAGCCAGTTCGCGGCACTCAAGCGGGATATTGGCCATGAGCCAATGCACGAACTCCACGCGCGGCAGGTTGCGCGGCACTTCGCGGCCTTCGACGTTGACGTCGTCGGGCTTCGACGGCACGTCGGTGTCGATCACGGCGATGACGAACGAGCGGGCCTTGTCCGAGACCTCGGTCCAGGCCAGGTGCGGCGTGGCGTTGCCGCCGGGCTTCAGCCGTTCCGGCGCCGGGGCCGGGCCCATGAAGGCGTTCTGTTCCGGGACGGGCTTGCCGTGCTCGATGCTGTTGCTCTTGAGTCGCATGCTGCTCTCCTGAAATACGCGCCAGCGTGGCACCGCCCGTGCGAAGGCGAGGTCAGCGGGCGATCGCGTTGAATCGTGCGGCGATGTAATCGTCGGTGAAGCTGGTCATGCCGAAGTCGCGGATAAACCCGCAATGGCCGCCGTAGCGCGCGATATCAAGCTCCACGTTGGCCGGCAGGTCGAGCTGGTCGAACGCAGCCACGGGGATGACCGGGTCATCGCGCGAGGTGAGGATGGTGGCCGGGATATGCAGGGCCTTCAGGCGGTCGCCCGCGATGGAGTAGCCATCGAGGTAGGCCTCGAGCGAACCGAAGTCCGTATGGCGCAGCACCAGCGACCGGGTGAGATCGCGCATGTTCTGGTTGAGCTCGGCCAGCTCGAAATACGTTTCCTGCGGGAACGCCTGCTGCTTCTGGCGGAGCGAGCGGCGCCACTTGCGCATGAAGTACGCCTGGTAGATCCACGGCGCGTCGCTTTCCAACGAGAACAGGCCCTCGGCCGGGTCGATGATCGGGCAGATCGCCAGCACGTAATCCAGCGGCATGGCCTCGCGCGTGGCCAGCATGGCCGCGCGCAGCGCGAAGTTACCGCCGAGGGAGAAGCCGGCCAGACCGGTGACCTTCGCCGGGAACAGGCGGCAGATCTCGCCCAGGGCGATCACCACCTCATCGATGCGGCACGAGTGGAACAGCGCTTCGTTGAGGCCGTGGCTGTCGCCGTGGTCGCGGAAATTCAGGCGGAAGATATCCCAGCCGTCTTCCAGCAGGCGGCTGCCGGTCTGCAGCACATAAGTTGAATCGACGCTGCCTTCCCAGCCATGGAACAGGATGGCCAGGCCGCGCGATTCGTTGCCGGTCGTCTGCGCGGTGTAGCGGCCACTCAGGCGGTCGCCGTGGCCCACATCCACCAGCACTTCGCGCGCGTCTTCCTGCACCCGGTGCGCCCGCTTGGGCAGCAGCTGGCGGCGGATACCGCTGGACGACAGCATCGTCTGGATATGACCGCTGCGTAGCGGCCATGGCGGATGGAAATCGGCCCCCCGTGGCAGGCTCATGCCGGTGTGTCGGTATCCAGCGCCAGCGCGATGCGCTCACGGGCCGTTTCGGCCATGCGCCGGCGGCCATCGGCAGAGGTGGCCACGGGTTCAAGGAAGTGCACTTCCACGTCCAGCGGCGGGTCGCCGAGCAAACGCAGGAAGTTGCCCATGAAGCTTTCGTGCTCGCGGAAGCCGGCGTCGACGACACGGCGGCCGTGGCGGGCAAAACGCAGGGCCACCGGCTGCACCGGCACCTCGGCGTCGAGCGCGGCCTGGAAGATGCGGGCATGGAAGACCCGGAGCACACCGTTATGGCCGGTACCGCCTTCCGGGAACACGGCGACGGCGCGGCCTTCGCGCAGGCGTTCGACCATCACGGCCATGACGGAGGCCAGCGAGTGGTTATTGCCGCGACGGTGGAAGATGGTGCCACCACGGGCGGCCATCCAGCCGACGAGCGGCCAGCGCGCGATTTCGGCCTTGGCCACGAAACAGGCGGCGCGCTGCGAATGGAGCAGCACGATATCCAGCCACGAGGTGTGGTTGGCCACGAACAGGACAGGGTCGTGCAGCGCGTTGCCGTAGCGGTGCACCGTAAAGCCGAAGATCTTCAGCTGGAGGTTCGACCACAGGCGGATACTGCGGTGGGCGAAGGGCTCACGGCCGTTCTTCATGACCCCGCCGCGCCAGCTCAGGATGAAGGCGCAGATGACGATGGCGAACACGATGTTCGCCAGAAGCAGGGGCACGCGCCACAGGTAGCGCAACGGGCGCATGCGGTCGCGAGGGGCAGGATTGGCGGTGGCAGCTTCCATGGAGCGCACAAGATTAACGACGCGGCGACCCCGCCGCTAGAGCGATCTTAATTTCTTCTTAAATCACGCTGGCTTGGCATTGCCGAGCGGCAAGGCAGTGCTCGCTTTCACCGTACGCAGGACGAAGCTCGTATTCACGTCGGCGACGCCGGCCGCATTGAGCAGGCGGTCCAGCAGGAAGGCCGAGAAGCCGTCGAGATCGGCCACGTACACCTGGAGCAGGTAGTCCATGTCGCCGGTGAGGGCATGGCAGGCCACGACCTCGTCCCAGTCGGCCACCGTGGCCGAGAAGGCGGCGACCGCCTCGCTTTCATGCCGGGATAGCTGCACGCGGACGAAGGCCTGCAAGCCCAGGCCGATGGCCCGCGGCTCCAGCCGGGCGCCATAGCCCGCGATGATCCCGTCGCCCTCGAGACGCTGCACCCGGCGCAGGCACGCCGACGGTGAAAGGTTCACCTCGGTGGCCAGCTCGGCATTGCTGATGCGGCCGTTCGCCTGGAGGGTGGCCAGGATGCGCAGATCGGTGCGATCGAGGTTGCCTTGCATGAAAATTCCGCCATAACGATCTAATACGCAACATGATTGCACTATTTAGGTCTGCGCGTGCAACAACACAAGCCTCTTGCGCCAGATTGCGCCTATGCTGTTGTCCTACCCACCGCAACTGCCCCAAGGAGGCCCGCCATGGACAATCCCCGTCGCGTCGAACACCAACAGACCGACCGCGGATACGTGCCCGTCTACGCGACCGGCATCGTGGAGCAGCCGTGGGCCAGCTATTCGAAGACGGACCACGAGGTGTGGGACACCTTGTACAAGCGCCAGCGCGAGCTGCTGCCGTCCTACGCCTGCAAGGAATTCCTGGAAGGCGTGGAACGCTTCGGCTTCGGCGAGGGCGGCATTCCCCGTTTCGATGACCTGAACAAGGTGCTGGGCGAAGCGACCGGCTGGCAGATCGTGGCCGTGGAAGGCCTGCTGCCCGATGAAGTCTTCTTTGACCACCTGGCCAACCGCCGCTTCCCGGTGAGCTGGTGGATCCGCCGCCCCGACCAGCTCGATTACCTCTCCGAGCCGGACCTGTTCCACGACCTCTTCGGCCACGTGCCGCTGCTGCTCAACCCAGTCTTCGCCGACTACATGGAGGCTTACGGCAAGGGCGGCATGAAGGCATACGCGATCGGCCCCGAGGCGCTGATGAACCTCACGCGCCTGTACTGGTACACCGTGGAGTTCGGCCTGATCAACACGCCGGAAGGCATGCGTATCTATGGCGCGGGCATCGTCAGCTCCAAGGGCGAGTCCATTTACTCCATCGATTCGCCGGCCCCCAACCGGATCGGCTTCGGCCTCGAGCGGGTCATGAACACGAAGTACCGGATCGATACGTTCCAGCAAACCTACTTCGTGATCGACAGCTTCGATCAGCTGTTCGATGCCACCCGCCCGGATTTCACCCCGATCTACGAGAAGCTTTCGCATGGCAACGCGGTCGCCGCGGCAGCGGTGCTGGCCGACGACAAGGTGTTCCAGCGCGGGACCCGCGAAGGCTTCGCTTCCGGCGAAGACAACTGAAACTCAACGGCGGCCTAACGAACGGATCTCTACGATGGAACCATCCAAGGTCGAACAGGGTGGATCCGTCGTGGTTGTCTTCGATATTCCGTTTGAGTCGGTAGGGCCAGGTCTCTGGTTGTTGCAGAAGAACGAAGCCGAATACGGTGAGTTCTGCTCCCGCGATGACGCCCTCGAGTGTGCGTTCACCGAGGCTCGCCGCATCGAAGCGGCTCGGGCCGATTCCGATATCGTCCTGAACATTGAAGGCAACGATGGCGTATGGCGTGCGTTCGACACGTCCATCCGTCCGTACGCGGGCCGTCTGCGCGCGTAAGCCAGACAGGCACGGCAGAAAGCACAACGGGTCGGCGAAAGCCGGCCCGTTATTTTTTTGTTCGAAATTTTTCTTTGGGCAAAATAAAACCCCGGCAGCCAGGGGAGGAGCTGCCGGGGTCGCGTCGGGTCCAGGCTATCAGGGGAAATAGCGGGACCCGGGATAATCAGTCGGCCAGTCTGCCCGCTGATTACCAACAGGTCGCCTCTCGGCGATCGAATACTTAGATAAGGGCGGAGCCGTGAAGTTCCCGTACTACTTCGGGGTCGCGTTTGGCGTCTGTTTAACTTGGGCCGCCATCGCGTGGTCGGCCAGCCACGGCTTCACCTGCGCCACCCAAAGGGCGTAACCCTTCGGCGTCATATGCAGGCCATCTTCCCTGAAGAGATCCGGCTTCGGCTTGCCATCCGCATCGACCATGGCGGGCGCCACGTCGAGGAACGCCACGCCCTTTTCCTTCATGGCCTGGTCGCGCACCAGCTGGTTCGCGCGATCGATATTCGGCAGCAGGTTAATGCGGGCGATGCTCGGCTTGATCGAGATAAAGGCGATCGGCACCTCGGGGTCGTAGGAACGCACCTTGGCCACGAAAGCGATGAAGTCGTCGCGGACCTGCTCCGGGGTATCGCCGTTCGCCAGGTCGTTGTCGCCGGCGTAAATGACAATGGCGGCCGGGTGGTACGGCTTGACGATGCGGTCGGCGAACGCCGTGGAATCATCCAGGTCGGAACCGCCAAAGCCACGGTTGATGACGTGGTAGCCGGGGAAATCGGTGTCGAGGCTTTGCCAGAAGCGAATGGACGAGCTGCCGATGAACAGCACCGCATGCTGCTGGGGCGGCGTAGCCTTGTCCGTGGCTTCGAAAGCCTGGATATCAGGCTCCCACTTGGCGTGGTCGTTATCCTTGGCAGCGGCGCCGAAGGCGAGAAACAGCAGGGTGAGGAGTAGCGTCAGGCGTTTCATTTCCCGACCGTAACCCGTTTAGGTGCCGCTCGACAAACCTTGACGTTCCACCGCCGTGACCTTAAGCACCGCCTCGATGCGCGTGCCATTCCACCGGTAAATGAAGTGTTCGGCCTGTGTGCAGGGGGCGACGACATCCGGGTAGAAGGCGGCAATGCACTCGCCTCCGGTGTGCCTGGCGCTGTCGTAAACAATGCCGTTCGAGCCCGCATCGCGTAGTTCGCGCGCCAGCTTCACACTGGCCACGTACGAATCGGGATCGTGCTCGGCGAGCCATCCACCACGTATATCGTGGAACGAGCCGCTGATGGACGTGCGGTAGCAACGCACCTGCACATCGGTGGGCGGCTCCTTCGTCGCGGCCATGAAGGCTTCGCGGTGAAACACGGTTTCCTCGATCGCGGTGGCGACCGTATGCGCGGCGTAAAACACACCCCAGTGGCCATCGGAGAATCGGCTGCCGTCGGGCGAGATATGGGCGAACGCCGCCATGACCGGACTGGTGCCGGGCCCGCTGATGCGGCGCTCGGGTGGTACAAGGCTCAGCGCGCCGATCTCGTCGCGCAGGCGTGGGTTGGTCATGGATTCGATCTGCATCACTGCGTCGATATCGCGCGGGTCGGCAATGCGATCGAACAGGCCGACAGGCGGGAAACGGCTGGAAACGATGCGGTAGGCGTGGCTCCAGCGAACGCGATGGAGCGGCGGCGCGGCGCTCATCCGTTCCAGCCGCGCTGGGCGTCCAGGTACTGGCGGACGACATAGAGGTCGGCGACGTTGCCGGAGAGCATGCGGTCGAGGGCGGAGCGGCCTCCGAACAGCGGCGCATCGTTCGCCTTGCGCACCCAGGCATCGGCCTGGGCCGTATCGGGGAAGAGGATCTGCAGATCTTTCCAGATGCCGAGCAGGTAGCTGATGCGTTCAATGACATCGCGCGAGGGCGAGCCATCCTGCTGTTTCTTCCATTTGAAGTACGTGGATTCCGGCGGATCGCCCAGGAGGGTCCGCTGCTCGGCACCCTTCAGTTTCCAGTGCTCGGCCAGGCTGAAAAAGGCCCGGAGGGCGGGGCCGCCCAGGTCGCCGCTGGTACTCGGTTCGGTTCGGATGGCAGGATGCATCATAACTTCACCTGTGGAGTTGTGATGCAGTGTACTCCATTTATGGAGACATTACTGTAGGAGCCCACCCTGTGGGCGACATCTTTCGCGACAGAGCCACAGACCCTGCGGCGTTTGTACGAAAGGCGTCGCCCACAGGGTGGGCTCCTACGGGTCGAGGCCGCCGGCCACGGTCAGGCGGCGGGCGGCAGGTCTGCTTAGCCCTTGCGGGTGGCGATCCACTCGTTCACGTGCTGCTCCAGCACCGGCATGGGCACGCTGCCCAGGGCCAGGATCATGTCGTGGAAGGCGCGCAGGTCGAACTTCTCACCCAGCTGCTTCTCGGCCCGCTCGCGGAGCTCGCGGATCTTGAGGTAGCCCAGTTCGTACGACAGCGCCTGGCCCGGCCAGCTGATGTAGCGGTCCACTTCGTTCGCGATCTCGCGCTGGCTCAGGGCCGTGTTGTCGGTGAGGTAGTCGATCGCCTGCTGGCGGGTCCAGCCAAGGTGGTGGATACCGGTATCCACCACCAGGCGGCAGGCGCGCCACATCTGGTAGGTGAGGTAACCGAAGCGCTCGTACGGCGTGTGGTAAATGCCCATCTCCTCGCCGAGGTATTCCGAGTACAGCGCCCAACCCTCGCCGTAGGCCGAGATATAGCCCTCGCGACGGAACGCCGGCAGGCCCTGTTGTTCGGCCGATAGCGCCAGCTGCAGGGCGTGGCCCGGCATGGATTCATGCAGCGTCAGAGCCGGCATGTTGAACAGCGGCCGCGACGGCAGGTCGTAGGTGTTCACGAGGTACACATCCGGGCCACCACGGCCCGAGGTGTAGTACGGCGCGATATCCGCCGGCACCGGCTTGATCGCGAAACGCTGGCGCGGCAGCAGGCCGAAATACTTCGACAGATCCCCATCCACCTGCTTCGCCACCCAGGCGGTGCGCATCAGCAGCTCATCCGGCGTCTTGGCGTAGAACTGCGGATCGGTGCGGAGGAAATGCAGGAACGCCGGGAAATCGCCCTTGAAGTCGGTTTCCTTCATCACTTCGAGCATGCGCTCGTGGATGCTCGCTACCTCGCGCAGGCCGATCGCGTGGATCTGGTCGGGCGTGAGGTCCAGCGTGGTGTATTCGCGGATCTGCTGCAGGTAATACGCCTTGCCGTCAGGCATCGCTTCGGCGGCGAGCGTGGTGCGTGCCTTCGGCAGGTAGTCCTTGCGGAAGAAGGTCAGCAGCTTGCCGTACGCCGGGATCACGCCCTTGGCGATCGCGTCGCGGGCCTGCGCGCGCAGCGCATCGGCATCCTTCGCGGGCAAGGTGTTCGGCATGTGCTTGAACGGCTCGTACAGCGCACTGTCTTCCGGGCTCTTCAGCTCGGCAACGGCGGCGATCGAGGCGTCACGGCCGTCGAGCACCGCGCGCGGCACGGTAAAGCCACGCGCCAGGCCCAGGCGCATGTTCGCGATCTCCTGGTCCATCCAGGTGGGGATCTGCTTCAGCCGCTCGATATAGGCGCTGTAATCCTCGCGGGTGCGCAGGTCATCGCCATGCATCACATAGCCAACATCGGACCAGAACGCCGAGTCGCTGTTGAACGGCATCTGCCACTGGCTGAAGCGCTGCGCGGCGGCCAGGTTGTACACCTGCTCGCGGTACACCTGGTAATCGATGCGGGCCTCATCACCCAGCTGTTTCGGATCGATCCGGTCGAGCTGCGCCAGCACGTCGTTCCAGTACGCAAGGCGCTTGGCCTGGCTGGCGGCGTCCACCGTATCGAGGCGGCCATTACCCGGCTGCGCTTCGCCCGAGGTCAGGATGCCCGCCTGCCCGTTACGCCATGCCCATTCCTTCTCATAGATGCTTTTGAAGGCATCGTCGGCCTGCTGCGTGGCATGGGCGGCGCCGGCAAAGAGGCCGACGAAAGCAATGGCGCGGATCCAGGGAGTCATTCGGGTACCAGGTGGGGACGTGGAAAGGCCCGATGATGGCACGCGAACACCCTGCCCGCCCTGTGACACAGGTTGGGTCGCGCTCCCACAACGGCGGGGCTATTCCAGGCCGGCGTAGTAGCCGCGGATCGTTTCGAGGAAGGTCTTCAGGTCGCGGCCCGGCACATCCTCGAAGGTCTCCCCGGATTCCTTGCAGGATTCGATACGGTCGGGGCGGAAGTTGCGGAAGTCGTTGCGGTGCCGGCACCACGTGGTGAGCGTCCACGCGCCGCCCCAGAACGACAGGCAGAGCGGCTCGACCTCGCGTGTACTCGCGCGCCCCTGCGCATCACGGTATTCCAGGCACAACACGTGCCGCTGGAGTACCGCCTCGTGCAGGCGATCGAGCATGCGCGCGATATGGTTCTGTTCGGGATCGCGCCAGATGGGCGCGAAGATTTTCGATTGCGCCGCCCGCTCTCGAAGCTCCGGTGGCAGCACGGCCTCGATCTTGATCAGGGCCGCCTGCGCCTCGCGGGCCAGGCGCTCGCCGGCGAAGGCACGCACGAATCGCGTACCGGCCACCAGCGCTTCGAGTTCGTCGGCGTTGAACATCAGCGGTGGGATGTCCGAGCCCTTGCGCAGCAGGTAGCCCACGCCGGCTTCGCCTTCGATAGGCACGCCGGAGAGCTGGAGGTCCGCCACGTCACGGTAGACCGTGCGCAGCGAGACCTCGAGCGTAGCCGCCAGCTGGCGTGCGGGCAGCGCAGTACGCCGCCCACGCAGGGCGTTGATGATGAGGAACAGGCGGTCCGCGCGTCGCATTCGTCCATCATCGCTTTCCGCGCGGCGCGCGGGAAGCGGCGATGGTCACGGTCCGCCATGGCCGGGCGCTCAGGCCGCGGCCCGCTGCTGGGCGCGGGCCAGCGCCTCATCCTGCTCGGCGGCGCGGATGATGGCCGGGCGCACCTTGAGCCGGGCGACGTAAGCCTCGAAGACCGGGCGGCGGGCCACCAGGCCAAACGACATCACGTAATCCAGTGCATTGGCCCACAGGATATCGGCGGCGGTGAAGCGTTCGCCGAGGATCCACGGGCCGGCCCCCAGCTGGGTCTCGACCAGGTTCAACACCGATTCGTAATCGCCATAGGGGCAGGTGCCCGCCGGCGCAACGGCGTTCTTCATGTAATGGTCGAGCACGGCTGGCTCGAAGCACGAACCGTAGAAGGCCAGCCAGCGCAGGTACGGCCCACGCAGCGGCTCGCCCAGGCCCGGTGCCAGCCCTGCCTGCGGGAACAGATCGGCCAGGTAAGTGAATACCGCCGGACGTTCCGTCACCAGCTGGCCGTGGTGCGAGATGGCAGGCACCTTCCCCATCGGGTTGATCTTGAGATACGCGGCCTGGCGCTGTTCACCAGCGGCGAGGTTGAGCACATGCATGTCGTACTGGGCACCCAACTCCTCCAGCAGCATCAGGGTGCTGGTGGAACGGCTATTCGGCCCATGGTGAAAAACGATGCGACTGCTGTTCATTCCCTTCCCTCTTGTCTCAGTAAGCGTGCGGCTTGTGTCGTAGGAGCGCGCTTGCGCGCGATGGGGCCTTGCCGCGGGCTGGGCCGCACGAAAGCGCGCTCGCACCAGGCGCGGCCTGATCCGACGTGGCGCGATCAGGCGTGGCTTGATCGGGCGCGAAGCGGTAATGGCCACCCATCAGCAGGCCGATCTGGCCCAGCGGGGCATAGAGCCTGGTGATGCGTTCGAGCAGCGGATTCATGGCAACCCCTCCCGTGGTGTCAGTAAGGGAGAGTGTGCGGGGGCCCTACTGACAACGTGCTGTCAGCAGCCCCCTCTGGCGCCATTCACCCAGCACCCGGACAATGCGTGCTTTCGCTCCAGGGCCCGTGTGATGACGAAACCGATTTCACTGATCCAGTTCCTGATCGAGGAGAAGCGCGCTGGCCATGTCTACAGCGAGCTCAGCCTGCTGATCGAGGTGGTGGCGCGCGCCTGCAAGCGCATCTCCGTGGCCACTGGCAAGGGCGCCCTGGGTGGCGTGCTGGGCAATGCCGGCTCCGATAACGTGCAGGGCGAGGCGCAGAAGAAGCTGGACGTCATGTCCAATGAGATCCTGCTGGAAGCGAACGCCTGGGGCGGCCACCTGGCGGCCTGCGCTTCGGAAGAGATGGAAGACCCCCAGCCGATCCCCGATGCCTACCCCAAGGGCCACCACCTGCTCCTGTTCGATCCGCTGGACGGCTCCTCGAACATCGACGTCAACGTGTCGGTGGGCACGATCTTCTCCGTGCTGCGCTGCCCCGATGGCGTCACCGAGCCGACCACGGAAGATTTCCTGCAGCCGGGCACCGCCCAGGTCGCCGCTGGCTACGTGGTCTACGGCCCCAGCACCCTGCTGGTGCTCACCTTCGGCCATGGCGTCCACGAGTTCACCCTGGATCGCGAGCACGGCAGCTTCGTGCTCACCCGCCGCGGCATCACCATCCCGGCCGAGACGGCGGAGTTCGCCATCAATATGTCCAACCAGCGCCATTGGGAAGCCCCGATGCAGCGCTACATTGGCGAACTGCTGGCGGGCACCACCGGGCCGCGCGGCCGCGATTACAACATGCGCTGGGTGGCCTCCATGGTGGCCGATGTCCATCGCATCATCACCCGCGGCGGCGTGTTCTATTACCCGCTCGACGCGAAGATCACGGCCAAGGGCGGTACCGGCAAGCTGCGCCTGATGTACGAAGCCAACCCGATGGCCTTCATTATCGAGCAGGCGGGCGGCGCGGCCACCACCGGCCGTGAGCGGATCATGGAGATCCAGCCGAGCGGCCTGCACCAGCGTGTTCCCGTGTTCCTCGGCTCGAAGCACGAGATCGAGGTTGCTACCCGTTACCACCTCGAAGCCGACCAGACCCGCGGCTGATCCAACCCCGAGAAACGACCGACATGATGTCCCGCCGCCTTAGCCGCCTGCTCCCCCTCCTGTTGGCCTCCTTGCTGACGGGCTGCTTCGGCGGTGGTAACACCGTGAAGCCCAACGAACGGCCGGATACCGCCGTTCCGGTCCTGGCCGCCAAACCCCGCATCGGCCTCGCGCTGGGCGGCGGCGCGGCCAAGGGCTTCGCGCATATCGGCGTCATCAAGATGCTGGAGGCCAGCGGGATCCATCCCGACGTGGTCTCCGGCACCAGCGCGGGCAGTGTCGTGGGCGCGCTCTATGCCAGCGGCATGGATGCCTTCCAGTTGCAGGAAACGGCGTTCTCGCTCGACGAAGCCACCGTCCGCGACGTGCGGCTCTTCTCGGGTGGCCTCGTCCAGGGCCAGAAGCTGCAGGATTACGTGAACCAGCTGGTGAAGCAGCAGCCGATCGAAAAGCTGCACACGCCGTTCGCTGCCGTGTCCACCGTGCTGGAAACCGGCGACCGCGCGATCTTCGTTCGTGGCAATACCGGCCAGGCCGTGCGTGCATCGAGCAGCATCCCCGGCGTGTTCGAACCGGTGGAGATCAACGGCAAGCACTTCGTCGACGGCGGCGTGGTCAGCCCCGTCCCGGTGGATGCCGCGCGCCAGCTCGGCGCCGATATCGTCATCGCGGTGGATATCTCGGCGCGTCCGGATGGCACGAACCCGGGCAGCATGGCCGGCATCGTGGGCCAGTCCATCACCATCATGGGCCGCAAGCTGGCCGAGCAGGAACTGGGCCGCGCGGATGTCGTGATCCGGCCGAAGGTCGGCCAGATCGGCCCCACGGATTTCGATCAGAAGAACGTCGCGATCCTGGAAGGCGAGCGCGCCGCGCTCGCCGCCATCCCGGCCATCAAGGCGAAGATCGCCGAGAAGACGGCCGCCATGGGCAAGCCGCCGGTCCCGGCGAAGTAATCAACCCGCTTCGATCAGCGCCAGCGCCGACTGGCGCCCGATCGAGAGCATCTCGTCCGAGGTGCCTGTATCGGCCACCGCACGCGATAGCGCGAGCGAACCCACCATCGATGAGAACACCGCCGTCGCCAGCGAGCGACGGCGTTTGCCGCGCACGCTATCCGGCAACGTCGAGGCGATCAGTTCGAGCATGCCGCCGACGCCTTCGGTGAAAGCGATACGCGTTTCTTCCGGCCGGCGTGCCAGCTCACCCGCCAGCGAGGCAGCGACGCAGCCGCTTGCCGGGTTATCGCGGTGCTCCGCGGAAAGATAGCCGTTGACCAGGGCGCGGTAGCGTTCACCGCGCGAACTCGCCACGCGATCGGCCATGCGCTGGGTAGCCGCGGCGACGCCGCTGGCCACGCTCTCGCGCACCAGATCCTCCTTGGAGGGGAAATGGTTATAGAAACCACCCTGGGTCAGCCCGACATCACCCATCAGGCTGACGACACCTACCCCATCGATGCCATCGGCGCGGAAACGCTCCGATGCCGCTTCGACAATCCGCTGTCGTGTCAGCTCCTTGTGACCCTTCTCGTAACGCATGCCCGTCAATTCCTTCGCGAGGTGCTTGCCCCACCCGGCGGGCATTGTAGCCAATCCTTGCGTATTGAAATGTCGGAAGAACTAAGGATTTTTCTCACTTGCACTTTACGAGAAAACCCCTGTAGGAGCGCGCTTGCGCGCGATGTGCTTGCGGTAGCGGGCCGCCTGCGGCGGATCGCGTGCAAGCACGCTCCTACAGGGTTTTGATTAGCGGAGGGGTTTTGCGGTCACGCCTTCCATCGTCATTTTCACCGGCAGGATCTTGCCGTCCTTGTCGAACTCCATCTTGTCGACACAGGTTTCGCGATCGTTGCCGTTGGTATCGCCGAGCGGGTGGCGGTGGTACACGATGTACCAGCTGTCATCCTTCGCGACGTGGAACACCGAGTTATGGCCTGCGCCGGTGCCGATCGCCGGATCGGTCTTGAGGATGGTGCCGATCCGCTTGAACGGGCCCATCGGCGAATCGCCGATGGCGTAGGCCACGGAGTAATCCGGGCCGGTCCAACCGCCTTCCGACCACATGAAGTAGTACTTGCCGTTGCGCTTGAACATCAACGGGCCTTCGACGTACTTCTCGGGCGTGATTTCCTTGTACACCGTGCCATCGGCCATGGGCTCGACGTCGGTGAAGTCCGGCTTCAGCTTCACGATGTTCGCGTGCTTCCAGCCGCCATAGATCATGTACCAGGTGCCGTCTTCATCGTGGAAGGCGAACTGGTCGATCGGCTGCGCGCCGTTGTGGAAGGCGCCGATGAGCGGCTTGCCCAGCAGATCCTTGAACGGACCATCCGGCTTATCCGCCACGGCCACGCCGATGCCACCGAGTTCCTTGTCGCTCTGGATATCGTTCGCCGCGAAGAAGAAGTAGTACTTGCCGTTGTTCTTCACCACCGAGGGCGCCCACAGGGCTTTCTTGGCCCAGGGAATGTCGCCGATGGCCAGCACGTTGGCGTGCTTTGTCCAGTGAACGAGATCCGGCGATGAGAAGGCATCGAAGCCCGTCTGCTTCGCGTAAGCGAGCGAGGTGGTGGGATAGATCCAGTAGGTGTTGTCGAAGATCGCCGCTTCCGGGTCGGCGTACCAGCCCGGGAAGGCCGGGTTACCCGAATGGCCGGGCGGCGGGGCAGCGAACGCCGCGGTGGATGCCATAGCGCCCAGCAGCGCGAACCCCAGAGCCTTGCGAATCCCCATCCCCATCTCCCCACCTATTTGTCGGACAAACTCCGATCCTAACCCGTAGCGCCGGAAGGGTGGAATCCAGCCCCTTCGCTCGTATTTGCGAATGAATCTCATTAATATGGGTGTACCGCACCGCCGTTCGTCAGGGAAAACCGCGCCTGGCGCGCTGGCGGGCGCCCGTCCCGAGAGAGTCCGATGCCCCGTTCCACCCCCACCGGCGCGCCCGGCGCCCGCCTTGCCCACGCCCTGGACGTTGCCTCGCGCACCGTCCTCGCTGCCGTGGGCGGCTACGTAGCCGCGGCTCTCACCGCCGCCGGCTTCGCGCGCTGGCTCCCGATCCCGCGGGTCGAGGCGGTGATGACCGGCATGCTGGTGTCGTTCGCCGTCTATGCCGTGGTGGCGATCTTCGCGTTCGCCGTGGCACGCGCCTCGCGGGTGTGGTTCTGGACCAGCGTCTACTGCGCGCCGCTCGGCCTCGCGCTGTACCTATCGATGCACGGGGGTGGCGCGTGAACGGGGGTCTCCGCCAGTCGATGGCCTGGCTGCATACGTGGGTGGGCCTGCTCCTCGGCTGGCTGTTGTTCCTCGTGTTCGTGACCGGCACCGCGTCGTATTTCCAGGACGAGATCACCCGCTGGATGCAGCCTGAGGTGCATGGCCAGCACAACATCGATGCGGGCGCCGAAGGCGCCGTCGCGTACATGCAGAAGCATGCGGCCGATGCGGAGCAGTGGTCGATCGAACTGCCGAGCGAACGCGCAGTGGCTACTACCGCCTTCTGGAAGGAAAAGGGCGAGACCTTCGCCCAGTGGCGAGACCACGCCTTCCTCGTGGATGGTGACGGCAAGAAAGTGGATGCGCGCGACACGCTGGGTGGCTGGCGGCTCTACCGCATGCACTTCGACCTGTATTACCTGCCCGTGCTTTGGGCACGCTGGGCCGTCGGCCTCGCAGCGATGTTCATGCTGGTGGCGATCATCAGCGGCGTCATCACACACAAGAAGATCTTCACGGATTTCTTCACCCTTCGCTTCGGCAAGGGCCAGCGCTCGTGGCTGGATGGCCACAACCTCACGGCCGTGCTCGCCCTGCCGTTCCATTTCATGATCACGTACACCGGTCTCGTTACCCTGGCCGCGCAGTACATGCCCTGGGGCGTTACCGCGGCATACGAGAACCGCGCTGCGTATTACGCCGATGCGTTTGGCGCGGACGAAGCGCCGAAGCGCTCTGGCACTAACGCGCCCATGGCGCCTATCGCCGACATGCTGAAGCAGGCGCGCGAAACCTGGCATGGCGCGGAGCCCGGTTACATCTTCGTGCCCATCCCCGGTGATGCGCACGGCGTGGTGAAGATCATCCGCGCTACCGGTGCCGGCATGGATACGCGTGGCGAGACGCTCACCTTCGACGCCGCGACCGGCGTCATGCACGCGCGCCCACCGGCACGTGGCGGCGCGCGTGAAACCGAAAGCGTCATGGTCGGCCTGCACGCTGGCCGCTTTGCACCGCTCCTGTTGCGCTGGTTCTACTTCCTCTGCGGACTCGCCGGTACGGCCATGGTCGGCACGGGCCTCGTGCTCTGGACCTCCAAACGCCGCCTGCAGCTGCCCGATCCGGAACGACCGTACTTCGGCTTCCGCCTGGTCGAGCGGATGAACATCGCCACCATCGCCGGCCTACCATTTGGCATCGCCTGCTACTTCATGGCCAACCGCCTGCTGCCGTTCGATGTCGCGCAACGCCCGAACTGGGAAGCCAACTGGCTGTTCATCGGCTGGGGCGTGCTTTGCGTCGTCGCCATCGTGCGGCCGGTGAAACGGGCCTGGGTGGAAACGCTTTCCGTCGCCGCGGCCGGCTTCTTCGCCGTGCCGGTGGTGGACATGATGACGACTGATCGTGGCCTGTTCACCAGCCTGTGGAACGGCGATCTGGTCTACGCAAGTTTCGACCTGATGATGCTCGCCCTCGCCGGGCTGCTCGGGTTCTGCGCGTGGAAGGTGCATAACCGCAAGGAAGTCGTGCGCGTCCGCCGGAAGAAGGAAGCGGTCGCATGATGCTGCTCTGCGTACTCGCTGCCTTAGGCGGCTTTGCCGCGTTGAGCATGGGCATGTCGCGCCACCAGCGCGATGTGCTCGGCAAGGCATTGCCTGCCGGCACCACGCGCGGCATGAAAACCGCCGGCTGGTTGCTGCTCGCCGCGTCCTGGGGTGCTGCCATCGCCAGCGATGGCGCGGCACTGGGTTCCGTCTACTGGCTTGGCGCGCTCACCTTCGGCGCGCTTGTGGTCGCCTTCTCGGTTACCCGCCTGTCACGTTGAACGGCGGCCGCTGGCCCGGCAAGGCCCATTCAATCCCGCGCGTGATGATCATCGGGAACACCGTGAGGTGATCTTCGCCGGGCACCGTCATCAGGTTCACATGCAGGCCGGGGTAATGCTTCGCCTGGAGTTCCGCGACGAAGCGGCGGTTGTCGCCAATCATGTCGGTGCCGGTATTGAAGCGGCGGTCGCTCTTGTCCTTGCTGAGCGTTTCAAAGCCGCCAAGGATCACCAGCACGTTCGCCTGGAGGTCCTTCCGATTTGCCAGCGCCTCATGCATGCGCGTGAATTCAACGCCGTGATCGAACTGCAGCGACGGGCTGCCGAGGACGTAGTGGCTGAACATCCCCGGGTCGTGGAGCAGGATTTCGTAGCCCAGCAGACCGCCGTACGAATGGCCTACGTAGATCGCGCGTGACATGTCTGCGCGGTAGTTCGTGGCGATTACCGGGAAGACATCGTTCTTGATGGACTCGAGGTAGGCTTCGGCTTCGCCATGCAACACGGGTCGACCTGGCATGTCGGAAGTGAGGCCGCTCGGGCCGTGGTTCGTCGGCGTGTAATCGCGGCGACGACTGTAGACCGGCGTGTCGCCCACCGCATAGGAGAGGCCCACGAGGATGAAATCCTCGGTGCCATCACCGTGATCGCCCAGGCGGCGAGCGATGCTGCGGATAAGCGGGAAGCCGTAGTTCGCATCGGTAACGAACATCACCGGGTACTTGCGATCTGGGTGCTGTGCGTAATCCGGCGGCAGGCTCACGAAGAGCTGATAATCGCGATTGAGCTTCGGTGCGTGGATCGTGCGCACTTCCGTGTCGTCGAGCACGTAGCGCTGCACCGCCTGCACGGGAACGCCGGAGACAGGCGCCGCGGACACCGTGACCGGAGCGACCTCGGCGTGTTTCGGCGCTTCGGCGGTCTGCTTCGGTGCCTCAGCTTCGGGTGCCTTCGAGCAGGCGGCGATGAGCACACATGCCGCAAGCGCGGCGCCCCATGTACGACGGACCATCCGGTATCATTCCCTGTGCGTGGCGTACCCGCATTGACGCACAGTTAGCCGGGCGAGTCACGCCATCAGCAGGTCTTCGTAAAACGCACCGATCGGCAACACGGGATGAGCGATCTGGATCTCGAGGATCCAAAGACCCGGCACGGGCTGCGCATCGAAGTCGCCGAGGTTGCCTGCCTTATGCACGGCATGCGGGTAGTCACCCACGCGATGACCCTTCGTCGCGTGGTTCAAACGCCAGCCGAGTGATTCGGCCTCAGCACTGACATAGTCGTACAAGGCCACACCGGTGACGCCTTCGCGCCAACGCGCCTCGCCACGCCGGAACAGCTCACGTGCTGCCGCCGCACAGGCATGCATCACACCGTCATCGCCCACCACGAACGTATCGCCCACGTCACCCTCGTGCCCTTCAAATACCGGGCCAAGATCGACGAAGAAGATATCGTTCTCCGCCAGCACGGTATCCGGCGCCGAACGCTGGCGGAACGTCTTCAACGTGTTCGCGCCAAAACGAATGATGCTGGGATGCCAGATCCGCTGCATACCCGCCGCATGCAGCCGCTCCCCTGCCATGGTGATGGCCTCGGGTTCGGTCATGCCCGGCACGATGTGGGCGGCGATGTCGCGGAGGGCAGCCCAGGAGCGCTCACGCGCCTCGTGCATGCGATCGGCCGAAAAGACGGCCCCGGTGGCTTGGGCGGTGGGATTGGACATGGGAAGGACTCCTGAGCACTCCAGTACTTTACCGCAGCTACCACAGCCCTTGTAGGAGCGCGCTTGCGCGCGAGAGCCGCCCACCATAGATGCCCACGGAGTCCCGGCCACCTACCATTCATCGAGGCACGCTGGCTTCATAACCTGCGCATCAGTCGCGATTACGACAAACCAAAACCATAGTCCCGAGATGAGGAGTGCAACGCATGGGATCTTCAGCTGCCTGGCACGTTCGCTAAAGTCCCTACCTGGAAAACGCCGACAAGCTGGTCGGCCGCGACGTAGGCTCAGGGCATAGCGCACCAGGGTGACCGAGAGCCAAATGAGCGAGAGAAGACCAGCGAGCAGCGGCGTGCCGAACAATAAGTATCCTTCGAGCATGATTCGTCCTTAGCGGTGAGAAAGCCAGGCTAGACACTCGCCATGGCGACCAATGACTTGCTCGGTGACAATTTGGTCTTCCTCTTCGGGCACGCCGATGGCAACACTGGGCGCGTCCTTACCCGCTAACTGCTCGTTCGTTGTTTTACTCAACGATTTCCGGTTCGAGGCAAGTCGCGCCGAACCATTGCGCCTGGAGGTGCCGTCTTGTCGATGGTTCCGGGAGCGATATCAATGGATACCCCTGCTTCGATAAGCGGAGACGGCTCCATTCTTTGCACCCGTTCTGCGGTGTCGTACTCAGCCCTCACACGATATGGACCGTCCCAATGAATGTTCACACCATATGCTGACGCATTCCGTCCAGCATCATACAAAACAAGTGCGATTTCCTTGCTGGAACAGGTCTCACCTACGCGCACGACACAAATGTCGTACCAGAAGGATGTGGTGGCGCCACCTCCGTCTTCAATTACAACGGCATCATGCCGTCCGTCGGGAGAGGTGACCCTTGCAGCTTCGTCACCGCCGCGTCCACATCCACATAGAAGAATCGCTACGAGAATCGGCAATTTTTTCAAAATCATGACCCGTCAGATCAGTCACCCTGAAGCTGCACACCGCTTCAGGGTGACTACACACTATGGATATACCCTATTTACGGTAGCAGTTCTCATACCACCACATTCCATTTGAAATCTGCTCTTGATCCGCAGGGTCATCACCGTACGGAGGGCGCCCCAACGGTCCGTCGTTTTCCGCCTGATAGTTCCCTGATCTGGTCTGGGCCCAGCCGGCCGCGCGAAGCAACAGGTCCGACGGTATGCCAGCGGCTCGGCCGACAACGCCATAGTGGAAGTTTCCGTAGTCGGCATACTTTGACCTGTCTACCTGCTTGTAGTCGTAGGGTCCCTTATTCCGCACGAGCTCATAGAAGACTCGATACTTTAAGGCGACGCCTGCACCACCGGTGACGTTTGAGAGAGCGTTTAGATTGAGCATGCCGGCGATGTTTTTGTTGATGTCCACCCCCGGCGGCGATGGCGGCGTGATTGACTGGCAGTTGCATAGCCCCATCAGGTCGACCCCTACGAAGGGATTCCCTCCTACGTAGCTGTAAGTTGACATTCCTCCAGAGAGTCCAATCGGATCGCTCTGGATGTACCGCCCACTCACCGGATCATAGTCGCGCCACCCATTCTGAAAGAGCCCTGTCACAGCGTCATACCGCTGCCCCGGGAAGCGCATATCAAACACGTACTTCGTCCCATCCTTGTCCGGGTCTTCGTTCGGTGCGGCGGAGCCGAATGCCTCGCTCGTGACCGACCACGTCCAGATGGCTTTGTCCGACGCACGATCGATGACGACGCGAGGCGTGCCCAGGTGATCAGCTTGGATGTCCCGAATCGCGTCGCCGTCGATGGCAGCTAGCGGGATGTCGCCGAGCCATGCCGTCTGGCGAATGGGCTGACCTGCGCCGTCGTAATCACCGATCCAGTGGCCTGCTTCATCGTGAAGCGATACGGTGATCTGCCCTGCGATGTAGCGAGCCACCTGCTGCCCGAACGAGTTGTAGGCGTAGTTCATCTCCACCACGCCGTTGACCTTGGCCTGGCTCATACGGCCGCTCGCGTCATAAACGAATTCGCGGTCGCCGATGCGGGTGGTGTTCCCGTTGGCATCGTAAGTGCGGGCGATTTTGTTTGCCGTCGTCAGGTGATGACTATCGGCGGCATAGACGAAGCTTCGGTTCGTAAAGGGAATCGTGTTCCACGACAGTCGATTTCCGGTCTTGTCGTACTTGTACGTGTGCAAGTCGCCCAAAGGATTGTCGGGCGACGGATCGAACGAGCCCGCGGATGTCACCCGGTTCTGGGAATCGCTCTCAATGAAGCTCGTGACAGATCCGTTCGTGATCATGTCAACGTTGCTATTGGTGTATTCCACGGTCAGCTTAAGGCCACCTGGCCGCGTATCGCGGACGGACGTTACGACGCCCGTTCCGTCGTACGTCCGAGCCAGAGTGCGGGCTCCTGCGGTCCAGTTCACCGGGCGACCGAGTGCGTCGTTCACCACGATGCTGGCTATGGACTGTGCCACCGACGACGGCGTCCGGGTGTCCACGGCAACAACATTCCCGGCGGCATCACGGGTGTACGTCACCTGGCGCCCGTCAGGGTAGGTCATCGATGCGAGCCGCCCCGCCTTCGAATACGTGTAATGAACCGCCAGGCTAACCCCTCGCGTCACCTGGATCTTCTGGATCACCCGGCCAGCGAAGTCGTAGCAGAATGTCGTGCTGCCATCGCGATCCGTGACCGTCGAGAGGCGACCGACGGCGAAGTCAGCACCGGCAGGACAACCCGACGCGGGGACGTCATAGGTGTAGGTCGTCCGGGCACCGTCGCTGTACGATACCGTCGCCACCCGGCCGAGTGCGTCATAGGTGCGATCGATCTTGCGGGTATCCGCCGGTGTCTCGCGGAGGGGCTGACCGTTGGCGTCGTTCTCGAAGGAGCTATCGCCCGTGTCCGGGCTGCGACGCCAAAGCAGATCGCCGAGTCCATTTCTCAGATAAGCCGTTGACAGGCCCTTCGGGTCGACGATCGTGCGCACGCGGTTGGCGCCGTCGTACGCCAGGATGGTTTCACCACGTTCGCTACCGTAGCCTTCGCTGATGCGGTCGACGCGGCCCCGATCATCGTGATGGTACTCCGGGCCCGGGAGGTAGCCGGACGTACCCGTGAAGCGTCCATTGGGGTCGAAGTTGTACTCGATCCTGGAATCTGGGGTCTCGATTTCCGCAGGTAGGCCGCGATTATCGTATGTGTACTTCCGGCTCAGGTCTTCCGTCCCGTCGGGACGACGGAAGCTGTCGGTGCCTACCTGGCCCTGATCGTTCCGCTCAATCTTACGTACATTGCCAATAGCATCGACCTGCTCAATCAATCGGTGAGCGCTGTTGTATCGGTGTGTTAGCGTGGCGCCATCCGCATCGGTGAGCGTGTCGATGTCGCCATTAGCGTTGTACGTCACGCGGGTGATGATGTCTTCCGCCGAAGGCACGCCATCGCGGCGTGACCGGATAGCCACCTCTACGGGTCGGCCCATGGCGTCGAACTGACGATCCGTTCGCACGCTATTGGCATCGGTCAGCGATGTGGGACGGCCGGCCGCGTCATAGGCGAGCACCGTATCGACGTGGCCCAGTGGGTCCGTCACGGTATGAAGATCGCCCTGCCGCCAGCTACACACGGTGGGTGTGCAGCCGGGAGCATCCGAAGCCCGGTATTGGTAGCGTGTGGTGTCCGACGTACCCGAGAGCGGCCCATCGACCGTAAGGATGCGGCCCGCCGTGTCGTAGGTGAACGCAGTGATGCGTTCCGCCGGCCAGGGACCCTGGCCGGCGTTTGCCGCGTCGGCGAGCCCGCCCTCGCGCTGTTTGAGGAGGTTGCCCTTAAGATCGTATTCGAACACGGTCCACTGGGCACCGTTGTCAATGCGGATCGGCTTGTCGAACAGGGGATGCCACGTCGTCTTTACGGTCTGCGCGACGGCGGTTCCATCGGCTTCCGTGCGCTCGGTCTCGAGCCGTCGGCTGGTGTCGTACTTATACGACGTAGGGACGCCGAGGTAATCGGTGTTTCGCGAAACGAGGCCTGCGCTCACGTAGTCATATCCGCGAGCGACGTCTTGATGTCGGTAGAATTCTTCGCGCTGGCCAAGGCGGATGACGCCGTCGGTGTAACTCGGGTACCACGTTTCATTGTCCCGTCCAGGCTTGCGGATGTCGACACGCTTGGCGTCGTGCGCGATGACTTCCGTCAGCTCCAGATTATCGCCGTGCGACGAACTAATGGCGCGATTGGCGCTGTCGTAGCGGAACGTCGCGAAACGCTTACCATCGTTCCCGACGATCCCGGTGAGCTTATGGTTTCGCGAGCCACCCATGGCTGGCTCGTCGTATCCATACTTGACCTTGCGACCATCCGGGTAGCTGACATCAACCAGATCGGCATCGAGACCCTCGAGCAGGTCGCCGCTGTAGTCATATGTGATCCGCCCGTCGGGCGTATCCACGGTCTCGATGCGGCCGTAGCGGTCGTATCTCAACTTGAGTTCACGACCCTGGCGGTCGCTCACGCGAACCAGAACCTTCACCTTCGCGCCAGCTCCGACGTTGATATCGTCATAATGCAAGGTCAAGGTGTTGCCGTTGGCATCGATACGCGAACGCAGGCGTCCCTTGTCGTCGTAGTGCTCGGCCGTGAGGTCGGCCTTGGTATAGACCCAACCACCATCGGCATCTTCGCGCACGATGCCGCGTTCGCCTTCCTCTGCTACATAGGTATCGCCCTTCTTGGTGAAGCGGGTTTCGCCGCCATCTTCCCGCACGAGATGCAGTGCGGAGCCGTAAGCCCAGCCACTAGCGCTGAAATACGGGCGACGGACAAAGGCTCGGTCGTACGTGTGGCGCCAACGTGCGCCGATGCGCGCGCCTGCGGGATAACGCGCCGCGACTTTGCTGAGTTTGTTGTCCAGGGAGAAGGCGCCGCTGTGATACGTGCGCGCAAAGGCCAGGCCCGAGGAGTCGGGCCCCATATAGTCCACCGCAGTTTCGATCTTGCTCATCGTTAACGGGTTAATCGGGTTGCCTACGGTCTGGCTATTGCCGATCGGGCACTGATTGGCCCCGCTTTCTTCGGGCACGCCCATCGAGGCCGTCTTGGGTACCTCGTCCGGAGAGATGCAGGCCACCGGTGACCGACCTGAGGCAGGATCGCGGTTATCGAGGAAGGCACTCGAATCCCCGACAAGAACGGCGTCCACCGGGCATGACCGAACGAGTGCGATGCCGCCCGTGATCGTTACATCGCGCGTTCCCGTCGGCTCGTCGATGGTTATCGCGATATCCAGCACTGAATAGGCGCTGTTTTTCCCGCTAGCGCCACGGACCTCGTGTGCGGTGTATCCCGCGAGGCTGCATCCCGGCGTAAGGCCGCAGTATTCGTTCGCTGCGATGCGGACATCGCTGGCGAGCTGGCCCGCTTCGTGGTGAACGTAGCCCGTGGCGCCGGGCTTTTCGAACGACGCCGGCACCACGTGCCCGTCCAGAAAAGCCGGAAACGGCTTGGCCGGCTCGTCGGCGGCGTGGGAAACCCCTGAGAAAATGGCCAAATGGATGGCAATAGCGAGCGCGCACTGGCGGCTCTTTGATGACACATCGTGCAACATGACGTCCCCTGCGTGTTAACGAGGGGCGCACGGTAGGGACCGCTAAATCGAATTGATATGGAAGGATTCTCAAAAATCGAATCAATTCCCTCGTGTAGGAACTAGCTCACATTCCTTCAGCGGATGCCTACACGATTTCGGCCTTTACTGGACGCAAGTCAACCGCTTGTAAAGGATTGCCAGCGCAACGGGCATTGAGAGCCTACGCCCGACGGCAACCCCGATCTACGAAATGTATCAAGCACCGCCCGGCAACAACGCCGGCAAATCGCGACTGGCCTTGTAACGACGAATGAGATTCAAGGGCTTTCGCCCGAGCTTGCCGAAGTCGCCACGCTTGAATGCCGCTACAGCATCAAGCACGCGCTCACTGGCATGGCCGTCATGCGACGGATGGATGTTGTCAGCGTGCGCTTTGATCGCCGCCATCAGTTCAGGCGGATGCGTCAATGCACGATCAATGGCCGCGTCGACATCATCCGGGGTCGGTACGTCCAGCATGAACGGATGCGGCACGCGATTGGCGATGGTGACGACTGGCTTGTTCATCACCGCGAATTCGTGGATGACCGATGACGTGTCGCAGACAAGCACATCAGCGGCACGCTCCAGCTCGATCAGCTTGTCGGAGGTGTAGAAGCGCGCATTCTCCGCTTCCAGCCCGCGGTACGCGGCGACGAGTTCGTCGCTGCACTTCGGGTGTAGCGTGAGCAGCCACTGGCGATCGCCGCGCGCGATCATCTTGCGCAGCGGCTCGACCATCGCCGGTGCGGCGCTGAGCCGATGGCTGAAGGTGGAGGCGTACATCACGACCGGCCGACCGTCGCGCACCAGGATCGAGGGATCCTGCGGCGGCGGCGGCTGGATAAAGAGCGGATCGAGCTTGGGCCAGCCGGTTTCGCGGACGGCGAAGTAGCCGTGCTCCTTCGCGAGCGCTTCAAAGGGCTGGGTGGTGGCCGGCCCCTGGGTCACGTAAAGGTCGAAGAACCCGCGGATGGCGAAGTGGCCGCGGCCCGGATCGCGCTTTTCGGCGTTGAAACCGTGGAACACCTGGACCTTCACGCCCGGCAGGCGTGGCGAGACCCAGTTGGCGGCGCAGTACACCGCCTCGGGCTGCAGTGCCTTTGCGGCCTTGAGGCTGGTAATGCGTTGCTCGCCCGGCGCCAGGTGCGTGGCCACTGCGTCCGGCACGATCCAGCCCACCTGTTGGCCTCGCGCCCGTGCGGCAGCAGCCAGGGGGCGCAGGATCGGCAACGCATATTCCTCGGTGGCGAACATCAGGCACGCGGCCACGGCAAACCTCGATCAGGGGCAACGTGGCATTATGGCCCGTCAGCCCCTTCGATTCCCGTGCCTTCATGACCCAGCGGCCCATTTCCCTCTGCGTGATCACCCAGAACGAGGCCGACCGCATCCGGGATTGTCTGGCGAGCGCCAGCTTCTGCGACGACCTCGTCGTGGTCGATGGCGGCTCCAGCGATGACACCCAGGCCATCGCCCGCGAGATGGGCGCCCGCGTGTTCGAGCGGAAGTTCGATGGCTTCCGCAGCCAGAAGGCGTTTGCCGTGGCGCAGGCGAAGCACGAGTGGGTCCTGTGCCTGGATGCCGATGAACGCGTGGGCGATGATCTGCGGGCGGCGATCGAGAAGGCCTACGAGGGCGGCTTCACCGGCGCCGCGGGCTACCGCTTCTATCGCCGCAACGATTTCTTCGGCCGCTTCATGCAGCATGGCAACGCCGGTGCCGACAAGGTGCTGCGCCTGTTCGACCGCCGCCAGGGCGGCTGGCGTGGTCCACGCGAGATCCATGAATCGGTGAGCGTGGATGGCGAGGTGAAGATGCTCGCCGGTTACCTCGACCACTACCCGTACCGCTCGCTTTCCGAGTTGATGGCCAAGCAGGAGCGCTACGCGCACATGATGGCCACCGAGGAATTCGCCGCGGGTAAACGCGCGACGCTTACGCAGATCATCGTAAGCCCGATGTGGCGGTTTTTCCGTGGTTATGTATTGCGCGCCGGGTTTCTCGATGGCTGGCGTGGCATCGTCTACGCGTTGCTGCGTGTCGAATACGTGCGCCGCAAGTACGTGAAGCTCTATCTCCTACAGCACGGCCAGAAGCCGTAATGGCCTACAAGGCTGCGTTCTTGCTGAGCCAGGCGTCGACCTGGGCGGTGTAGGCGTTTGATCCACCCAGCGTCTGATTGATCTGCATGTGGTTCAACGCCACGGGCAACGCGTCCGCCTTACCTCCCAACTCACGCGCCTTGCTGACAAAGCGCTCGTTCGCAGGACACGAGTTGGCGCGTTCCGTGGAGCACACCATCAACATGGGCATGGCGGGCGCGCGGGTCATGCGGTCGTAGGGCGACGCTTCAGCCCATCCTGACGGGCTTTCACCAAACACTCGGTCGTAGAACCGGGGGTGCGGGTTCTGCATGATTCCGGGGACATCCACGGCGCCACTATCGAGCGAGACCGTAGCCAGCCATGGCCGAACACCCGCCGCCTGCTGGAGCGCCGGAGACACCGCCACGAGCGAGACGAGATGCGCGCCCGCGGAATGGCCCATCAACACGACCCGCGAAGGATCGCCGTTCCATTCACGCGCATGGTGCTGCACATAGGCCAGCGCTGCGGCGACATCGGCCGCCTGCACCATCGGCCCTGCCTCCGGGAGCATCCGGTAATCGACGCTCACGAAGATCACGCCATCGGCGTTCCAGTGGCTGGCCTTGGGCTCGGACACGCCGGGGTTGTCCTTATCGCCGATCATCCAGGCACCACCGTGGACCATCACGATGATCGGCGCGTCGTGGGCATGCGGCGGGGCATAGACCGAGAGCGTCTGCCGGGGTGAGGGGCCGTAGGACAGGTCGGTCGCCGCGCGTGCCTCTGGGGCGAGAAGCGCCAGCAGGGTGCAAAAGGCGAAACCAAGCGAGCGAACCATGCGATGTCTCCTACGAAATGGGCTGGGGGCCGTTGAGCCCATCCTCTGCCATTGGCGCGCCACGGTGTGCGTGGCTTCGCAACGGAACGTTTCAGGTCCCCGTGGCTGAAACATCCTGTTACATCTTCGCCGCCCGGCGCCGCCGGAACGCGGCAGAATCGCTCCATGGCCGAAACCACCGCCCCCTGCATCCTTATCGTCGACGACGACGTCCGCCTGCGCGACCTGCTGTCGCGGTACCTGGAAAGCCAGGGCTTCAACACGGCCACCGCCGAAGACGGCCGCGCCCTCGACCGGGAGCTGAAGCGCCGCCACGTCGACCTGATCGTGCTGGACATCATGATGCCGGGTGAAGACGGCCTTTCGATATGCCGCCGGCTGCGCGGCCAGGGTGTGGATACCCCGATCATCATGCTTACCGCACGCGGTGACGATGTCGACCGCATCGTAGGCCTCGAAATCGGCGCGGACGACTACCTTGCCAAGCCCGGCAACCCGCGTGAACTGGTAGCCCGGATCAACGCCGTGCTGCGCCGGGGCCGAGCGGTGCCGGGTGCGCCGCGCGCCGATGCGCAGGATGTTGCGTTTGGACCCTTCGTGCTCGAACTCAGCACGCGCCGCTTACTCCGCGACGGCGAGACCGTCCACCTCACCACCGGCGAGTTCGCTGTACTCGCAGCGCTTGCGCAACGGCCGCGCCAGCCCATGACGCGCGACCAGCTCATGAGCGCGGCCCGCGGGCGCGACCACGAGGCGTTTGACCGCAGCATGGATGTGACGATGAGCCGCCTTCGCCGCCTGATCGAAGATGACCCGCGCGAGCCCCGCTGGTTGCAAACCGTGTGGGGCACCGGCTACGTGTTCGTTCCTGATGGAGCCGCGGCATGAAGCGCACTTTGTTCGCCCGTCTCGCATGGCTGCTTGCGGGTACCGTGGGCCTGGTACTCATCACCGGTATCGTGGTGCTTCGCATCACCGGCGACGGCGCCGCACGCGACCTCACCGTGCATACCATCGCGACGCGCATCATCGCGGCCGATGCGTTGCTCAAACATGGCGACGTAGCCGCACTGGCGGCACTCGATATCACTCATGCACAGGACGCACCGGTTGGCCGCACACCGGTCCTACCCGTCGTGCGCGACGTGCTGGATGGGTTGCGAGGCGCGTTCCCGGGGCGCGAGCTGCGTATCGATGGCACGCAGCACGCCACGGTGTGGATCGCCACGCAGGGCCCCGCACCCGGCTGGCTGGGCGTGGCACTCAACGGGCCCCGCGTGCCGATCTTCCGCGCAGGCCTGTTGACGATCATTCTTGCCGCCGTCGTCGTGCTCGCTGCGGCAGCGTTCTACGCGCGTAGCCTCACCGCACCATTGCGCCAGCTAGCCGCATCGGCTCACGGTGTGGTCGGCGGCGAAGCACCTCCACCCATCCCGCGACATGCAGCCTACGAACTGCGCGAACTGCGTAGCGCACTGGCTCTTGCCGCGGCGGACGTCCGTGCCAGCCGGCGCGAACGTGAGCTCATGCTGGCCGCGCTATCGCACGATATACGCACGCCTCTGGCGCGCCTACGACTTGGGCTCGAACTCGCCGCACCCGCGGACGAAGGCCTGCGCACGGGCATGGAAGCCGATATCGCGGCGCTGGACGCGATGTGTGAGCACTTCATTGCCTTTGCACGCGACGGACGTGATGAAGCGAGCGCTGCGGTAGATCTCTCGGCGCTTGCCGGCGATGTCGCCGCCGCCGAGGCAGCGCATGGCGAACCATGGGAAGTGCGCGCTCCACCCACCTGCGTCGTGCGCGGCAAACCGCTCGCGTTACGGCGGGCGGTCGAGAACCTGGTTCGCAACGCCACGCGACATGGTGCGCCGCCGTTCGTCATCACGCTGACGCGCGAAGCAGGGTCCACCCAGCTTGAGGTCAGTGACCGCGGGCATGGTGTCGCGCCTGATCTGCTCGGGCAGTTGGGTGATGCGTTCGTGCAGGGCAATGCGGCGCGAAGCAATGCGATCGGGAGTGGCCTGGGGCTAGCGAGCGTTAAACGGATTGCTGAGCAGCATGGTGGGACGCTTGGGCTGCGCAATCTTCCGGGTGGCGGGTTTGCTGCGACGCTTTCGATCGGCGAGTGACCCCGCGTGTGGGCGGGGTGAGGTATCCGGGATCGCGCGCAAGCGCGCTCCTACTGGAGCGCGGCGGCTTGTTCGGCTATGTGGCGGGTGATGGATTCGGCATTGCCTTCGCGGGCTAGTGCCCCGGCCTGGCCGCTCCACAGGGGCTGGAAGTCGCCGTGGCCTTGCTTCTCGGTCGCGGCGCGCATGGGGGCGAGGGCGCCGCCGGCTAGCGGGAACGGCAAGGCATCCGGGGAGAGCGGGCCTATCTCGCGCATGATCCGGTTGATGACGCCGCGGGCCGGGCGGCCGGTAAGGACGTTGGTAACGGCGGTGTTGTCGTCGCGCGCCTGTTTCACGGCGGCCTTGTGCACCGGCACGCTCACCGACTCATCCGAGAGCAGGTAGGCCGTGCCGATCTGGACGGCGGAGGCACCGAGAGTGAGCGCGGCGGCCAGGCCGCGGCCATCGGCGATGGCGCCAGCAGCGATCACCGGGACCGGTAGTGCATCGGCCATCTGCGGCACCAGCGCGAACAGGCCCGGCTGGGTGGCCATGTCGTCGGTGAGGAAGTTGCCGCGATGGCCGCCGGCTTCGTTGCCCTGGGCGATGACGGCATGAACCCCGCGCTCGGCGAGCCAGCGGCCCTCCGCCACGGTGGTGGCGGTGCCCACGATCTTCGCGCCGGTGGCATGGACGCGCGCCAGCAAATCCTTCGCCGGCAACCCGAAGTGGAAGCTGACCACCTCTGGCTTCAGGGCTTCGACCATGCGGCACATGGCGTCATCGAACGGCGCGCGCCCACCCGCAGCGGCGAGGCCGGCGGGATCCACGGCGAATTCCTTGAAGTACGGCGCCAGCCGCGACAGCCAACGGGCGTGGTCGGCGTCGGTCGGCGCCTTGGGCTGGTGGGCGAAGAAGTTGAGGTTCAACGGGGCCGCCACCGCGCCGCGGAAGATCGCGACCTCCTCGGTCGCCTTCTCCACGCTGATCGAGGCACACGGAATGGACCCGAGGCCACCGGCCTTCGCCACGGCGATGGCCAGGGCGGAACCCCCCGAGCCCGCCATGGGGGCGAGGAGGATCGGCGTTTCGATACGGAACAGATCGAGCAGGCGACGGTCGTGCCAGTGAGACATGGAGCGGCTCCCGGGGGATAGGGGAAGACGCCCATGATGCGCCTGTCGGGACGGTTCCGCTTGTCCCCCACAGCCCGCGGTTCGTCCCCAAAGCCCCGTTTTTCCTCCCCGCGTGGGCGATAGGAACAGCGCAGCGGTGCATGCTCGGCCCATTCCCAAGGAGAACGTCATGGATCGCCGCACCCTGCTGAAGACCGCCCTTGTCCTCCCCCTGCTGCCACTGGCCGCCAAGGTAGATGCCTTCGTTACGGGCGGGGGCCGCTGGCTGAAACCGGGGGCGGCCGGCTGGCCGACGGACGCCGACTGGGAAGCACTGAACCGCCTGGTCGGTGGCCGGCTCTCCATCCCGAAGAACCCGTTGCTCGACCCGGCGACCCGCGAAGATGCGCTCGCTCACATCGGCAATCAGTTTTATGTCGGCGACCAGCCCGGCCTCACCCAGACCGGCGCTTACTACAACGCCTGGACCTCGACGCCGAGCGCCCGGGTACTCGCCGCCGAGAGCGCGCAGGACATCGCCACCGCCATTACCTGGGCCCGCAAGCACCGGGTGCGGGTGGTGATCCGCGGGGGTGGCCATAGCTACCTCGGCGCCTCGAACGCGCCCGACTCCCTGCTGATCTGGACCCGGCGCATGAACAGCGTGACGCTGGCCGACGGCTTCGTGCCCCAGGGGGCAACGGCCGGTACCGCCGGGCTACCCGCCGCCCACGTGGGCGCGGGTGCCATGTGGATCGATGCCTACAACGCCGTGACCACGATCGGCGGTCGCTACATCCAGGGCGGCGGCTGCACCACGGTCGGCTGCGCTGGCTTCACCAACGGCGGCGGCTTCGGCAGCCTGTCGAAGGGATTCGGCACGGGCGCCTCCAACTTGCTGGAGGCCGAAATCGTCACGGCAGACGGCAAGATCCGCGTCGTGAACGCCTACCAGGATCCGGAACTGTTCTGGGCGCTGAAGGGCGGTGGCGGCGGCAGCTTCGGCGTGATTACCCGGCTGACCTTCCGCACGCATTACCTGCCCCAGCTCATCGGCGGCACGCATGGCTCGATCCAGGCCGATAGCGACGAGGCATTCCATGCGCTGGTGGCGCAGGCCATGCGCCACTTTCGCGACAACCTCTGCAACCCGCACTGGGGCGAGCAGATGGAGTTCCACGGCGATCGTCGCCTCGATTTCCACATGCTGTTCCAGGGCATCGGCGAGGACCAGGCGCGCGCCGCCTGGCAGCCCTTCCTCGACTGGGTGGCGGCCCGCAAGGCCTACACATGGAAGACGCCGTTCTGGCTGGGCGCCATGCCGGCAAAGCATTTCTGGGACATCGATTTCTACAAGGAGCACGGCCTGACCTTCGCGTCGGCGGACAACCGCCCGGGCGCGCCGGCCTACCACATGGTCTGGACGGGGGATCAGGAGCAGGTGGGCACCTACCTCTATGCCTACACCTCGGCGTGGCTTCCTTCGCGCCTGCTCAAGGAGGACCAGATCGATACGCTGGCCACCACGATCATCGAGGCGGCGCGAATCCAGGGCTTCTCCCTACATTTCAACAAGGGCCTCTACGGCGCCAGCGAAGAAACCCTCGCCCGCGCCCGCGATACGGCCATGAACCCCGAGGTGCTCGACGCCTTCGCCCTCGCCATCATCGCCACGGGCGGCCCGGCGGTGTACGAAGGCCTGCCCGATGCCCACCGCGATGACGTGAAGGCGAAGCGCGACGCCGCCGCTGTCCAGGCCTCGTACGCCCGGCTTACCAAGGTGGCCCCGGGGGCAGGCGCCTACTTCTCGGAAAGCGATTACTTCCAGAAGGACTACGAGAAGGCCTACTGGGGTACGAACGTCCGCCGGCTCTCGGCCGCCAAACGAAAGTACGACCCGGATGGCACGTTCACGGTGCGCAACGGGATCGCCTGACCCCCGCAAACCCTTGCGGCAGGCGGGTTCGGGGCAGTGGGCTGCGGCAAGCTGTTGCTATGCAACAGCCCCGTAATGCGAGATACTTGAGACCTATTCTCATTTCCATTCGCATTACTGGGCCGCTGCTGCCCACCAGGATCCGCCATGTTCGCCTCCTCCCTGCCCCGCCGCCGCATCGCGGCTTCGGTCCGTTTCGCCCTTGTCGGCGCCCTCCTCGTCTCCGCGTCGGTGCATGCCGCCGATGCCGACGTGGCCGATGCGCAGAAGAAGGCCCAGGAAAACGCCACGACGCTCTCCGGCGTGCAGGTGAGCGCGGACATGGCGGCCCCCACGGCGGCTTACGCCGGTGGCCAGGTGGCCCGCGGCGGCCGTTTCGGCGTGCTGGGCAACCAGGATGCGATGAACGTCCCGTTCGCGCTCACCAGCTACACCGATACGCTGATCCGCACCCAGCAGGCCCGCACGCTCGGCGACGTGGTCGATAACGACCCGGCCGTGCGTTACGGCTTTGGCTACGGCAACTACTCGCAGGTGTTCATCATCCGCGGCTTCCAGCTGGCCAGCGACGACATCAGCTTCGATGGCCTGTACGGCCTGCTGCCGCGCCAGCTCCTCGCGCCGGAACTGATCAGCCGCGTCGAAGTGTTCAAGGGCGCGAATGCGTTCCTCAATGGCATGAGCGTCGGCGGCAGCGGCATCGGTGGCGGTATCAACATCGCGCCGAAGCGCGCGGAAGCCGATCCGATCACGCGCGTCGGTGTCGACTACGGCAGCGACAGCCAGATCGGTGAGAGCGTCGACGTGGGCCGCCGCTGGGGCGCGAACAAGGAGTTCGGCCTGCGCGTGAATGCCGTGCACCGCGAAGGCGGCGCCGGTGTCGATGGCGAGAAGCGCCGCGTCACCGCCGCATCCCTCGCCTTCGATTACCAGGGTGAGAAGCTGCGCATCACCGCGGATGCCGGCTACCAGAAGCAGGACATCAACGGCGGCCGCTCGGTGGTCTACATCGGCAGCGCCACCGAAGTGCCGCGCGTCCCCTCGGCCCGCACCAATTACTCGCAGCCGTGGTCGGGTTCGTCGCTCGAAGACACCTTCGGCGTCATCCGTGCCGAGTACGACTTCACCCCGTGGCTCACGGGCTATGTCGCTGCAGGCGCGCACCACGGCAACGAGTTCGGCGATTACGTGAGCCCGTCGCTGGTCGGCAACGCCGGCAACGCGACCGAAAGCCGCTTCACCGTGCCGTACGTCGCCAACACCGGCACTGGCGAAGCGGGCTTCAACGCGCACTTCGATACCGGTGAGGTGACCCACCGCGTGACGCTCGGTTTCTCGGCGCTGACGACGAACAAGAAGGCCGCTTACGCCGGTTCGAGCACGATCAACACCAACATCTACAGCCCCACCTACGTCGCGCTGCCGGACTACGTCTACAACGTCGGCCCGATCAGCTCGCCGGGTATCACCGGCCGCACGCAGCTGCGCAGCCTGGCCCTGTCGGACACGCTCGGCTTCTTCGATGATCGCCTCGCGGTGACGGTTGGTGTCCGTCGCCAGAAGCTGCTGGTGGCAGGCTACGCGTACGCCGTCGATGGTGTGCCGGGCTCGAAGACCAGCGAATACGTGGCCTATACCAACAGCCCGGTCATCGGTGCGAACTTCCGCATCAGCGACCAGTGGGCGGTGTATGCCAACCACATCGAAGCGCTCACCCAGGGCGGCGAAGCGCCGGTGAACTTCAACGGTGCACCGGTCACGAATGCCGGTCAGGTGTTCAAGCCGTACAAGGCCAAGCAGAACGAAGTGGGCGTGAAGTGGGATGCCGGCACCATCGGCAGCAGCCTCGGCCTGTACCAGATCAAGCAGCCCAGCGCGTACGTCGATGCCACGAACACCTATGTGGTCGATGGCGAACAGCGCAACCGCGGCGTGGAGTGGAACTTCTTCGGTGAGCCGGTGAAGGGCGTGCGCATCCTCGGCGGTGCGAACTACATCCAGCCGGAACTGGTGAAGACCCAGGGCGGCCTGAGCGATGGCAAGGACGCGATCGGCGTGCCGCGCTTCCAGGCGAACGCCGGCGTGGAGTGGACCATCCCGAACACCCCGGATCTCACGCTCAACGCGCGCGTCGTACGCACCGGCAAGCAGTACCTCGACGTGAACAACACGCTGCGCGTGCCGGCCTGGACCACTTACGACATCGGCGCGCGCATCACGCCGAAGCTCGAGAACGTGCCGGTGACCTTCAACGTCAGCGTCGAGAACCTGATGAACAAGGGCTACTGGGCCTCGGCCACGGGTGGTTACCTGACCCAGGGCACGCCGCGCACCGTGATGGTCTCGGCTTCGTTCGACCTGTAACAACGCCCTATGTAGGAGCTCACCCTGTGAGCGACGCCTTTCGCGATGACGCCACAAGACTTGTGGGCCTTTCGCGAAAGATGTCGCCCACAGGGTGGGCTCCTACAACGAGGCGGTGACATCCGTAGGAAACTGCAAGCCGCGCGAACGCGCAGGTTGCTACGTTGCCCGGGTCTTCCACGGAAACCCGGAACCCCATGCGCATCGGCATCGTCGGCGGCTCCCTGGGTGGCCTGTTCGTGGCGGCCTTGCTGCACGCCGATGGCCACGAGGTGCATGTCTTCGAACGCACCGCTGGCGGCCTTGCCGGGCGCGGCGCCGGACTCGTCGCGCAACACGAAATTTTTGAAGTGCTGCGCCGGCTCGGCACGGAATCTGTCGCACGCGTCGGGGTCGTTGCTTACGAACGCGTGGTACTCGCACCCGATGGCAGTATCGCCAGTACCGAGCCCACGCCGCAGATGCAGGTGTCATGGGACGGCCTCTACCGTGCCTTGCTCGCCCACGTGCCGGCCCATGGATACCACGTGGGCGATGCCGTCACCGCCGTGGAGCAGACCGCCACGGAAGCTATCGTCGAACTGGCGTCCGGTAAGCACCATGTCTTCGATGGCGTCATCGGCGCCGATGGCCTCGGCTCGGTGGTCCGCGCCCTGGTGACACCCACGCAGCGTGATAACGGCTATGCCGGTTACGTGGCTTGGCGAGGGCTGCTACCCGAGCGCGATGTCCCGGCGGTGGCTTCATCCATGCTGTTTGAGCGCTTTGCCTTTTACTTCATGCCCGGCGGGCAAGCACTGGGCTATCTCGTGCCGGGGCCCGATGGTGAGATCACGCCTGGGCACCGCCGCTACAACTGGGTGTGGTACCGGCAGGCGCCGGGACTGCCAAACCTGCGGCGCACGCTCACCGATCTCGAAGGCCGCATCCATCCGTATTCGCTCGCGCGCGGCGAGGTGGCCGATGGCGATGTGGAGACCTTGCGCAAAGCCGCACGCACGGCGCTGCCACCGGCGTTTCGCGCCGTCGTCGAGGCTGAGCCCACGCCCTTCGTACAGGCCATCTTCGATCACGAGAGCACGCGGATGGCGTCGGGGCGTATCGCGCTTTTAGGCGACGCGGCCTTCGTCGTCAGGCCGCATACCGCGATGGGCGCCGCCAAGGCGGCCGGCGATGCAATGACCCTCGTGGCAGCCCTGCGCCGTCTTCCCGTGCGCGAAGCCTTCGTAGCCTATGAAGCGGAACGCCTGCCGGTAGGCCGGCGGATCGCGGCCTATGGGCGCCAGCTCGGCGCGGCCCTGCAGCCCGCATGAGCCGCCACCGTGCCGCGCCGTTTATTTGCCCTGGCGTTCGCGGAAGCGGCTGACCTTGGCCCGGTTGCCGCACATGGCCATGCTGCACCAACGGCGGCGGTGCGATTTGGTGCGGTCGTAGAACCACAGCGAGCACTCTTCGTGCTCGCACTCCCGCACCAGGCTGAAATCGCCCTCCGCCAACAGGGTGAGTGCGGCTTCGCCCAAGGGCGCCAGCGCACGCCAGGCGGCATCGCCTTCATAGCGGCGTTCCGCATGCAGGCCGTCGGCGTGCTGCACGAGCGCCATGTGGCTGCTCATGTGCCGGGTGAGGACGTTGAGCTGGGCGATGTCCACGGCGTCGCCGCGCTTGCGCGCCAGCACGGCCTGGCGGATGGCTTCGCGCAATTCGACCGCACGGGCGCCCAGGCCAGCGGAGGCTTCCACGGGACCGCCCGTCATGCGGGAAAGCCATGCCGCCGTCGCCGCGTCGGAGACGAGGTGGTCGACCGACTCACCGTTCTCCATGACCACGGTGTTGATCAGGTCCAACGCCGGCTGGTCCGCGAGGATCGGCGGCATTTCGAGCGAAGTGACAGGGTTCATGGGCAAATAGTAACCCTTAAAATGTCTATTGACAAGTTACATGGTCGATGTTTAGCCTATTCGTAACCCTGATAAATCATTTATACAGGTTACCAACCGGAGAGCCTCACCATGAACCAGACCGCCGCCGAATACCCCGTCCACCACCGTTATGTCGACGCCGACGGCGTCCGCGTGTTCTACCGCGAGGCGGGTAACCCCAACGCCCCGACCCTTTTGCTCGTCCACGGCTTCCCGACCAGCTCCCTGCAGTACCGCGAGCTCTTCAACGAACTGCATGACCAGTTCCATCTCGTGGCACCCGACCTGCCGGGCTTCGGCTTCACCGAAGTGCCGGACGACCGGAAGTACGACTACACCTTCGACAGCCTGGGCAAGACCCTCGAGGCCTTCGTCGACGCGATCGACCTGAAGAAGTACATCCTCTACATCTTCGATTACGGCGCTCCCTCGGCCCTGCGCCTGGCGCTGGCCAAGCCCGAACGTTTCGCCGGCCTGATCAGCCAGAACGGCAATGCGTACCTCGAAGGCCTCGGTGATGCCTGGGCCCCCGTGCGGGCCTACTGGGCGGACGAAAGCGCGGCGAATCGCGAGGGCGTGCGCGAAGCCACGACGCTCGAAGGCATCAAGTGGCAGTACACCCACGGCGTGACGGACCAGACCCTGCTTGATCCGATGATGTGGCAGCTCGACTACCTGCTGATGCAGCGCCCGGGCAACACCGATATCCAGCTCGATCTGTTCCTCAACTACCGCACCAACCTGGAGAAGTACCCGGCATTCCAGCAGCTGTTCCGCGAGAAGCGCGTTCCCACCCTCGTGATCTGGGGCAAGCACGATCCGTTCTTCATCCCGCCAGGCGCCGAGGCGTACCGCCGCGATAACCCGGATGCGATCGTCGAACTGCTCGATACCGGCCACTTCGCCCTGGAGACGCACGGCAAGCACATCGCGCAGCGCATCCGCGAAGTGTTCGCAAAGTAACTCGTGTAGGAGCGTGCTTGCACGCGATCCGCCGGCAGGCGGCAAGGGTGAGGCAAGCCCTATCGCGCGCAAGCGCGCTCCTACACAGGCCCCGAAAAATCAGGCGTTGAACCAGATCTCGGCATCTTCGCCTGCAGGAATACGCGCCGGGCAATTCGGATCCGTCGCCGCCCGCCATACAGCTTCCGCCACCGCGCTGGAGCTGGTGGTGGGCGTCGTCGCGTCGCGCAGGCCTTCGAACACCTTGCCGGCGAAGTCGGCATACGGCGCGGGGAAATCACCAATGCGTGCACGGGCGTTTTCGCCGAAGCGCGTCGTTGGTGCGCGGCCCGGTAGCACCACGCGCACGCGGATGCCGAATGGCGCGAGTTCATGCGCCACGGATTCGCTGAAGGCGTTCACCGCCGCTTTGCTGGCCGTGTACACCGACAGGAGCGGCAGCGGCCGCAACGTCACCGTCGAGGTCACGTTGATGATCGTGCCTGCCTTCTTCTCGCGAAACTGCGGCAGCACCGCCTGGGTCATCGCGAAGGTGCCGAGGGTGTTGGTCTCGAACACATCGCGGGCCACCTCGATGGGCGTGCCTTCCAACGCGTTGAACATGCCGATACCCGCGTTGTTGACGAGTACGTCGATCGGGCCGGCTTCCGCCAGCGCGCGCTGGATGCTCGCCGGGTCGGTGACGTCGAGCGCGACCACTTTCAGGTGCTCCGACGCCGGGAACAGCTCCGCATTCGGCGTGCGCATGGTGGCGACGACGCGCCAGCCCTGAGCGAGGAAGTGACGCGCGGTCTCGAGGCCAAAGCCGGACGAGCAACCGGTGATGAGGACGGTCTGCATGGGAGGGAAACTCCTTGGGTGGGTGGATACACCCAAGATAGGTGCGGCCTGCCGGACGTCCTATAATCGAACGTCCTCTATTCATTCGCAGGAGTCCGGCCGTGACTGACCCGTTCGCCGAGGTGGTGACCCTGCTCCAGCCGGCCATGCGCTTCTCCAAGACGGTGACGGCGGGCGGGCGCTGGCGGGTGAGCCGGCCGGCCACGGGCGAGCCGTTCTATTGCGCCGTGCTGGAGGGCGCCTCCCGCCTGATCGTGGCGGGACGGGAACCGGTGACGCTGCACGCTGGCGATTTCGTGCTGGTGCCTGCCGCGTTTGAGTTCAGCAGCACGAGCATCGATCCTCTGCCCGAGGGCGAGATTTCTCCTGTAGCTGTGGCGGACGGCCGCTCTCGCGTGGGTGATCCGGATGGCCCTACCGATTACCGAGCCCTGATCGGCCACTGTGCGTTCGGCTCCCCGGACGCTGCGTTGCTCGTGTCGCTATTGCCTGAGGTGCTTCACGTGCGTGGCGAACCGCGCCTCACCGCGCTGGTGGGGCTCGTGGGCGACGAATCACGCAGCGGCAGACCGGCGCGCGATGTCGTGCTGGAGCGTTTGCTCGAGGTGCTTTTCATCGATGCACTGCGCTCGGCGGGTGCCACGGCACCGGTGGGCCTGGTGCGCGGCCTGGCCGATCCGCGCATGGCGCCAGTCCTGCGCCGCATCCATGAGAGCCCCGCAGAGGCATGGAGCGTCGCACGCATGGCCAGCGAGGCCGCGCTATCGCGCTCGGCGTTCTTCGAACGCTTCACCCGTGTCGTCGGCATCGCGCCCATGGAGTACCTGCTGACCTGGCGCATGGCCATGGCCCGGCAGCTATTGCGCCAGGACGGCGCGGGAGTCGCGCATGTCGCGGAACGGGTGGGTTATGGCTCAGCGAGTGCGTTCAGCGTGGCTTTCGCGCGGCACGTCGGCCAGCCGCCGGCGCGTTATGCGCGGGCTGAGGCGGCAGCGGGGTAGCCGTAGCCGTGCCACGTGTTACTGGGCTCTTCTTTGCTGGGCTCTTCTTTGCTGCGCCAGTCTTTGCAATGCGGGTCTTTGCGGTGCCTTCGTTCGCGGCGCTGCTCTTTGTAGCACTGTAATAGCCCCACAAGATTTGCGCAGCCACCGCGCGGAATGGCTTCCAGCGCTCGGCACGTACGTAGAGTTCCTTTTCGGTCGGCCGCTGTTCGAGACCATCGATGAGCCGCGCGGCTTCCTGCAACGCGATATCCGCCGCAGGAAAGAAATCGGTACGCCCATACGCGCCGATGAGGAACGCTTCCGCCGTCCACCGGCCAATACCTAGCAAGGCGGTGAGCGTGGCAACGGCCGTGTCGTCATCCGCGAGCGCCAACGCGGCGAAATCAAGCCGACCTTCGTTCTCCGCCTGGGCAAGCGCGACTGCATAGCGCGCTTTAGGCTTCGACATACCGAGCTCGCGCATGCGCTCTTCGCCTGCCGCAAGCACCGTATGAGCAGTCACCTCGCCAAGGCCTTCCTGGATACGCTTCCAGATTGCTGCCGCCGAGGCGAGGGAAACCTGTTGCTCGGCGACCAGATGAAGCAACCCGCTGAAGGCGGCCGGGCGCGAGCGCCAGGCGAAGTCAGGCACGACGGCGTTCGCCGTAGCCAGCGAAGGATCGAGACGAACGAGCTCCGCGCGCAAGGCGCGGAGCTCGTCGGCGGTATAGCTATGGCCGTGGGGGCGGGGTGCATCGGGCATCCCGCTAGGGTACGGCTTCACGCGGTGGCGAGGTAGCGCTCCGCGGGCGTGGCGCTCGACAGGCGCGGCGCCATGACCTGGCGTGCGGCTTCGTAAGCGTCCCACTCCGCTTCGTTCTGCAGCGGCGGGATCGTGACCAGTTCACCGCGATCGAAGCCGACGAGCGCCGCGTCAACGAGATCTTCGGCGGTCATCACGATCTCCTTCGGCAACATATCGACGGACATGCCACCCGCGTCCCAGAACTCGGTCGCCGTCGCGCCCGGCAACACGGCCTGCACCTGCACGCCCTTGTCGGCCAGTTCGTGCTTCAGCGACTGGCTGAAAGCGACGACGAAGGCCTTGCTGCCGCCATACACCCCGTTGAGGATCTCGGGAGCGATCGCGACGATCGAGGCGATATTGATCACCGCGCCCTGCCCACGCGCCACGAAGCCCGGCACGGCGGCATAGGTGAGACGAGTGAGCGCCGTGACATTGAGATCGATCATCTTGTTCATCGCCTCGATCTTGCTGTCGAGCAGCGGCGTATGCGTGCCCACGCCGGCGTTGTTCACCAGCACGCGGATGCTCGCGTCGTCGCGCAACTTCGCTTCCACCCGGCCGAGATCAGCGGCATTGGCCAGGTCGGCGGCCAGCACCTCGACCGCACGGCCGGTGGCCTGGGTGATCTTGCCGGCGAGGGCCTTCAGGCGGTCGGCATTGCGAGCCACGATGATCAGGTCGTAGCCGCGGGCAGCGAGGCGCTCGGCGTAGACGGCGCCAATGCCGGACGAGGCACCAGTGACGACAGCAGTTCCAAGGGAAGCGTTCATGGGGTTCTCCAGGGTGTGAGGCGGCGGGCGCCGCGGCATGGAGAAAGCATGCGCCGGCTCGCTTATGGCGCAAATGACGTATATAGTCATGTTTTAGGCCACGACGCCGGGAGGCCGGCCATGCACCGTATCGGCTACGTACTGTCGGATAGTTTCCAGATGATGGCCCTGGGCACCCAGGCCGTCTTCGAGTTCGCCAACCAGATCGTGGGTAGCGAGTATTACCAGGTGCAGGTGTACTCCCCGGGCGGTGGCGACGTGCGCTCCTCGTTTGGCGTCTCGGTGGCGACGCGGCAGCTCACCGCGCGTACACCGGCCGACACGTGGCTCATCCCGGGCGTGCTCGATCCGCTGGTCGCCGACACCGAACCCGCCGTGCTGAAGTTTCTGGCCGGGCCAGCCCAGCGCGCCCGGCGTATCGCCGGGCTGTGTACCGGCGGCTTCATGCTGGCTGAGGCGGGCCTGCTTGATGGCCGCCGTGCGACCACCCACTGGCTCTTCGCCGACGCCCTGCGCCAGCGTTACCCGAATATCACGGTGGAGCCGGATCGCATCTTCGTCACCGACGGCCCCATGTGGACTTCCGCCGGTATGACCGCCGGGCTCGACCTGGCGCTCGGCCTTGTCGAAAAAGACCTCGGGCCCGAGGTGACACGCTCGCTCGCGCACAAGTTGGTCATGCCGCACCGTCGCTCGGGCGGCCAGACCCAGCACTCGGAAATGCTGATGCTCGCACCGCGTACCGATCGCATCCAGGAAGCGCTTGATTACGCACGGCGCAACCTGGCGCAACCGCTCGGCGTGGAAGAACTCGCCGAGGTCGCGCACCTCAGCCCGCGCCAGTTCAGCCGCGTTTTCACAGCGGAGACGGGCGAATCCCCCGCTAAGGCGGTGGAGAAGCTGCGCCTGGAGGCGGCGCGCACCCTCATTGAACAGAGCCGGCATTCGCTCGATGTGGTCGCGCGCGAAACGGGCTTCCGCGACCGGCGCCACCTGCGCGAGGTATTCCAGCGCGGGTACGGTATCGCACCACAAGCGGTACGCCGGTCGGCGCGCGCCTAGAACAGCTCGGGCTGCTGGTTCGTCAGCGCGGCGAGGCTGTCACCCAGCGGCGCGAGGATCGCATCGGCGATCGGCTCCAGCTGGTTCGTGAGGTAGTGCTCGTGGTCGATGCTAGCCACGCGCGCTTCGATCGGCTCGGGGCCGCTTAGCGTCATCACGTAGCTGATCCAGCCACCGTTCTGGTACTGCAGGGGGCGGCCCTGGCGAGCGTTGTAGTCGTCCGCCATGCGCGCCGCGCGTACCTGCGGAGGCGTGGTGCGGTCGTAGGAATCCAGCTTGCCGCGCAGGCGCTTGCGATACACGAGCAAGTCGTCGAGCTCGCCTGCCTGCAAGCGGCGTACGTAATCTTTCACGTAATCCGCGTACGGCTCGCGGCGGAAGATCCGGCCAAAGAGTTCGCGCTGGAAACCCTGTGCCAGTGGCGTCCAGTCGCTTCTCACCGTTTCCAGGCCGCGGAACACCAGTTCCTCGGTGCCATCTTCTTCCACGAGGCCGGCGTAACGTTTCTTGCTGCCGAGTTCGCTGCCGCGGATCGTCGGCATGAAGAAGCGCTTGTAGTGCGTATCGAATTCGATCTCGAGGAAGCTTTCGATGCCCAGCTCATTGGCCAGCGAATCCTTCCAGTAGCCGTTGATGAGCTTGACCAACCGGTCGCCGACGGCCAGCGCTTCCTTCTCATCGTGCGCTCGGCCCAGCCAGATGAAGATCGAGTCGGTGTCGCCATAGATGGCCTCATAACCCTCCGCCTCGACCAGCTTGCGTGTCGTGCGCATCATCTCGTGGCCGCGCAGCGTGACGGCGGCGGCGAGACGCGGATCGAAGAAGCGGCCACCCGAGGCGCCGAGCACGCCGACGAACGCATTCATCAACAGCTTGAATGCTTGCGATAGCGCCTGGTTGCCATCGCGCTTGGCCTGGTCGCGGCGTTGCCACAGGTGGGTGATGATGCCGGGTAGGCAGTGCTTCGTTCGTGAGAATCGCGTGCCGTTGGGGCCGGGTACGGTCTTGCTTTCATCCGGTTCCAGCGCCCCTTCCGCCAGGCCGATCGGGTCGACCAGGAAGGTGCGGATGATCGACGGATACAGGCTCTTGTAGTCGAGCACGAGTACCGAATCGTAGATGCCGGGCCGCGACTCCATCACGAAGCCACCTGGATACGACTCGCCGTGCGCGATGCCGATGTTCGGCGCCACATAACCTTCGCGATGCATGCGCGGCAGGTAATGGTGGCTGAAGGCGGCGATCGAGCCGCCCGACTGGTCGGCTGGCAGGCCGGTGGCGTTCGCGCGTTCCAGGACGAAGTCGAGCAGGTTCGCTTTCGCAAAGATCTTCGTCACCAGCTCGCAGTCGACGAGGTTGTAACGGGCGAGCGCGGGCTTGTCCTCACGGAAGCGGCGCTCGATCTCGTCCATGCGGTGATAGGGGTCATCCGTATCCTTACCCTCGCCAAGTAGCGTTTGCGCCACGCTCTCCAGGCTGAAGGAGGGGAAGGACCACATCGCGGAGCGCATCGCCTCGATGCCGTCGACGGCGAGCCGTCCCGGGATGGATGCGAACACGTAGCCCTCGCGTCGGCCGTGCGCCCGCCAGTCGATGGGCTTGCCCGAGCGGCCGATGGAAAACACCAGGCCATGTTGGTCCGCGCACGCCTGCAGCAGGCGCAGGTCGAACTGCACAAGGTTCCAGCCGATGATGGCGTCGGGGTCGTACTCACGGAACCAGGCGTTGAGCGCCAGGATCAGCGCAGGCCGGTCCGGCACATAGGTAAGGGTGAAATCCACTTCGGCAGCGGGGCCTTCCGGCGGCGTACCCAGCATGTAGACCTGGCGTTGGCCGCACCCTTCCAGCGCTACGGAGTAGAGCTCGCCCATGGCGCTCGTCTCGATATCGAGCGAGACCACGCGCAGCGGCGGACGGTAGGGGTCCGTCGGCTTGAGCCGCGGGTTCACGAGGACAGCGTCAGCCGCGTCCCCCATGGCTTCCACGGTGACGGAGGCCGTAATGAAGCGCTCCATGAGAAAGCGATCGGTCGGGCGGATATCGGCTTCGTGCAGGTTCACCCCGCGCTCGGCCAGGCGCTTCTCGAGCCGGAGCATGGCGCGGTAGCTCTGGCCGTAGAGCCCCCGCACCGGCTCCTGGCCGAGGGTTTTCAACGGTAGCGGCTTGAGTTCAAAGGCCGCGTCGTTGCGTATCGCCGCCTCGACGTCGCCCACCTGCGACTCACGCACGAACGCCACCGCGCTCTGGCCTTTCACCAACACCGCCCGCGGACCGTCGTCCGTCGCCAGCCAAAGCTCGAGATCCACGCCTTCGCGCGTATCGCGCCACTGGCGGGTGAGGATGAAGGCGCGCTGGCCGGGGGAGTTCATCCAGGCATTTTAGCGTGCCTTCGAATAAGGGCGAGCCGAAACCAGAGGGCTGCTGACACCGTAGTGTCAGTAGTACGTCATCACTCCGCCCTGCCTTCGTCTACGTAGATAGCGCCCTGATCGTTCACGACGATCTTCCTTCCAGGCGTTTCCGCAAACGTCTAAAACATGTGCTTTGAACGGAACCGATCGAACCGCGTGCAGCCGTCATCCTCGAGCTCAGAAAGTGTCTGCTGCCAGCCGGGCATCATGCCCCTCCCATCCATCGCATGTAACGTTGTAGTTCACCTGGAGGCATTCACCGAGGTGCATGCTGTGTCCCATCATGCGTTCCATTAACTCCCGGATATCGGCCTCTCCCCGCTCTCGAATGTTGCGGCCAGCCGCATCCAACGTAGCTCCCGGTCCAAAGGTGTGCTCTCGTAGGCCCATGGTGCTTCCCTCGTCTATTGATAGGTCGAGAGACGTTAGTCTTTGAGAGTTGCCGCCGCATTGGGAAATGGATCAAGAACTACGTAAGCATATGATTTAACTGGGAGCTCGAACTGCTCGAGGGTTCCAGTCAAGCTCGACTGCGAGGTGCTAAGGGTTGATACGCGCTGAGGATCTTCTAGCTCAGGCATCCCGCCCAATGATCTCGGCTATCACATGCGCAAACTTCCGGACTCACGGGTGCCGTATCATCCGCGGAGGTCATGGTCAGTCGGAGCGGCTCGCGTTCGCATGGCAAACGAAAAGACCTTCGATGTTGATGTTGTGATCATCGGCGCCGGTGCTGCCGGCATTGGCGCAGCGCGACGCCTTTCGGGCCGCGGCTTGTCTGTCTGGCTATTGGAAGCCTCGCAACGCATCGGTGGTCGCGGCTGGACCCTCGATCTTTCCGGCCTTCCACTCGACATGGGCTGCGGCTGGCTGCACTCCGCTGAACACAATGGCTGGCGTCAGCTGGCGGAAGATGGCGGGTGGGAAATCGATAGGCGGGAAGCCGCGTGGAACGAAGCCCAGCCCCATCCGCGCTTCAGCGAGGCTGAGCAGGATGAAGCACACGCCGCCTTCCGCGCGTGGCATGAGCGCTTGATGGATGCGCCGCCCGCGTCGGATCGCGCGTCGGATGCGCTTGATCCTGGCAATCGCTGGAACGGCTACCTGCAGGCGATGAGCGGCTTCATCAGCGGCGCACCGCTAGAGCGTATCTCCGCGACGGACTACAACGCCTACGAACGCGCCGCCACCGAACAGAACTGGCGGCTGCCGCGGGGTTACGGTGCACTCATCACAGCGCATCTCCCTACCGACGTTGGTTGTCGTTTTGCTACCCCGGTCGAAGCGATCGATGCGGATGGCGATGGCGTGGTGCTGACCACTCCACAAGGGACCATTCGCAGCCGAGCCGCCATCATCACCGTGTCGACCAACGTCCTCGCCAGCAGCGCGATTCGCCTGCCTTCGGCGCTGGACGACTGGCGCCACGCGGCCACTTGCCTGCCTCTCGGATGTGACGAAAAGCTCTTCTTCGAGATCGTAGGCGAAGTCGATCTACCCACCGAGCAGGTGCTGATTGCGGATCCGTACGACCCCGACAGCCCGGTGTTCTATTTCCGACCGCTCGAGCGCCCACTGGTCGAAACTTTCCTGGGCGGGCGAAGCGCGCACCAGATCACCGCCGACGGCCCGGCAGCTTCGTTCGACCATCTCTCAACCTTGCTGGCCGGACTGCTTGGTAGCGAAGCTGCAAGCCACCTGCGGCCCCTCGCGTCGTCAGCGTGGAGTATCTCCACGTACATCGGCGGCTCCTACAGCCACGCCCTGCCGACGCAAGCGCATCAGCGCCAGCAACTGGGCCAGCCATTCCGTGAGCGCTTGTTCTTCGCGGGCGAAGCGACCCACCCGAATGCGTTTTCCACGGCGCATGGTGCGCTGGAGAGCGGAACACGCGCGGCCGACGAAGTCCTCGCGAGTCTCGCCGTTCGCCGTCCGTAACTGAGCTACGCGACGGCCTGAAACGAATGACCCCGCGGCGAGGCGCCGCGGGGTCGGTCTTACGCCGTCATCCTACCTGCGCTTAGCGGCGGTAGCAGTCATGCCAGCGGCAGTAGCCACCATCGTGGTGGTAGTAGCCGCCCGGGCGACGGTCATCAATGATGCAACCGCTCAGCGAGGCGGCGGTTACCAGCACGGTCAACACAAGCATCAGGCGTTTCATGGAGCAGGTCCTCGACGGCGTGCGCGGATCGCACCCTGGACACCAGCCTGCGATGTTCCGGCTGAACGATTCGGCGTGAAATGCGTCGATGCTGCGTGACGTAGGGTCTTCGGTTCAGCCACCCGTCGGCGTGCAGTCAGGTGACTGAATTCCGTTGAAACACCCGGCACCTCCGCCGTCATCGGTACCGGGCGACGTGCGTTGGTCAGGCGGTTGGGAGCAGGCGGCCCAACGGCATCAACGGCATGACGGGGAGTAGTTCGTACGTCATCAAGCCCGCGGCGACGAGCGGCAACGTGGCAAGTTCAGCGCGCGCTGCATCCACGGATTCCGCGTTCATCAGGAAGATCGGGCCCGCCTTGTCGCGAAACCAGAACTGCTCGATCTTGCCGTCCAGGTAATGCTTGAGCGTCGCGTGCACTTCAGCCGGCATGTGGTCTTTGAGCTGCTCGGGACCAAGCATGCCGCCGGGGATAGAGGCGATGGCGAAGATTTTCATGGGTGTTTCCTCGTTTCCATGGTGGGGTGTGGAACGAGGCCTACTCTAGGCACGGGGCACGAGCGGGGGTATCGTCGTAAACGACACCTTTAAGGTCATTTACGCCATGCGCATCGCCGTGCTCGCCCTCGATGGTCTGTTTGATACCGGGCTCACCGTCCTGTTGGACGCGCTATCGCTCGCCAACAAATTCGCCGTCGCCCATCTGGGCGGTGCCCCACGCTTTGAAGTCACCGTGGTAGGTGTTCGCAAGAAGGTGCGATCCGGTTTGGGCATGGCCATCCCCGTACATGCCATCACGCCCACGTTGAAGCCCGATTGGGTGATCGTGCCCGCGCTGGGGGCTGGCTCACCCGATGTCCTCGTTCCCGCACTCGCGCGACCCGATGTGAAGGCCGCCACGAAGCAGCTCCTGCGCTGGCGTGAAGAGGGGGCGCAGATCGCGGCCTCGTGCATCGGCACGTTCATCCTCGCCGAAGCCGGTCTGCTCGATGGCCGCGAGGCCACGACCACATGGTGGCTCGCGCCCTTGTTCCGCCAACGTTACCCGCAGGTGCGCCTTGATGAATCGCGCATGCTGGTACCAACAGATACCGGCGTGACCGCAGGTGCCGCGATGGGCCATCTGGACCTCGCGCTGTGGTTGATCCGCAAGGGCAGTCCTGAGTTGTCGGGCCTGGTATCGCGCTACCTGCTCGCCGATATCCGTAGCTCGCAGGCCCCGTACATCATTCCCAACCACCTTGCCCAGGCCGATCCACTCATCCTGAAGTTCGAGCGTTGGTCGCGCGATCAGCTGAAGCACGGGTTCTCGTTGGAAGAAGCGGCGGGTGCCCTAGCGACAAGCCCACGCTCGCTACAGCGTCGCTGCCAGGCCGTACTCGGCAAATCGCCGTTGGCGTACTTCCAGGATCTTCGTGTCGAACGCGCGCAATCGCTACTCCACGGCACCGGCATGGATATCGAAGCGATCGCCGCGGAAGTAGGTTACGAAGATGGCGCGACACTACGCACCCTGCTGCGCCAGCGCCTCGGCAAAGGCGTTCGCGATCTTCGGGCAGATCTTCGATAGATATGACGTTCTCTGTATACTCATGGCTGATCGGCCAACCCGAACTCGTCGATAAGAGCCCCTGGGCGCTTCTTCGGATAGACGAAGTTTTCAGGGTTGGCCTTTTTATGCCTGCGAGCTGCCATGAATCGTCTCCGTCGCGTACTTGTCATGCTGGGTCTGCTGCTTACGGGTGCCGGTGCCCATGCAGCTGAATTACCTCGGTTCGAAGTCGTTGCGCTTGGCGTCACGGGCGGGGTCGGTAGCGATAACCTCTCCGGCTATCTTTTGCGGGCGCAAGGCGATACGCGATATCTGGCGCTCGACGCAGGCACACTAGTTTCCGGGATCGACAAGGCGCGGGCACGTGGCTCCCTGAAAGGCACCACCGGCGAGATCCTGCACGATGGCATCGCGGCGTACTTCATCAGCCACGGGCACCTCGACCACGTGGCGGGGCTGTTGATCGCATCGCCCGAAGATCATGGGAACAAGCCGGTGTATGGGCTGGCTTCCACGCTGGACGTGCTGAGCCGGGACTACTTCAACTGGGAAGCGTGGCCGAATCTTTCGGATCGCGGCAAGGCTCCCGCCCTCGGCTGGTATCACCTGGTCGATGAGACACCGGGTACGTGGTTCCCCGTGCAGGGCACCTCGATGTCGGCGCAGCTTTTGCCGCTTAGCCACGATAGCGTGGTCTCGTCGATGATCCTGCTTCGTGCAGGCGACGCGTACTACGCGTACTTCGGGGATACTGGGCCTGATGCGCTCGCCCACGATAAGCGCGACCTCGCCGATGCATGGAAAGCGCTCGCCCCGCTCGTCCGCAGCCATGCCCTGAAGGGCCTGCAGATCGAGGTGTCGTTCCCGAACGATGTGCCGGACGCGAAGTTGTTCGGCCATCTCACGCCCGCGTGGCTGCTACGCGAACTGCAGGCACTAGCCGAAGCCAGCGGCGGGGCCGATTCGCTACGCGGCCTCACCGTGGTCGTGGATCACATCAAGCCGAGCCTTGATCCGGCCCGCGACCCGCGAGCGCTGATTGCGGCGCAACTCGCGGCGGGAAATGTCCTGGGCGTGCATTTCGTTTTCCCGAGTCAGGGGGACCGGCTGGTGTTCCCCTGAGTCAGAAGCGAAGGCTCATGCGGCGCCTTCCTGAGGAAGGCTTCGCCTGATTGCCCACCAAGCGCCACGGCGAGTTGCACCGCATCGAGGTACTGCGCGGTCCTCGCCTGGATCTGGCCAACCAACGCCCGCTGCCGCGCCCGTTGCGCATCAAGCACCGCGAGCACGCTGGCGTCGCCAGCGGCAAAGCCCTGCTGGCTCAGCCGAAGGCTCGTCTCCGCTGCGTCCAGGGCACGGCCCTGCGCAGCGTAGCCATCAGCGTCATGGCTGATCGCCTGCAACACGTCGGCCACCTGACCGAGCGCGATGACGACGGTCTGCTGGTAGCGTGCCATCGAGGCGTCATAAGCGTCGGCCGCACCGCGCTGATTGGCCTTCAAGGTGCCACCGTCGAAGAGCGGGCCCGCCAGGCCGCCGAACAGGTTCCATAACGTGCCGACGCCCGCGCCGGCGCTCGCCTGGGTCAGCGCACCCGACAGCTGCAGATGCGGATAACGGTCGGCCGTTGCAACGCCGACGGCTGCGCTGGCCGCGTGGAGTTGCGCCTCCGCGGCGAGGATATCCGGCCGTTGCCGCGCGAGTTCGGACGGCAGGCTGAGCGGCAACGCGGCTGGCAAAGTGAAGTCCGCCAGGCCGAAATCCGGCGGGACCCAATCGGCTGGGCCTTTCCCAGCCAGTACCGACAGCGCATGGCGCGCGACATCACGCTGTTGTTCCAGCGGCGGGAGCAGCGTTTCGTCCTGCGCCAGCTGGCTCTGCGCCAGCGCGATGTCTGCGCTTGTAGCGCTCCCGTACTGTTTCGCGGAGGACACCAACGCGAGGTTATGGCGGTCCGTGGCAATCAGATCATTGACCGCCGCGATCTGCGCACGAGCGGAGGCGAACTGGATGGCCTGGGTCGCCACCTCACCGGTGACGGTCAGGTAGGCCGCATCGAACCGGTGACGCTCAAGATCAGCCAGCGCGGTGGCTTCTTCGATACGCCTGCGCGTGCCACCGAACAGATCGAGGTCGAAGCTTACGCTCGGGCCCACGGCGTAGACGTTCGACGTGGAGCGCCCCGTGCCAAACCCGGTGCGCTGGCGGCCGGCCTGCGCGCCGAACGCGACCTGCGGCTGCAGCGCGCCGCCCGCAGCGGCAATCGCTTCATTCGCTTGTGCGATGGTAGCGTTGGCCGCATCGAGGTCGCGATTGCCTTCGATAGCCAGCTTCACCACGCCGTCGAGGCGCGGCGAATGAAACAGCGTCCACCAGTCCGTGTCGATATGGGCGTCGTAAGCCACGCTCGGCGCACCATCGTTTGGAACATGCTCTAGCTTCTGTTCTGCCTGCGCGTCGAAATGCGTTGATCTGGTATCGGCAGGGCGCTGGTAGTCAGGGCCCACCATGCACCCGCTGAGTAAGGCGAGCGTTGCGCCACCGAGCACCGCGGCCAGCGCGGTTCGACGTGCGTGATTCGATCGTACGTTGATCATGAGTGCCACCAGGGCGGGTTACGCGGCGCGAGGCCGGCGGAAGAAGAAGATGAGTGGCGTAGCGGCGAGCATCGCCACGAAGAGAAGCTTGAACTGACCGACGACGGCGACCATCGCGGCCTGCCCGGTCACGCCTTCGTTGAGCGCCGCGAGGGCCGCACCATGGGTGCCGTTCGAAACATGCGCAAAGGCGCCGTAGGGCCGAAGGTGTTCCACCAACGCGTTATGCATGCCCTGTGTGTTGATGAAGAAGTAGAGCTGCACGACGGCCACGCCCAACGTGCTCCCGTAGAGCCGGGCAAGGTTGAACAGGACCGTACCGTGCGCGCGCAACGTTGGGGGCAACGTGCTGAAGGTCGCCCGGGTGATCGCCGGCATGAGCACGCCCAGCCCGGCGCCTTGCAGGAAGCCCGCGACGCCCACCGCCCATGGGTCCATCAGCGGGGAGTACCCGACCATGCGGCCTGTGCCGACCACGACGAACGCCGCACCAACGAACAGCACGGCCCGGTTATCCAGCCACGCGGGCACGCGCCACGTAGCGAGCAAGCAGCCCAACAGGCCGACGCCGCGCGGAATCGTCAACAGCCCCGCCGTGTCGCCCGGATAGCCGAGGATTTCCTCCAGCATCGGCGACGTGAGCGCCAGCGTCGGCAAGAGCACGAAGCCGAACACGAAGTAGCTGGCCGCACCGAGCGTAAAGTTGCGATCGCCGAATAGCGCACGATCAAGGAAATGCTGCTTGCGCGTGAAAATGTGGACGAGGTACACCCACATCCCCAACGCCGCCGCGGCCGATTCGATGCAGACCTCCGTCGATGCGAACCACTCCAGGCGTTGCCCGCGATCAAGCAGCATCTGGACGCCGGTGAGGCTGATGGAAAGCGCGGCCCAGCCGAAGAAGTCGAAGGGAGCCTGGACCGCTGGGCGTTGTTCGCGCAGGAACAACGCGACGACCAGTACAAGGAAAGCCGCCAACGGCATGCTGGCGTAGAAGATCGCGTGCCAGCCGAACGCTTCGCTGAGCAGGCCACCGAGCGCGGGACCACTCAGGATACCGAGCGTCCCGGTGACCGCCCAGGTCAGCCCGATGCGCCCATGCCGGAGCGCGGGCAGCTCGGACAGAAGAATCGACATCGAAAGCGGCGCCAGCGTGCCACTAGCCGCGCCCTGCACGATGCGCGCACCCACGAACTGCAGCGGCGTGCGCGCCAGCACATCCAACACCAGGCCAAGGATGAAGATGCCGAGGGAGGCCAGGTAAATCGTCTTACGCCCAAGCCGGGCCGCCAGCCAGTGGGTCAACGGCATGACGACGGCACTGGCAGCGATGTAGGAGGTAAACACCCAACCCACCTGGTCGTCACTCATCGACAGACCACCCTGCAGGCGAAGCAGGGCCGCATTGGGGATCGAAATGTTCACCGCCTGCATGAAGGTGGCGAGCAGGCCGGCAAGCACCAGCATGCGGTGCTCACCGGGGGTATGCGTGGTAGCGACAGCGTGCGTCACGGCACGACACCTTGTGTCGTATCCACATCCACCACCACGCTGATACCTGAGTACAACGGCCACTTCGAATCAGCGCGATCGAGTTCGAGCCTGACGGGCAGGCGCTGTACCACCTTCACCCAGTTGCCCGTCGCGTTCTCCGGCGGAAGCACGGAGAACTCCGAACCGGTACCCGGGCTCATGCTTGCGATGCGTGCCGTGAACACGTGGCCAGGGTAGGCATCGACATGTAGCGTCGCGCGTTGTCCGGCTCGCATCTGCGTGAGCGCCGTTTCGCGGAAGTTCGCTTCGATCCAGGTATCGCGGCTGGAGATCAGGGCGAACACGGGCGCGCCGGCATTCACGAAATCGCCGGCCTGCACATCATCGACTCTCGCGACGATGCCGTCGTCCGGCGCCACGACCGTGGTATAGGCAAGATCGAGCCGCGCCCGATCGCGCTGCGCGAGCGCTTCGCGCACGCTGGGGTGCGTCTCGACCGCGATCTCGGGGTCGCCGGCGAGCGCGACGATCGTGTTGGCGACATCCTGTTGTGCCGCCGCGATGTGTTGCCGGCTTACTTTCAGGTCGGTCTCGGCCCGTTCATACGTTGCCCGCGAGGCGTAGTCGGAGGCGAGCAAGGCCTTCTTGCGCTCGAACTCGCGCTGGTCGAAGTCCGCGGAGTCCCGAGCGGACTGCAGATCGGCCAGTTCACGGTGGTACGTGGCCTTCAGCCCTTCCACCTGCAGGCGCGCGCTCGCCAGCTTTGCCTCGGCGGCCTCCACGGCGATCCGGTAGGGCTCTGGGTCGATCCGGACAAGCACCTGGCCTTTGTGGACACGCTGGTTATCCACCACCGCTACCTCCAGCACCTGACCGGGGACGCGCGCGTTGATCGCGACCTTGGCGGCGCGCACGAACGCGTCGTCGGTTTCGACGTGGCCCTGACGGGTCCACAGGAACGCGGCCCCGGCCAAGGCCACGAAGGCGGGAATGCCGATCATCAGGGCCCAGCGGAGACCGTGGCGGGAGCGGGCATCCGGGGTATCTTCGACGTACTTGTTCATCGTAACTACCTGTTTTAGCGTGCAGAACGCCAGGACGGCGCATGGCACCATCCGCGTGGTTGAATTTTGTACTGACCCGCATAATATGTACCCGTGGAACCGTCTTCAAGGGTTTTTATGCAAGATCGAATAAAAATAGACGAACAGGAAAAGCGCCCCCGCGGCAGGCCACGCGCCTACGAGCCAGAGGCCGCCCTGCGCCAGGCCGCCGACGCCTTCTGGCGCGCGGGCTACGCGGGCACCTCGCTCGACGACCTTTCCGCCGCCACGGGCATGAACCGGCCGAGCCTCAAAGCCGCGTTCGGCGACAAGCACGCGATCTACGTCAAGGCGCTGGTCGACTACTGGGAGCGCAAGTTCGCCCTGATCGGCGAGGCGCTCGCACCGGGCCGCCCGCTCGCCGAAACATTGCTGCAGGCGTACGACGCGGCGCTGGACATCTATTTCTCCGGCGAAGGCCAGCCGCGCGGCTGCTTTGTCGTGGGTACCGCCGTCACCGAGGCCCTGGAGGATCCGGTCGTGCGCGAGATCGTGAGCGAAGGCTTCCTTGGTCTCGATTCGCGCTTTCGCACGCGTCTTGAGCAGGCGCAGACCGCCGGCGAACTGGCCGCAGACGCTGATCCTGAAACCCTCGCTTTGCTGGCGTCGGCCACCATGCACACGATCGCCATCCGCGCACGCGCCGGGCGGCCACGCGAGGAGCTGCACGCATTGGCGCGCAAGGCCGTGAACGCCATCAGCCGATGAATGCGGATCTCTCCGACATCATCGCGCCGGGGCTCACCGTGCTCTTCTGCGGGATCAATCCCGGCCTGCAGGCCGCAGCGACCGGCCACCACTTCGTCGGGCACTCGAACCGCTTCTGGCCCGTACTACACCGTGCAGGCTTCACGCCCACGCTTTTCACGGCAGACGAAGGTCGGCAACTGCTCGACGTGGCTTGTGGCATCACGGCGGTTGTGCGGCGCCCGACGGCAGGCGCAGACGGCCTTACCGCTGAGGATTTCGCAGCAGCGGCGGAGCCGTTTGGTGCGATGCTCGATGCCTACCGGCCACGCTACATCGCGTTCCTCGGCAAGCCGGCCTACGCTGCGCTCACCGGGCAACGTCACGTGGCCTGGGGGCGCCAGCCCGACGACATGCACGGTTGCACTCCGTGGGTACTACCCAATCCGAGTGGCCGGAATCTCGCCTTCTCCATGGACGCGTTGGTGACCGCATATACAGCGCTGCGCGAAGTGGCCTTCCCTGCTACCGCGCCGCGTGCCTTGCCACCGCGCGGTGCGCGTAAAGCTGGTCGTCCGCCCGCGCGATAACCTGATCCACCGTTTCGCCCGGTGCGTAGACCGCCGCGCCCAGGCTGAGCGACCAGGCACTGGTGCGCAACGCGTGCTGCAAGGTATCCAGCACACGCGACACATCACCGGCCTTGTTCACCACCACCAGGAACTCGTCACCACCCATGCGGACCACGACGTCGTCAGGTCCGCTGGCGTCACGTAGCTGCTGTGCGACACCGACGAGTATTTCGTCGCCACGCGCGTGACCATACGTATCGTTGATCGTCTTGAAGTGATCGAGATCCACCACGATGCATCCCCACGGTCCGTCGTGTTCCGAACGTGCCTCAAGCTGCGCGAGGTAACGCCGGTTCATCGCATGCGTAAGCGGATCGCGCGTCGACCATTCGACAAGCGTGTTCTCATACCGCCGCTGTTCGGTGACATCCTGCGCGTGGCCCAGGATGTAAGGTTCGTCGGCGTCTTCATCGAGCACGTTCTGATAACGCCAGTAACGCAGGCTCCCATCGGAGGCCACGAGTTCCATGACACCCATGGCGATCCGCTCGGCCTGGATCCGGTGCAGATAACGTTCAAGCTGGGAGCGCCGCTCAGGCAACATGAACTCTCTCAGGTTCACACCGAGCATGTCGCCCATGTCATAGCCGAGTGACGCGGCGGCGGCCGGGTTCACGGACAGCACCTCGCCTTGCAAATCGTGCGTGCAGATGAGGCCCAGCGAATACTGGAACAGCTTGCGATAGCGCCGCTCGCTTGCCTCCACCGCCGCCGTCGCCATCTTCCGTTCGGTCACATCCTGCACGGCACCCGCCAGGCGTACCGCTTCGCCCTGCTCGCGCTCGACGCCGCCGACCGCACGGACCCACACGTGCCGACCAGTCGCCGTCACCATGGGGATCGTCATGTCCCACGGAATATCCATGCGCTGGGCGCGGTCCATCGCTTCGCCGAGTTGGGCCTGCACATCAGGCGCGAAGAAGGAGAGGGCTTCATCAAGGGTCGGCTCGAATCCCGCCGGAAGATCGTGGATATGGCAGGTGTAGTCCGACCAGCGCAGATTCCGCGTCTTGAGGTCGAATTCCCAGCCGCCCACGCCCGCCACCCGGCCCGTGCGCTGCAGGAATTGCTGTTTCTCGTCGAGTTCGCGCTCCAGCCGGCGTGCCCGTTTGGCCTCGGCACGCGCCACCTCGCGCTGGTGGATCAGATCGCCGCGCTGCTCGAGCGCCATGGAAGCGGCCGCGGCCAGGTGTCCAAGGACACGGAGCTGATCCGGGCGCAAAGCACGAGGTTCGCGGTCGATGACACACAGCGATCCGAGATGCGTCCCATCCGTCAGGGTAAGCGGCACGCCGGTGTAAGCCCGGATATTGGGATCGCCCAGTACCAGGGGGTTTTCCGCAAAACGGGGGTCCAGCTGGGCATCCGGGACTTCCACCGTGGCCCCGCCTCGCACCACGTGGTCGCAGAAGGCCAGCTCACGGGGCGTCTGGGTGACCCCGGTCAGGCCGAAATTGGCCTTGAACCACTGCCGGTCCCGGTCGATCAGACTGATAAGCGAAATCGGCATGCCGGTGACTTCGGCAGCGGCGTGCACCAAAGCATCGAAGAAATCTTCGGCGCCGGTATCCAGAACGGCCAGGTTGTGCAGGCGCTCGAGGCGCTCTACCTCGCTTTGCGGCATGCCAGGCTTCCGTAGGTCCGGGGTCAGGCTAAGCCATGATCACCGGGCCATGTGAAACCCACGTCGCGGATTGGCTACGTTCGTCACGGGCGCATGCTAGCGTGGGCGCCTCGAACGGCGCTTTACCAGGATCGACATGCGGGGACGTGGGGAACATGACGCGGTGGTGCTCGCCGCGGGGGGCAGCACCCGGCTGGGCAAGCCAAAGCAGCTGCTCACCATCAACGGGGAAACCCTGCTCCAGCGCGCGGTACGCCTGGCCAAGGCCACCTGCCCCACCCGCCTTCTCGTGGTTCTGGGCGCCCATGCCGAGCAGCTGGCTCCCCTGGTCACCGGCACCGCGATCCTCTTCAACCCCACGTGGGAAGAAGGCATGGCCTCGTCGTTGCGACGGGCCGCGGCGGCGCTGGCCGGGCGGAACTATCCGGTGCTGGTGACGCTGGTCGACCAGCCGTGCCTCACCCAGGACCACCTCGACAAGCTCTTCGTCGCGTACGACGGTAGCTGCGATGTCGTCTCCGCCTATGAAGACGCCCTGGGCCCGCCGGCATTGCTCCGCCCGCAGACGCTGGCCCAGGCCAATAACCTCCAGGGCGATGCCGGCTTCCGCCGTCTTTGGACCGGCGGCCATCCCGCCGCGGTCCGTCGCGATGCCCTGGCTCGCGACCTGGATACCCCTGAAGACGTGGCCGACGCCATCGGCGCCGGCCTCATCGACGGCTAACGCGGCGTCGCCTCCTCAGGGCTGGCTCCCGGCTCCATGAGGCTGGCCACCCATTCGATGAACACGCGCAGCTTCGCGCTGACATGGCGGTTGGGTGGGTAGGCCACGGACATCGGCATGGTGTCGAATCGCCAGTCCTCGAATAACGGTGTCAGTTCGCCGCGGGCGACGTGCGCCTTTGCCATGTACTCGGGTAGCCATGCCACGCCAAGGCCTGCGAGGATCGCGGCCTGGAACGCGTTGCCGTCGTCGAAGGTGAACGCGTGATGGCCCTGCCATTCGAGCCGCTCGGTGCCGCGATGCATGACATACGGGTAAGTCCTCCGTGTGCGCGCCCACAGGAAGCCGACGACATCGTGGTCGCCCGTGTCGAGGTCACGCGGATCCGCAGGCTTTCCGCGTCGCGCGATATAAGCCGGTGCCGCAAACGCACCGAGCTTCAAATCACCGATGCGCCGCGCGATCAGTGACTGGTCGAGGATGGTTCCACCCCGCACCACGCAATCGACGTTCTCGCCAATGATGTCGACCATACGGTCGCTGACGCCGAAGTCGATCTGGATATCGGGATAACGGGCATGGAACTCGGGTAGCGCGGGGACGACCACGAGGCGTGCAAAGGGCGCGGGCATATCGACACGTAACCGCCCCCTCGGCACGGTGCTCGCGTCGGAGAGGCTGGTCTCTGCATCGTCCAGTTCCGCCAGCAGACGCACCGCGCGCTCGTAATAAGCCAGGCCATCCGCCGTGACATTCACCTTTCGCGTGGTGCGGTTCAGCAGCTTCACGCGTAGCCGCGCCTCAAGCTGCTGCACCAGCTGGGTCACGGTGGTCTTGCTCATGTGCAGCGTGTCGGCGGCACGGGTGAAGCTTCGCGTTTCCACCACGCGGACGAAGGCCTGCATCGCGTCGAACCGGTCCATGCCTCACCCCGACCATTATTTGGCTTGTCCAAACAGTGATGGGTAGAACTGCCCGTTTATCAAGGCCGGCGGGGTACCTAGATTGGTGGAAACCCTACCGGAGACCTCCCCATGGCCAAGCGCGACGTTGTTTTCCCCCCGGGCCGCCACGCCCTTTATGACAGCCACCACTATTCCCCAGCCGTGAAGTCCGACGGCTTCCTGTTCGTCTCAGGCCAGGTCGGTGCCCGTGAGGACGGTTCGCCCGAGCCCGACCTGGATGCCCAGGTGCGCCTTGCCTTTCAGAACCTCAACAGCGTCCTCGGCGCCGCAGGCTGCACGTTCGACGACGTGGTCGACGTCATCGTCTTCATCGTCGACCCGGAACAGCACTTCGAGCGGATGTGGTCGATTGCGGCGGAGCACTGGGGTGGCGCGCCCTACCCCACGGCCACCGCTGTCGGTGTCACCTGGCTCTCGGGCTTCCAGTTCGAGATCAAGGTGGTAGCCAAGCTGCCAGCCGAATAGGACGCCATCGGCGCCGGCCTCATCGACGGCTAACGAGGCATCATGTTCGCATCCATGTGATACATGACCCACACCGAACCGATGATCGTGATCACCACGATGATCGCGGTGAACAGGAACGACAGCAGGGTCCAGCCCCCTTCACTCTTCGCATCCACGTGGAGGAAACATGCCACGTGGACGACGATCTGCACCATCGCCGAGATGAAGATCGCGGTGATGGTCGCGCCGGGGCTCGAAAGCGCCCCGGTCATCACCAGCCAGAACGGGATAGCCGTCAGCAGGATGGAAAGTGCGGAGCCGATGACCAGGCTGCGCTTGCTGCCGTGGCCGTGGGATGCGTGCGATGCGACGACGTGAGCGGTCACCGGATAACTCCCAGCAGGTAAACGAACGTAAAGACGCCGATCCACACGATGTCGAGGAAGTGCCAGAACATCGAGAGGCACATGACACGGCGGCGGTTATCGTCGGTGAGGCCACGCTTGCCGATCTGCATCAGCAGCACGACCAGCCAGACGAGGCCAAACGCGACGTGCGTACCGTGCGTGCCGACGAGCGTAAAGAAGCTCGACAGGAACGCGCTGCGATGCGGACCCGCACCTTCGGCGACCAGGCTGGCGAACTCATGCAGCTCCACGCCGAGGAAGGCGGCACCCAGAAGGCCCGTGATCGCCAGCCAGAACATGGTGCGTCCGGTGCGGCCCGCAGCCATCGCCAGCATCGAGACACCAAAGGTGATCGACGACGCCAGCAGCAGCGATGTATTCACCGCCACCAGCGACAGATCGAACAACTGCTTCGGGCCCGGGCCGCCGGCATAGTTCCGGCTAAGCACGCCATACACTGCGAACAGCGAGGCGAAGATGAGCGCATCGCTCATCAGGTAGATCCAGAAGCCGATCATGGTGGCACCGCCACTGTGATCGTGCTCTTCCTTCGCGTGCCACAGGCGTGGCCCGGCTTGAGTCGTAACCGTGGTGCTCATATCAGACCCCTGCCAGCGCACGCGTCCGTTCACCCTCGGTCGCATCGACCTCGGAGGCGGGAATCACGTAATCGCGGTTGTAGTTGAAGGTGTGGACGATCGAGACGGCGATGATGCCGACGAAGCTGAGCGCAGCCAGCCACCAGATGTACCAGACCATGGCGAAGCCAAGCACCGTGCAAAGCCCTGCGATGATCACGCCGATACCCGTGTTGCGCGGCATGTGCACCGGCTTGAAGCCTTCCGTCGGGCGGGTATATCCGTGGTCCTTCATGTCCTGCCAGGCGTCGAGGTCGTACACCACCGGCGTGAGCGCGTAGTTGTAGGCGGGCGGCGGCGACGAGGTGCTCCACTCCAGCGTACGGCCGTTCCACGGATCGCCGGTGACATCGCGCAGCGCCTTGCGCTTCACGATACCCATCACGATGCTCATCACGAAGCCGAGGATGCCGATGAGGATGATCACGGCGCCGATGGCCGCCACCACGAAGTACGGGCGCAGCGACACATCGTCGAGGTGGTTGATGCGGCGGGGCACGCCCATCAGGCCCACGATGTAGATCGGCGTCCAGGCCACCCAGTAACCGACGACCCAACCCCAGAAGGCGACCTTGCCCCAGAACTCGTCGAGCTTGAAGCCGAAGGCCTTCGGGAACCAGTACACCATGCCGGCGAACAGGCCGAACACGACGCCACCGATGATGGTGTTGTGGAAGTGCGCCACAAGGAACAGGGAGTTGTGTAGCACGAAGTCAGCGGCGGGCACCGCCAGCAGCACGCCGGTCATGCCACCCACCACGAAGGTGAGCATGAACGCCACGACCCACATCATCGGCAGTTCGAAGCGGATTTCGCCGCGGAACATCGTGAACAGCCAGTTGAACACCTTCGCGCCCGTCGGGATCGCGATGATCATGGTGGCGATGCCGAAGAACGAGTTCACCGAGGCACCCGAGCCCATGGTGAAGAAGTGATGCAGCCACACGAGATACGAAAGCAGCGTAATCACCACCGTGGCGTACACCATCGAGCTGTAGCCGAACAGACGCTTGCCGGTGAAGGTGGAGGTGATTTCCGAGTAGATACCGAACGCAGGCAGGACCAGGACGTAGACCTCGGGATGGCCCCAGATCCACACCATGTTCCAGTACATCATCGGGCTGCCGCCCAGGTCGTTGGTGAAGAAGTTCGTGCCGGCGTAGCGGTCGAGGATCAGCAGGAAGAACGCGGCGGTCAGCGCCGGGAAGATCGCGATGGCCAGGATGTTGCTGCACAGCGCCGTCCAGGTGAACACCGGCATCTTCATCATCGTCATGCCGGGCGCACGCATCTTGATGATGGTGGCGACCATGTTGATCGCCGACAGCGTGGTGCCGACACCCGCTATCTCCAGCGACCACAGGTAGTAGTCCACGCCGGAGTCGGGGCTGTACTGCAGTTCCGCCAGCGGCGCGTACGAGAGCCAGCCGGTACGCGCGAACTCACCGACGAACAGCGAGATCATCACCAGCACCGCTCCCGCCACCGTCAGCCAGAAGCTGAGGTTGTTGAGATACGGGAAGGCGACGTCGCGCGCGCCGATCTGCAACGGCATCACGAAGTTGACGATGCCCACCACCAGCGGGATCGCCACGAAGAAGATCATGATCGTGCCGTGCGCGGTGAAGATCTGATCGTAATGGTGCGCGGCCAGGTAGCCCTGGTTGGCGCCGAACGCCATGGCCTGTTGGGCGCGCATCATCAGTGCATCGGAGAAACCGCGCAGCAGCATGATGATGCCGAGCACGATGTACATGATGCCGATCTTCTTGTGGTCCACGCTGGTGAGCCACTCGCGCCACAACCAGCCCCAGCGCTTGAAGTAGGTGAGGGCGCCCACGGCGGCAAGGCCAAGGACGGCGACCACGAGGAAGGTTCCGACCAGGATCGGCTCGTGGAGCGGAAGGGCGTCGAGCGACAGTCGCCCGAGCAGCCCGTTGGGAGAGCTTGCGTCTAGCATGGTCTATCCGTGGTCAGGCCCAAGGGACGCACGAGGCGTCCCAGGGCAGTAAGGAAAGTTGCGAAACATGGAATTAGTGGCCGGCGTCCATCGGGTGGGCGTCGTTCGCCATATCGCCTGCCATGGTCATGTCCCCGTGGGTCGCGCCGTCCTTCGTGGCGTCGATGCGCATGACGTCGTTCTTGCAGGGCGCGCCGGGGGCGACGCACTGGTTCACGGCGCGCAGGAAGATGTCGGGCGGTACGTTGCCGAAGTGCATCACCGGTACCTTCTCGCTCGGTACATCCAATGCGACATAGCGTTCGGTGTTCAGCGTGTCCGGCGAGCTCTTCACCTTTGCCACCCAGCTATCGAAGCCTGCCTGGTCCACGCCATGCAGCTGGAAGCGCATATCCGTGTAACCCGCACCGGTGTAGTTACCCGAGTAGCCCCAGGTATCGCCCGGCTCGTTCAACACGGCGTGCAGCATCGATTGCATGCCTGGCATCGCGTAGACCATGCCGGCCAGCGTCGGCGCGTAGAACGTGTTCATCTGGCTGGTCGAGGTGATCTTGAAGGTCACCGGGACGTCGATCGGGAGCGCCAGCTCATTCACCGAGGCGATGCCCTGCTCGGGGTAGATGAAGAGCCACTTCCAGTCCATGGCCACCACATCGATTTCCAGCGGCTTCGTGCCGGCGGGGATGGGACGTCCATAAGAGATGCGGTCGAGCGGGCGGAACGGGTCCAGCTTGTGGGTGGTTACCCAGGTGATGGCACCGAGGATGCCGATGATGATGAGGGGGATGCTCCACACCACGAGTTCGATGCGGGTGGAGTGCGTGAAGCCGGGGTCGTAGGCCTGTGGATTCTTTCCCTTTCGGTAGCGCAGGGCGAACACCACGATCAGGGTCAGCACCGGCACTATGACAAGCAGCATCAGCCCGGTGGCGACGAGGATGAGATCACGCTGCTGGCGAGCGATGTCCCCGGTCGGGTTCATCACCACCATGTCGCAGCCGCTGAGGAAGAGGGGAACGGCGGCCGCAGCAAGCCGTTTTGCCCATTTTGTGGTGAACGTTTGAGCAGTCATGGGCGCAAAGGCTAGGCCTGTGCCCCGCGGGATTTGCGGAATGCTCGCCCGGTGCGGCCATTTGCCCGCCTTGCTTGCGCCGGGCCCATTTCATGTAATAACGTAAGTTACATGAAACGCAACGACCGCCTCTCCGTCGCCCTGCACGTGCTGCTCCACATGGCCGAGCGAGGCGACAAGCCCATGACCTCGGCCGAGATGGCCGCCTGTGTCGAAACCAACGCCGTCGTGATCCGGCGCACCTTCGCGGGCCTGCGCGAGGCCGGCATCGTCAGCTCCGACAAGGGGCACGGAGGCGGCTGGCGGTTGGCGAAGCCCGCGGCGGAGATCGCCCTCGTCGACGTCCAGCGCGCCCTGGGCGAGCGGATCCTGCCGCTGGCCGTACGCGAGGAATCGCCGGGCTGCCTGGTGGAACGCGCGGTGATCGAAGCCGTCGACGATGCCCTGGCCGAGGCCGAGCGCGTGGTGGAAGCCCGCCTCGCCAGCCTCACGCTGGCCGATCTTGCGCAGCGCGTGCAGCACATTTCGGCCATCACAGGCCACAAACTCAAGGGAGCCTGATATGGCCTTCGACGTGATCGTGGTGGGCGGCAGCTTTGCCGGCCAGGCCGCAGCCATCCAGCTTGCCCGTGCCCGCCGCCGGGTGCTGGTGATCGATGCGGCCGCGCCGCGCAACCGCTTCGCCAAGCATGCGCAGGGTATCGTCGGCCACGACGGGAAGCCGCCGCGGGCCATCGTGCAGGAGGCGACGCGCCAGCTGCTGTCCTACCCCACGGCGTCCTTCATGGACGCGGAAGCGGTGAAGGCCGAGCGTCTCGATGAAGGTTTCCAGATCACCCTTGCCGATGGCAGCCGCGAAACCGCGAAGCGCCTCGTACTGGCCACGGGCGTGAAGGACCACTTGCCGCCGCTCGAGGGCCTCTGGGATCGGTGGGGCACCAGCGTGATCCATTGCCCGTACTGCCACGGCTACGAAGTGCGCGATCGCCAGCTCGGTTCGCTGGCGAGTTCACCGCACTCCTGGCACCAGGCGAAGATGTTGCCCGACTGGGGCCCGACCACGTTCTTCACCCAGGGCGAGTTCGAGCCGGAGCCCGATCAGCTTGAAGTGCTGGAACGCCGTGGCGTCCGCATCGAGCGCACGCCGATCGTCGGCTTGCATGGGGATGCGCCGGGCCTCACGGCCGTGCTGCTCGCGGATGGCCGCCGCCTGGAGATCGGTGCGCTGTTCGTCGCGTCGAGGGTCAGCATCGCCAGCCCACTGGCCGAGCAGCTCGGCTGCGCCGTGGCCGAAGGCCCGCTTGGGCCCTATCTTGAAGTGGATGACTGGAAAGCCACCAGCGTGCCCGGTGTTTACGCCGCGGGTGACGCCGCGCAAGCTATGCAGAACGCCAGCCTCGCCATCGCTTCGGGCACCATGGCAGGCGTAGGCGCCCACCAATCGCTTATGGTGTAGGCCTTCGAACGCTACCGCTGGGGATACGCGTGATTCCGCACTTCACCGACCACGCCGCCAATGAGCGCACCTACCTCGCGTGGGTGCGCACCGCCATCGCGATCATGGCGTTCGGCTTCCTGCTCGAGCGCTTCAACCTGTTCCTGGCATTCGCCCTGCTCTCCGCGCCAAACAGCCACCCCGGCGTGCACCTCAACACGCGCGCCACCGAACTGCTCGGGCTTGGCCTGATCCTGCTCGGCGCATGGCTCACGCTGCTCTGCACGCTGCGCTACCACCGCAACCGCAAGCAGATCGATGATGTGGATAGCCACGGCTACACGGGCACCGGGCCGCAGCGTGCGCTGTCATGGCTGGTGGTGGTGATGGGGATCTTCCTGGCGGCGTACGTGGCCAGGCAGCTGGTAGCGCTAGCTGCCTGACGCGCGCTACGCACGATCGCCTTACTGCAGCAGGCGGTTGATCTCTTCCATATCCTTCAGATCCGCGGCGCCGACGGTGCGCTTTAGCAGCAGCTTGTTCACGATGAACTGATGGCGCAACGACGTGTATTGGCTGCGCACGTTCGCAAGGATCTGGATGGCCACCACGACCGACGTCAGGTTCTGGGTGCCGATTTCGTAGCCCGCGCGCAGCGACGCCAGCGATTTCTTGGCAGCGTCCACAGCGACACGCGCATCGCCCAGCTGACCAATACCGGCGATGACGAGGTTGTAGTAGTTGTAAGCATCACGCGCAGCCTGGCGGCGCGAGCTTTCAAGGTCACTCTGGTCTTCATCGCGCTGGTGGATCGCCTGGCGAACCTGCGATTGCGTGAGGCCGCCACTGAACAGCGGTACGGCCAGCACCAGGCCGATGGTGGTGCTACCGGGGCCATAGCTTGCGCCGCCCCGGTTCACGTTCGACCACGAACCAAGCTTGTCGTACCCGACCGCCAGGTTCAGCGTGGGCAAGTGCCCGCTACGCGCTGCGTTGATCGAATGTTCGTCGGCGCTCACCAGGTGCGTGCCCGCCACGACCGACGGATTCTGGTCCAGGGCTTCCTTGACCCAGGCGCTCGCGTCATCCGGTGCGGGCCGATCCATCGGCAGGTCGTCGCGAAGCGTTTTCAGCGTTCCAGGCTCCTTGCCCGTCAGCTGCTGCAACGCGCGGCGCGCATCCTTCAACGAGTTCTCAAGATCGACGCGCTGCGATTTGATGTACAGGTAATACGCCTGCGCCTGAGTGAGATCGGCTTCGGGCGCGAGGCCCTTGTCGAAGAGCACCTTCGCCTGGTTGTACTGCTGCTGGTAGGCGTCTTCGAACGACTGGAAGATCTCGACCTGGTCCTGCGCGACCAGGACGTTGAAGTACGCCTGCGTGGAGCGGACATACAGATCCTGCAACTCGCCGCGATACGTCGCCTCCTGCGCTTCAGATGTCTGTTTGGCCTGACGCTCGCGGGCGAACTTGGAGAGATCCACCACCGTCTGGTCGAGGTTCAAGGTGAGGTCACGCTGGCGGCTGTGGCCATCGCCGCCATCCACCGGCGTACCGTCGCTATTGGTGTTGTTGGAATACGCCGGGTGGAACTGCTGCAGGCTGAGGCCAGCAGAGAGCTGCGGCAGCAACGCGGCCCTCGCCTGGGGCACGCCCTCGGCGACAACGAGTCGGCGGGCGTCGGCGCTGGCCAGCACCGGGTCATTGGCTACCGCCTCGCGGTAAATATCCATGAGGTCTTCGGCGCCTGCCGCGGCGGGCAGGAAACCGGTGGCGGCCAACAGGCCGGCCAGGCAGGCCGAGAGGGTGTTCTTACGCATGGATAGTGTCCCTGAGCGCGCGGAGTCTTCCCGGCGTTGAGCAACTCCCATGCCACGCGTAGCCTTGCCTTCTATCCCTATGTTTATGAAACGCTTTCCGCCACGGCGCTCAGGCGGCCCACGTGTCCGCGGACAGCACCGCGCGGACAGTCGCGGTCACGCGTTCGCGTCGGCCGGTGGCGCCGAACGGACACTCAGTTCGTACCAGTGCTCCTTCCCCTTCGCATCGTGGTATTTGCGCAGGACGGGGGCCAGGTCGTTGTCGGCGCACCAGGTGGCGAACACTTTCCATGCCGCGTTGTACGGGTGGGTGGGATTGCGGATGTCGTAGTCGGGGGTCCAGCGGAAGGTCTGCAGGATCAGCGCTACGGTGTTGTTCTTGCCGGCCCCCAACTGCACCGGGCGAACTTCAGCGCCCGCGAGGATACGGCTGGTGAACTCGGTTTTTGCCGTGTCGAAGAACTCCTGCACCTGGCGGAGATCGCGCTCGCCGCACGGGCCGTTGCTACTGGCGCTGCGCTCGAGGTCCTTCAGGCAATCGGCCTTGGCGCAGTTTTCGGTGATGCGGAGCATCTCGCCCAATGTGGAAGCCGGCATGGTCAGGCCCTCGATCAGCGTGGTGGCAGGTTTGCGTTATCCATGGCCAGGGGCGTCGTGGTGTCCGGCACGGCGCCATGCGCCCAGCCACCGCCGAGGGCCCGGATCAGATCCACCGTGGCGCCCGCTTGTTCGCCACGCAGCCTTACCTCGTTGAGACGGGCCGCCAGCACCACGCGCTCCGCATCCAGGATATTCAGGTAGGCCACCGATCCGTCCTCATATTGCGCTTTCGACAGGCCGAAGGCACGCGTCGACGCACTGACCGCCTCGCCTTGCACGGCCGTCTGGTCGCGCAAGATGCGCAAGGCGGAAAGGCTGTCCTCCACCTCGCGGAAGCCGACCAGGACTTGCCCGCGGTATTGCGCCACGCTCTCTTCGTAGCGTGCGCGCGCTTGTTCAAGATTGCCCTTCCGGATGCCACCGTCGAACAGCGGCAACGTCGCAACGGTGCCCACGAGCGGCCCCAGGAGGAACGTGCGGCTGGACCACTTGAAGACATCGCCAAGGCTCTTCGCTTCGTAGCCGCCGGTGCCGGTCAGCACCAGCGAGGGAAAGTACGCTGCCTTGGCCACGCCTACCCGGGCATTGGTCGCGGCCATCGCCCGTTCGGCGGCCGCGATATCCGGCCGGCGCTCCAGCAGCGTGGAAGGCAAGCCCGCCGGAATGTTGAGCTGGACCGTGGCCAGCGGCGCCGGTGCGAAGGCGAAGTCCGCCGGTGCCTTTCCAAGCAGCACGGCAAGCGCGTGCTCGGTCGCGGCACGCGAACGCCGTGCAGACATCGCATCGGAGCGCGCGCTGGCCAGCTCCGCTTCCGCCTGCGCCTTGTCGAGATCGGTGACCTCGCCGGCTTCAAAGCGGGTCGCCACGAAGTTCAGGGTCTCCTGGCGCAACACGATCGCCCGGTCGTAGACGACCAGTTCCGCATCGAGTTCGCGCAGGCGGAAATAGGTTTGTGCCACGTCGGCCTGGAGCATGAGCTGCACCGAGCGGAACAGGGCCTGGGCTTCCTGGCTATCGGCTCGCGCCGCGGCGACGCTCGACGCCACCCGCCCGAACAGGTCGACCTCATACGAGATATTCGCCTGCGCCCGCCAGACGGTCTGCGCATCCGGGCGCACCCCGGTGTCGGGCACGCCCAGCGATTGCGGCGCGTTCTGCTGTCGGGTCGGTCCGAAACCGGCGGAGAGGTCGGGGAAGCGCGCCGCGCCCGTCACGCGTTCCGCACCCCGCGCTTCCTGCACACGGGCCGCAGCCGCCGCCAGGCTGGGATTGGCAGCCATCGCCTGCTCTTCCAGGTCATCCAGCTGCGGCTCGCCGAATACCTTCCACCACGCGCCGCGCTCGGCGTCTTCGGCGGGTAGCGCCGGCTGCCACGTGCCCTGCGCCTCCGTCCCAAGGGATTCCTTGTAGGACGGTGGCGGCTTCACATCGGGCACCTGGTACTTCGGTGCGAGGGAGCAGGCCGCGAGCCCGAAGGCCCCGGCCGTCGTCAGGATCCATGCCGTGCTTCGCATCATCCGGCCCTCTCAGGTATGGCGTCCTCGATACCGATGACCCGCCCGTTGCGGCCGTGTTTATCTTCGAGCCGATGGGCACCGGCAAGCAGGCGCATGAGCACGTAAAAGACCGGTGTCAGCAACAAGCCGAACAAGGTGACACCGAGCATGCCGAAGAACACCGCGATGCCCATGGCATGCCGCGTTTCGGAACCGGCACCGTGAGACAGCACCAGTGGCACCACGCCCATGATGAAGGCGATCGAGGTCATCAGGATCGGACGCAGACGCAAGCGGCTGGCTTCGATGGCCGCGTCGACGATGTTGCGTCCCTGGATCTCCAGCTCGCGCGCGAACTCGACGATCAGGATGGCGTTCTTCGACGCCAGGCCCACCAGCACCATCAGGCCTACCTGGGTGAAGATGTTGTTGTCGCCGTTATCCAGCCAGACACCGGTCAGCGCACAGAGCAGGCTCATCGGCACAATGAGGATGACCGCCAACGGCAGGGTCAGGCTTTCGTACAACGCCGCCAGCGTGAGGAACACCAGCAGGATGCTGACGGGAAAGACGATAACGGCCGTGTTGCCGGCGATGATCTGCTGGTAGGTCAGGTCGGTCCATTCCAGCTTGAACCCGCGCGGCAGGGTTTCCGCCGCGACACGCTCCACGGCGGCCTGCGCTTCGCCCGAGGAATAGCCGGGCGCAGGGCCGCCGTTGATGTCCGATGCAAGGTACCCGTTGTAGCGCACGACGGATTCCGGGCCAAAGGTTGTGGATACTTTCACGAGCGACGACAGCGGAATCATTTCGCCTGCCGCGTTGCGCGTCTTGAGCTGGCCAATATCCTCAGGATGGGCGCGGAATGGCGCGTCGGCCTGCACGCGAACCTGGAACACGCGGCCAAAGCGGTTGAAGTCGTTGACGTACTGCGAACCGAGGAACACCTGCATCGTGTTGAATACGTCGGTCACCGCGACGCCGAGCTGCTTGGCGTTGTCGCGGTCCAGATCCACTTTCAGCTGCGGCACGTCGATCTGGTAGTTACTGAAGGCAGGGCCGAGTTCCGGCGTCTTCGCGGCCTTCGCAAGGAACGCCTTGGTGACCTCATTCAAGGCGGTATAGCCCTGGGCGCCGCGGTCCTCGATCTGGAACTTGAAACCGCCCAGCGTACCGAGGCCAAGCACGGGTGGCGGCGGGAACACGGCAATGAAGGCGCCCTTGATCGCGGCGTACTTTTGGTTAAGCGCCATGGCGATGGCACCCGCGGATTCCGCAGCGCCGTGCCGGTCCGCGGCGGGCGTGAGCTTCAGGAAGGTGATGGCCGCGCTCGACGAGTTCACGAAACCATTGATCGACAGGCCGGGATGTTGCACGGCATGTTCGACGCCGGGCTGCGCCAGGCCGATGCGACCCATTTCCCGCGTGATCGCATCCGCGCGATCCAGCGACGCCCCATTAGGCAGCTGCGCGATCGCGATGATGTATTCCTTGTCCTGCGCTGGCACGAAGCCACCTGGCACGATGTGCCCCATGTACACCGCGCCCACAAGCAGCACCAGGTAAACGATGACCATGATGCCCTTGTGGTTGATCACCCCAGCGACGCCACGGCCGTAGTGATCCGAACCCCGCTGGAACACACGGTTGAACGCGCCGAAGAAGCGACCCAATACCCGGTCCATGCCGCGCGTCAGCCAGTCCTTCGGTTCATCCCTGCCCTTCAACAGCAGCGCCGCCATGGCCGGTGAGAAGGTCAGCGAGTTGAACGCCGAGATCACCGTGGAGATCGCAATCGTCATGGCGAACTGTTTGTAGAACTGACCCGTCAGCCCTGACATGAAGGCCAACGGGACAAATACCGCCACCAGGGTCAGCGCGATGGCGACGATCGGGCCGCTGACTTCCTGCATCGCCTGGTAGGTCGCATCGCGCGCGGAGAGGCCCGATTCGATGTTTCGCTCCACGTTCTCGACGACCACGATGGCATCGTCAACCACGATGCCAATCGCGAGCACCATGCCGAATAACGAAAGGACGTTGATCGAGTAGCCCAGGATAAGCAGGAGCGAGAAGGTGCCGACGATGGACACCGGCACGGCGAGCAGTGGGATCAGGGAGGCGCGCCATGTCTGCAGGAACAGGATGACGACAAGGACCACGAGGATGACGGCTTCAATCAACGTGTGGATAACCGCCTCGATGCTCGCGCGCACGAAGGTGGTCGGATCGTAGACGATGCTGTATTCCACGCCCGGCGGCATATCCGGCTTCAGCTCTTTCATCGCCTCGCGCACATCGTGCGAGACCTGTAGCGAGTTCGCTCCCGGCAGCTGGAAGATCCACAGCGCGGCCGCTTCCTTGTTATCGAGCAATGCCCGTGAGCCGAACTCGGCCGCGCCCAGTTCGACCCGCGCCACATCGCGTAGATGGATCAAGGCTCGTCCATCGGCTTTCAGCACGATGTCACGGAACTCGTCTTCCGTCTGCAGTCGACCCTTAGCGTTGATGCTCAGCTGCAGGGGTACCTGGGTCGTCATCGGCGATCCGCCGATCAAGCCCGCCGCGACCTGTACGTTCTGTTCCCGGATCGCTGCGACGACATCGCCCGCCGTGAGATTGCGTTCCGCGAGCTTTTGCGGGTCGAGCCAGACACGCATCGCGTAGTCGCCGGAGCCCTTGATGACCACCTGGCCGATACCGTTGATCCGCTCCAGCCGCTCCTTGACGTTGATCAACGCGTAGTTACGCAGATAGGTCTGGTCATACCGGTTGTCCGGCGAAATGAGGTGCACGACCAGGGTCAGCGTCGGCGACGACTTGATCGTGGTGACACCCAGCAGCTGCACATCGGGCGGCAGCCGCGGCAGCGCCTGCGATACGCGGTTCTGCACCAGCTGCTGGGCCTTGTCCGGATCGGTGCCAAGGCGGAATGTGACCGTAAGCGCCATGTTGCCATCGGCGCTTGCCTGCGACTGCATATAGAGCATGCCTTCCACGCCGTTGATCTGCTCTTCGAGCGGCGCGGCAACGGTATCGGCGAGCACCTTGGGGTTCGCACCCGGGTAGGAGGCGTTGACGACCACGGACGGCGGCACGACCTCGGGGTACTCCGAGATCGGCAAGGCAAACAAAGCGATGACGCCCGCCAGCAGGACGAGTGTGGAGAGCACCCAGGCGAAAATCGGCCTATCGATGAAGAAGCGGGAGATATTCATGTCAGCGCGCTGCCACCGGGTCGTTCTCACCCGCCATGGGCACGCTCTTCGCCTTGATGGTGTCGCCGGGGTGTACGCGCTGGAAGCCGCTGACAATGATCCGCTCACCCGGCTTCAGGCCCGCATCGACGATGCGTAGCCCATCGACAAGATTGCCCAGGGTCACCGCGCGGTACTGCGCCGCGCTCTTGTCATCCACGACCAGCACGAACTTCTTGGCCTGGTCGGTGGAGATCGCCCGGTCGTCGATCAGGATGGCCTGGTGCGGCGTACCCGCCCCCACCGATACCCGCGCGAAGAGCCCTGGCACCATCGCCCCGTCGGCGTTATCGAAGCTAGCCCGGACGCGAATCGTTCCGGTGGTGTTGTTGAGCTGGTTATCCACCGAGGCGACCTTGCCCGCGCGCGGCGTGCCGGTATCTGTGGCCAGCCCGAGATGCACTGGCACCTCACGCTGGCTCGCCTGGCTCAGGTACTGCAGGTAGGTCTGTTCGTCGACATCGAAATCCGCGTAGATCGGCGAGATGGAGACCAGTGTCGTCAGCGAGGGCGAGCTATAGCCCGCGGCCACGATGTTGCCAAGCGTGCGCTCGGCGCGCGAGACCTTGCCATCGACCGGCGCATTGATCGCGGTATAGCCGAGGTTGACCCGTGCCTCTTCGAGAGCGGCTTCGGCGGCCTTGACGTCAGCGGTCGCGGTCAGTGATGCATTGAAGCGGTCATCGAAGTCGCGTTTCGATATCGCGTTTCCCGCAAGAAGCTTCTGCGCCCGGGCGTAATCGGCCGTCGTGAAGACCGCGCGCGCTTTGGCTGCCGCTGCCTGTGCGACGGCACGATCCACGGCAGCCGTGTACGGGCGCGGGTCGATCAGAAAGAGGCGATCACCCTTCTTCACCTGTTGTCCGTCCCTGAAGTACACCTTCACGATGGTGCCCGGCACCTGCGCACGCACGTCGACGCGCTCGATCGCCTCCAGGCGCCCTGAGTAGGTTTGCCACTCGGTGACCGGCTTGTTCACCACCTGGGCGACGTCGACCTCCACCGGTTGGGCAGAGGCATCCTGACCGTGCTTGCCGCAGGCAGTGATCGCAAGGGCAAGCGGCAACATGACCGCGGCGACCGCGGACGAGGGGCGGCGAACGACATGCATGGCAGTGTCCCCAACGGTGTCGAGCGAGCGGTTGACTCGCGCCGAGTGTCGGCGGCGGCGCCCCACGTCGAATAGCACCGGCCTGCTGCTATTTGGATGCTAAGGCGTGACTCAGCGCGGGCCATCCGGCACCTACCGGCGGTTCACGGCAAGGCATTCCAAGTCATGGCGTTTTATTCCTACACTAGCGGGATCGCAGCTAGCGCACGACCGAGGGTGGGCCATGGCGGATTCCAAGCCGGTACTTATCGAAACCACGGGAGCCAGCCCTTACCAGGTCGCCATCTCGGCGCAGGGACCTACGTTCTTCGCCGATGAACCCGTCGAGCTGGGCGGGGAAGCGACCGGGCCGACGCCCTACGAATTGTTGAGCAGCGCGCTCGGCGCGTGCACGGCGATGACGATCCAGATGTACGCCCGACGCAAGGCCCTGGCCCTCACCAAGGTGCAGATCGCCGTATCACACAGCCGCGACCCGGCGACGAGCCGGGACCAGTTTCATCGGCAGATCTATCTGGAAGGCGACTTCACCACGGAACAGGCCGAGCGGCTCCTGGAGATCGCCGAGCGCTGCCCCGTTGGCAAATCGCTCATGGCCGGCGCCGACATTACGAGCGCGCGCGCCCTGTCGCCTCCTGGCCACCCGCACGAGAGGCCGCGCGATTGCATGCACGAGCCCGCCATGGCGCGCGCCTGCGACGAGTTTGAACGGACCGGTTGAGCTAGCCAGCGATCAGCGGCACGTCGCCCACCAGCGCATAGTTGTGCATGGGTCGCAGCGTGCCATCGCTCGCGGTGTACAGATCGATATCGCCTGCGGTATCACGCACGTTGCTTCGCGGGCCACCGGTACGCCCAGCGATCGACGCCGGCTCGGCGGGATCACCCCAGCCGAGGCTTAGTTTCGTGGCGGTCGCCGGGATGCCTGCTTTCAGCGTAATCCGTAGCGTATCCGCTGCGATGACGGCGACATCGATGATCAGGTTGTTGTCCGTAAGGCTCGCCGGAACGATCGCGTTGTTCGCATCGCGAATATCGAAGCCGTAGTTGCGCGTCGCCGCGACCCACGAGGTATCCAGCGTGACGATGCCCACCGGCACGTTGAACCTCACATAGATCGTGCGTGGCCCGGTGATGGTCGCGGAGAGCATATCGAGCGCCGGATTGCGCATGGGCAGGCCAGCCTGACGGTCCTGGATCAACTGGAAGATCGCACGTGCGAAGTAGCGTCCCTGCCAGCGGTGACTCTCGTTCGTAAGGTGCAGCATGGGTTGCTTCAGCGCGGATTCGTCGAAGTAGTCGAACAGGTACTGCGGGTTGGCGATGCGCATGTACGTGCTGGCGAGGCAGGCATCGCGTTGCGCCAGCGCGATGAACGGATTGCAGAACGCGATGTTCGTCGCGCCATAGCTGTTGTGACTACACACCTGGGCTACGAGCCACAAGGGCCGCCACGCCTGTTCGGGCACCAGAACGTTACACAGCTTCAACCAATGCGAGCGCTCCAGCGCCGTGAGCTTCGAGGCGTAGGTCTTGCGGGTTTCCGTGAGCCCCGTGGAGTCCGCCTCGCCTTGCTGCCACGTTGTGGCCAGCCACGCGATATTGCCTGCCGTGGTCGTGGCTTCCGCACGCATCAACGCGATCATCGACTGCACGCGGAGCTGGCTGTTCTTCCAGCCCTGGTAACCGCTGAGGTTGGTGTCCTGAAGGAAGCTGGCGAAGTAGCCGATCGGCCGGCCACCTTCCGCGCTGGTGAACGCGCTGTACTGGCTGAACTGCGCCACGAACGGCACACCCGTGAGGGCCTGCGTGTACTCCACGAGGCCATCGGCGCAGGCATTGGTACCCACCTCACCACCGGTGCCACTTCCGCCGTCGTATTCGACCAAAGGCACGAAGCTCGTCATTGCAGCCGGATTCACTCCCGGTCGCACGCCGCCGTTGAAGGTGACGTTCGCATAGATCTCTTGCAGGGTCAGCGCGGGTCGTCCGCCGGTGCCAACGGCATTCGATTGCCCATGGAACATGATTAGTTCACGGCGGGCACGCACGATCACATCGCTGGGCAGCGGTGGCGCAGCGGCACGTACGGGTTCACTCAGGAACAACGAGAGGCCGGTGGTACTGGCCAGGCTGATGCCGCCGAGGGCGGCCAGGCTCTGTCGCAGGAAATCACGACGTGGCGGTGAGGGGTCGTCCTCTTTCATCGTGGCGCCTCGCTGGGGGGAGGGGGATGGCGCTGCCGTTCGATGTTAGAGAAGTTGAAGCGCGAAACACGATGCGCGAGCGGTGATTGCCGTCTTCGCGCATCGGTTCAATTTCATGTGCGGAAGATGTTCTCCCGATGTGACGATGAGGCCAGGACCAAGATGCGCTATGCGCTCGCCAGGAGCCGCTCGACGTTCCGGTCAGCATCTACGAGAAGCGCATCACGCACTTGATTGGCATCGCGTTCGAATTCGATGCAGAACGTCAACGCATCCTGCATCACTTGAAGTTCGAAATCACGGAAGGGATAGGCCACCCGATACGGCAACGATGTGCCTAATCGAATGCCGTTCTCCGCGAGAACCGATCCCCGCGGATCCACGCCGTCATGGTGGAACGCGAGCAATGCGATCGTCTCCACCATGGCTCGTTCACACCCGAGTGCGTCGCCGCTTAGGAGAAGCGCCATGGTGTATTCAAGGTAGGTACGTGGTTGTCCGTAGACCTTACCTGGAGACGACTTTGAGGCATCTAGGGTCTCGCACTGCGAAGCCTGGCGCTGAATCAGCCTTGCAAGGGAATTCTTCCGAGCAACGTCCGCCTCTCGCGAACTAATCGCTTCCGAGATGATTCGTTCGACGTCGTCACGATCCGCGTCGCGTTCAACCTCCGCGATCCTATCCGCACAAGCCAGGATGGACAGATCCGGCCGGTAGGCTAGTAACGTCAAGTTCTCATATAGGCGAAAGAACGACGGTGTCGTGTCAATCAGGTAGCTCCGCACCACCACGCCGTCGTGCTGAAGGAAAGTCATTCCGCTGCGGGTGAAGCCTGGGAGCTGAGATTCCATTCGCCGGACGAAGGTCTTCGATAGCTTGGTCACATGCCCTCCCCTGGCAAAGCTTGTACGGCTGCTTCGGCCTGTGCGGGAGGTTGCTTCCTTCCCGCACAGGCCATCTTGACGATACAGCTTACGCCCGACGTGTTACCAGGGCAGGGTCTTACCGAGGTAAGTAAACGTACCGCTCGGGCCATCCGCGCCCAGCAATGCCATCTCCACGCTCGACTTCGCGCCCGTGGGCACGTCGATCTCGCCGTGGCCGCCGTTCATTTCCGTCTTCACGTAGCCCGGGTGGATGGCGTTGACCTTCACCGGGGTGTCCTTGAGCTCGTACGCGAGGTGGATGGTCCACGCGTTCACGGCGCTCTTGGAGACGTTGTATGCCGGGATCTTGAAGTCATAGATCGGCGACGACGGGTCGAGGTGCATGCCGAACGAACCCAGCTGGCTGGAGACGTTGACGATGCGGCCGGCCGGCGAAGCCTTGATCAGGGGCAGGAAAGCGTTGGTGACTTCGACGACGGCGAACAGGTTCGTGTCGAACGTATCGCGCCAGGCCTGCAGCGACTGCTGCGACGGCTTCTTGTCCAGCGCATCGAGCAGGATGCCGGCGTTGTTCACCAGGATATCGAGGCGGCCGTACTTGTCGGTGACATGCTTGACGGCGGCAACGATCGAGCCAGGGTCGGCCACGTCGAGGATGATGGGATCGACCGGCAGACCTGCGTCGCTGAGCTGCTTGGCGGCGGCCTTCGTGCGGGCTTCATCGCGGCCGGCGAGCAGGGTACGCACGCCGGTTTCGGCGATCTGCTTGACGGTTTCGAAGCCGATGCCGCGGGTCGCGCCCGTGACAAGTGCAACCTTCTGGGAATCATTCATTGCCGTGAATCTCCGTGGTTAGGGCCATGAGGGAGCGAACATCCTGTTCGACCTATGGGCGCCCACCACGGTATGCAACCGTCGATGTGCGCTACCAGCGCAACCAGCGCGGACCGGCCAGCGCACCCAGGCCGCCGGCCACCAGCATGCCCAGCAGGTACCAGGCAGCCCAGAACGGGGGAGCCATCTCGGGGCAGTGCAGGCAGTAGCTTGTCGCCGCCATGGCGCCCGCCAGCAGGCCGGCCGCCGCGCCAGCCAGGCGGAGGCGGACCGGCGCCATCCCTCGTACCGCCCAGAACACGGCGACGATCGACGGAATCGACAGTACGGCGATAAGTGTCGAACAGACCTTCCACGTGTGGCCGAGCATGAGGGCCACGCGCGCACCTGCTGGCACTTCGAAAAGCATCACGGCGGCCAGTCCCCAGGCCAGGAGGATCGGCAGGCCGAGGGCGAACCAGCGGCCACCGCCCACGCGATCGCCCGGCCGCGAGAGCCGCACGGTCACGGCAAGCGCGGCCGCGCCAATCGCCACGGGGAACGCCAGGCGGATCCAGAACATCGGGTCATGAATCACCTGCGCCAAATCGGGGCGCAGGCCCAGCAGTCCGGCCATCAGCAGGGAAGACGCGGCCATGCCGGCCAGGATGCCCAGCGAGAAGCGGCGGCGCACGATGTCGCGCCCCGGGGGTGGCGCAGGCTCGCGGGCCAGGAAGTCGATCAGGTCATCGGTCTTCATGCGCTACCCCGGATGCGCGCGGCGAGCGCCTTCAGGCCGCGATGGATCCCGACCTTCACCGCGGATTCCGACAGGCCGCTGCTCTCGGCGGCCTCGGCAATGGAGAGGCCCTGCAATTTGACCAGCTGGATGGGCAAGCGATGGCGGTCCGGTAGCGTCTCGAGCAATTGTCCCACGTCACGGCGGGCATCCGCAGGCTCGGCGTCGGAGACGACGAACAGCTGGTCGTCGTCGATCGGGTCATGCAGCGCATCGCGCCGGGCATGGGCCCTGAAGAAATCCATGAGCTTGTAGCGGGTAATCGCGTGCACCCAGGCCGTCAGCGGCTCGCCGGAACGGTAGGTATGCCGGGCGTTGTGCACGGCCAGCAAGGTCTCCTGGAGGATGTCCTCGACATCATCGAGAGCGCGCGGAAGACGGCGGCGCAGGTAGCCGCGCAGGTGCGAGGCCAGTTCGTCGAGGAACTGGCGATACGCCACGGCATCGCCCTCGAGGCCAAGGACGAACCGGCGCCTGAGCTCGCGCTCGATCGCCGCCAGGCCCTCGGCCGCCTGATCGCGCGCCGGGTCTCGGGTATTCGCCACTCGATCCAGGGGTGTCCACTCCGCGCGGGCCATTGCGCCCCGGAGTGTAGACCAGCCGCCATCACTGGCGGAATGGCCTGGGGTAAAGGCAAGGAAGGTGACGGCGTGCATGTGGATAACTTCGCCGGAACAGCGCATTCGGTTACAGGACGGCGGCCAAGGAAAAAAATCGCCATGCGCTGTAACCGCCGGCTACGAGGCGGCGAACTGGTCCATGAAGCCGGCCATCGGGCCCGGCATAACCGGAGCGGTTCCATGACCCCACGTTACGTTGCCTCGTTCGCCTTCTCCGTCGCCGCCCTCGTGGCCGGTGTCGCCCACGCCGATGAACAGAAGCAGGCCGCGAAGCCCGCCGTCGAGAAATGCTGGGGTGTCGCCAAGGCCGGCCAGAACGATTGCGCCGCAGGCCCGGGCACCACCTGTGCCGGCACCGCCAAGGCCGATTACCAGAAGAACGCGTGGAAGAACGTCCCCACCGGCACCTGCACCGCGATCAAGACGCCGAAGGGTAACGGCTCGCTGACCAAGGTCGGCTGAGGCACGCCGATGCCACTCGCTTCGCCCCTCGCCGCGCTTCAACGGGAGTTCCTGGCCGGGCTCCAGCGTGACAGGCCGCACACGCGGCTTGCGCGCTACCCCGGCTTCGCCATCCATCGAAGCACGATGGAGCGCGCAGCCATCGACGCGCTCGAGGCGAACTATCCCGCCGTCGCGTGCCTCGTGGGGCAAGCGTGGTTTCGGTCCGCAGCGGCAGCGTATGCCGCGGAGCACCCAGCGCGTGATGCGCGGCTGGTGGTTTACGGTGAGTGGTTTCCCGACTTCCTCGCTGCGGCCCCGGTGGCTGATGAACTGCCCTACCTGGTGGACGTCGCACGACTCGACAGGCTGTGGACCGAGAGCTACATCGCTACGGATGCACCCGCGCTTACCGTCGATGCGGTACGCACGTTGCCGCCGGAAGCGCTTGGCGAGCTAGCGATCGTGCTGCATCCGGCCACGCGCTTCGTGTCATCCGCGTTCCCTGCCTTTTCCATATGGCAGGCCAGCCGCGATGGCCATGCCGTGGGCGATGACCTGATCTGGGAACCGCAGGCGACACGGGTGACGCGGCCCGGACTCAGTGTCGACAGCGTGCTGATCGACAGCGCTTCGCTCGCGTTCCTCGAAGCCTGCCGCGGCGGCACCACCCTCGCCAGTGTCGTAGATCACGTCATGCGTACCCACCCTTCGGCTCGCGCCGATCTTCTCTTCGCCCAACTGCTAACGGCCGGCGCGCTCGCCGCCGCCTGAAGGACACCCCCCATGTCATCACTGAAGGAAACCTGGAACGGCGTCGCGACACGCGTGGAAGGCCTTATCGGGCACGACCTCCTGGCGCTGGTCAGCCGTGTTTCGATCGCTGCGATCTTCTTCCAGTCAGGCCGGACCAAGGTCGAGGGTTTCCTCACCATTACCGAGGGCACTTACGAGCTGTTCCGCACGGAATACAAGCTGCCGCTCATTCCGCCTGAAATAGCAGCCCATCTTTCCGCTTCCGTCGAAACGTTCGTGCCGGTCTTCCTTGTGCTCGGCCTGCTCACCCGCCTTTCGGCGACCGTGCTGCTTGGCATGACCACGATCATCGAGATCTTTGTTTATCCGGATGCGTGGCCTACCCATCTTTCGTGGGCCGCCATCCTGCTGTACCTCATCGGCCGCGGTGCGGGCCGGTGGTCGCTCGATCACGTGCTTCGGATCCGCTGACGCGCGTGTGTTCCGCTACTGTAACCAAGCCGCTGTTCCCGCCGAACTGACCTATGCCACTTCGGCAACCCAACTGATTACGGAGTAACGCCATGAACACTGCAACGCACAGCATCGCCGCCGCTGCCGCCATCTTCGCCGTCTCGGCCGCCGCGATCTCCGCGCCGGTCCATGCGGCTGAAAAGGCCGCTGGCAAGACCGTCGATTGTTACGGCATCAACAGCTGCAAGGGCACCTCGGATTGCAAGTCGGGCAACCACGCTTGCAAGGGCCAGAACGAGTGCAAGGGCCAGGGCTTCAAGTCCGTGTCCGTGTCGGAATGCAAGGCGCAGGGCGGCAGCACCACTCCGCCGGCTGCCTGATGCACCTGCCCGGCCGCTCCCACGGCCGGGCCCTCTGGAGAACGCCATGAGCTCACCTGCACTCGCCACCTTCGCCGGCTTTGGTCTCGGCCTGCGTGTCCCGCATTACGAGGATGTCCTCGCAACGCGCCAGCCGCTGGATTTCGTCGAGGTCATCTCGGAGAACTTCATGGTCGATGGCGGCAGGCCGCTGCATGTGCTCGAAGAAGTACGCTCCCGTTATCCGCTCGCCCTTCACGGCGTATCGATGAACATCGGTGCCGTCGATGGTCTGGATATTGATTACCTCAAACAACTGCGGAAGCTCGCGGACCGGTTCGATCCGCTGTGGGTCTCCGACCATGTGTGCTGGACGGGAATCGACGGTATCCAGTCGCACGACCTGCTGCCGCTTCCTTACAACGAAGAGGCGCTCGACGTGGTGAGCCGCAATGTGCTCGTCGCGCAGGACGTGCTGGGCCGGCCGTTGGTGCTGGAGAACCCCTCCACGTATATCGAATTTCCCGCGGCCATGACCGAGGCGGCCTTTCTCTCCGCGCTCTGCGAGCGCACTGGCTGCTACCTGCTCCTGGACGTCAACAACATCGTGGTCAGTGCCACGAACCACGCGCGCAGGCTGGATGAGTGGCTGGACCAGCTCCCGCTGGATCGCGTGCGCCAGATTCACCTCGCCGGGCATAGCCAGGGCCGTGATCTGCTGGTCGATACACACGATGCGCCGGTGCCGGCATCGGTGTGGGATCTCTACGAACGCTTCGTCGCGCGGCTCGGTCCGGTCGCCACCATGATCGAGCGCGACGACCATATTCCGCCGTTCAACGAATTGCTCGATGAACTGAACCATGCTCGCCGCATCAACGCATCGGTGATCGCCGCAGCCGCATGAGCCTTGCACGCCTCCAGCAACAGTTCCTTAGCGCCGTCCTGGGCGAAGGGGATGCCGCGCCCGCTGATCCGCGCGGGATGCGGGTGTATGCGAACAATTACCGCGGGCAGCTGGCGGGCTCGTTGCGCGATACGTTTGAACGTGTCGAACGCTGGCTCGGTGAGGAAGCGTTCGAAGGCCACGTCGCCGCGTACGTGGAGGCGCACCCGTCTTCCTCGTGGAACCTCAATGGCTATGGCGAGGATTTCCCCGCGTTCCTTGTGCATGCTGTCCCCCTGCCCGATCCTGCTGCGGAGATTGCCTGGCTGGATCACGCGCTGCGTAACGCCTTCTACTGCCGAGACGTCACGCCTGCGGTTCTCCAGGAGCTCACGGTGAGCGACTGGGAACGGGCGACCTTCTCGTTCGTTCCGTCGCTTGGGTTTCGCTGGGTGCACACGAACGCGCCATCGATCTGGGCGGCACTGTCGTCGTCATCAGCGATGCCCGCCACGACTCTGCTTCCCGACCCCGTTGCCGTACGCGTGTGGCGCCAGCAACTGACGCCGCGTTTCACGAGCATGCCGCCGTGGGAAACCGACTGCCTCGATCTTGCCATGGCGGGTGGAACGTTTGGCGAGCTTTGCGCGCTACTGGAGCGCCTGCGCCCGGATGCGGATATAGCGACCGTAGCCGGGCAGCTGCTACGGGAGTGGTTTGAGGACGGACTCGTCGCGGACGTGGGATAGTTTTAAGGTAAGCGGATGAAAGAACTCCGCCAGCTCGACCTCAACCTCCTCAAGGCACTCGATGCCCTGCTCGACGAGCGGCATGTCACGCGTGCGGCGGGTCGCCTCGGAGTGACCCAACCGGCGATGAGCGCGATGCTCGGCCGACTACGTGAGACCTTCAGCGACCCCCTGTTTGCGCGTACCGGGCGCGGCATCGTGCCGACCAGCCGGGCCCTTGAGCTTGCGGTTCCGCTGAAGCAGGTACTCGCCGGCGCTGCCGCCCTGTTGCAGCCCGCCGTTTTCGAACCGGCGACAGCGACGGCGAGCATGACCATCGCCGCGACGGATTACGCGCTACGTGCGGTTGCCGTGCCGTTTATTGCTGCGCTGAAGGCAAAAGCACCTCATGTCCGCTTGGCGCTGATACCCGTTGATGATCGGCAGGTGCATGGCCAGCTCGAACGTGGCGAGGTCGATCTCGCATTGGTAACACCCGATGGGCTCGCGCCTGACTTGCACGCACGACACCTCTTCGACGAGCACTATGTGTGCGCGTTGCGAGCCGGCCACCCGGCCATCCGTGGAAATCGCCGACTGACGCTCAAGCGCTTCTGTGAACTCGACCATGCGCTCGTGTCCTACAGCGGCGGCAGCTTCCGCGGTATCACCGATGAGACTTTGGACCGCCTTGGCATGCACCGCGAGGTAACCGTCTCGGTGAAGAGCTTCATCGTGGTGCCCGATGTCCTGCGTGCTACCGATATGGTCGCGGTCCTTCCCAGCCGATTAGTGACGGACGTGGATGGACTGGTGGTATGCGCTCCGCCCCTTGAGATACCAGGGTTCACCAAGATGGCGGTGTGGCACGAACGTAGTCACCACGATCCGGCACAGCGGTGGCTGCGCAGCCTGCTTTTCGAGACAAGCCAAGGCAATACCAAACGTCGCCCGCTTAAACCTGCTTAGAAGCAAACGCGGCAGCCACCAGGCCATCGAGCCAATCCTGATGGCCATTGATCATCGGATTGGGCTTGGCTTCGTGCAGTGCCTTTGCCGGTGCGCCCTTCTGCACTTCCTGGGTAAGGATGCGAACGCGGCCACCATCGAGATCTTCAACCAGCCAAGCGTGGATCACATCCAGGCGGTCATCAGCGCCGTCCTCGCCAGCCCAGCCGTGCCACGCCACGCGCCCCGCTTCCGCAGCCGACGGCGGCACGAACTCGGTGACCTGCGATTCCACCGGGAAGCCGAACGTCTCGAAGTAGAAGCGATCGCCGAGGGCTAGCTCGGGACCGCGCCCTTCGTAGAAACGGACGTTGGCGGAATTCGCATAGTACGTCGGCCATTGCGCGGGCACGCTCAGCAACGGCCAGACATCCGCGGCAGAGAGGCCCGCGACAATGACTTCATTGGACACGAAATTTTCCGTGGTTCCCGGCGTATAGCCTTCGGGCCAGAGGATGGCGTTCATTTTCATGCTGCAGCACTCACAGGGACTGGCGTTGTTGCCTGCCCACCATGCTGGCGGCGGCTCATCAATAAATCCAATATCGCAAATGAATCTGATGCATCACTCTCTCTTATATCGAGTCGAGGAGGACCACCACCTTTCCGCCCGCGCGCCCACTCTCCACCAGATCAAGGGCTGCATTCCCCTCGGCTAAGCCGAAACGCCGCGCCGACAGAACGGGCCGTAGCTTCCCAGCGTCCACTAGCCGGGTCGCCTCGGCCATGATCTCACCGTGGTGCTCACGTCCCTTGCCGATCAGCAGCGGCATGAGAGTGAACACACCGGAATACGTCGCCGCGCGGAACGACAATGGGGCGAGGGCATGCGTGCCCCAACCCAGGCTACTGACCACGTGGCCGCCGTAGCGGCGGGCAGCAACGAAGGCGGCGTCGAGCGTGGCGCCACCCAACGTGTCGTAGACGATGTCGAAGCCTTCGCCGCCGGTGTGCGTTTCGACGACATCATTGATGGGCGCGTCGCGATCGATCCATGTGGCACCGAGGCCTTCGATGATCGTCTTCTGCGCCACGCTACCGGTAGCGGAGACACGGGCGCCACGAGCCACGGCGAGCTGCACCGCCATGCTGCCGACGCCACCGGCGCCAGCGATCACGAGAACCGACTGGCCCGCCTGCACGTTGGCGCGATCGACGAGGCCTTCCCATGCGGTGATGAAGACCAGCGGTAGCGCGGCGGCTTCGGTCAGCGGCATAGCTGACGGGGCATGGGCGAGGAGCCGGGCATCGACGGCCGCGAATTGAGCGAGGGAACCCTGGACGCCGCCGACGCCGCCGGTCATGCCGTAGACCGCATCGCCAGGGGCAAAGCCTTCGACACCCGGACCCACGGCTTCCACCCGGCCGGCCATATCGATACCGAGGACCGAGGGCGCCGGCTGGCGGGCATGGCCGCCCTGACCGGCACGGATCTTGGCGTCGAGGGGGTTGAGGCCGGCGGCGGCAATGCGGACGAGGACCTCGCCGGGACCGGCGACCGGCCGGGCAACGGTGACTAGGGACATCGACTGGCCAGCGGTATCCAGGCGCAGGGCGGTCATGGTGGCATTCGCGTTCATGGGCTTTCTCCGGGCGACGGCGTCGCCAATGAAGCTAAGGTAGGCCATGCCATGGCGCATGAGAACGCCGACATTTGCACGCCACCCATGCATAAATGCATGATCCCCTTATGGAATGGAGCGACCTCAAGATCTTCCTCGCTGTCGCCCGTGGGGGCACCCTCGGCGCGGCTGCGCGTGACCTGGGCCAGACCCAGCCCACCATGGGCCGGCGGATTCGCGCCCTCGAGGAAGCGCTGGGTACCGCGCTTTTCCAACGCACCAGCGAAGGCTTCGTCCTCACGGACGAAGGGGCGGCCGTGCTGGCCCACGCAGAACGCATGGAAGGCGAGGCCCTGGGTATCGAGCGAGCGGCCAGTGGGCAGGTCAGCGAGCTCGACGGCGTGTTGCGGGTGTCCTCGTCGGATTGGTTCGGCGCGCACGTGCTCACGCGCGCCATCGCCGCGTTAGGCGTGCGGCACCCGGCTGTCGTCATCGAACTGATTACGGATGCGCGCCTATTGAGCCTTGCCCGTCGCGAGGCCGATCTCGTGTTCCGCATCACGCCATTCGAAGAACCCGACATCGCCCAGCGACGCCTGATGACGATGCCGTATGCCGCCTACCGCGCTACAGGCACCGTGCCTGTGGATCGTTTGGTCACCATGGATACGGCCTTCGGCGGCATGCCCGATGTGGCATGGCTACGCGAGCGCCTTCCCGATGCGCGCGTAGTCTTTCGAAGCAACAGCCGCGAAGCCCAGGCGCGCGCCTGTGCGGCCGGCATGGGAATCGCCGTGCTGCCCTGCCCGCTTGGCGATGCCACGCCAGGCATCGAACGGATCGACCTCGGTGAATCACCGCCGGGGCGCGATGTGTGGCTGGGTTACCACCGCGATCTTCGCCACCTTCCGCGCTTGCGCGCCTTCGTGGATGAAGTGCTGGCGATTGTGGATAAGTCTGTTGATCAGGGCGAAACCGTGCCGAACCACTCGCCCTGAATCACGGCGTCGCGCGGTATGCGCCTCAGCACCGCACCTATGATCCAGAGGTCGCCCGAAGAAGCCATGCCGTTGAGGATCGACACGCCGGTCATGACGGCTCGCCACGTGGGCGGCAGGTACGGTGCGGCGAGGTAAGGCACCACCGTCAGCAAGCTAAGCGGCAGCAGCGCGACGAAGATAAAGCGCCCGCGGCTCATTACCCCGAGGTACGTGGCGTAGAACATCCCGTGCCGGGGCAGGAAACCAAGAATGGTGTGCCGTGTGAAGCCCATGCGCGGGTGTCCGAGCATGTGGATAACTTCGTGGATAACCATCATCCCGGCGAGCGTCAGGAAGAACTGCCAGAACTCGAGATCCCCCACGGCACGCAACGCGCCCCAGCCAAAGCGGCCAACCCAGGCCCACGTGAGGAGCGGCGTGACGACCGCGATACCGAACAGCAACGCCCTCAGGTGAAGCTTCGCGTAGTCCTCGTTGAGGCGCACGGCGCCGAGCAGCGTGATCTCGGGTTCCGGCGGCATCCCTAGCTTGAGCTTCATGCGTTCTATCCCGCCTTGCGAAACGTGAAGTTGATGCGCTGGCTTCCCAGCAGGGGATGAGGTTCGTCCTTCAGCGGCATCACTCCGTGGTAGCGAAGTCGATCTTCGCCGCCCCAAACGACGACATCGCCATGCTGCAGCGGTACTTTGGTCGTCGGATCGGATCGCTCCTCTCCACCGAACAGGAACGTGGCCCTCATACCCAGCGACACCGACACGATGGGCGCAGCGTAGTCACGCTCGTTCTTGTCCTGATGCAGCGAAAGGCGCGTGCCGGGCAGATAGCGATTGATGAGGCAAGCGTCCGGTCTGAAGTTCTCGAAACCTGCTGCCTTCGCTGCTTCATAAGCCAGCCGTGAAAAGGATTCGGGCATCGAAGGCCAGGGCTCGTTAGTCGAAGGGTCGATCCGGGTATAGCGGTAGCCTCGCCGATCACTCGCCCAGCCCAGTTCACCACAGTTGGTCAGCGCCACCGACATGGTGAAGCCGCCCGGCGTGACCATGTGTCGAAACGGCGACCTGGCAGCAATGACGTCGATAGCGGGCACAACCTCTTCGACGTAGGGAAGCGCGAAGCCACGCAGGACCACGGCCGCCGGGCCTAGATCCTGGCGAGGGTCCTGTGCGGGTAACCCGAAGAGGTCGAGCGTTTCCATCATCTTGCCGCGTTATGAGTCGTTCGGACCTATTGTGACGCGTCTCGGTGCTGTCCGGTTTTCTGCGCCCTGCGAAACGCCTTCATCTCGGCGAGCCGCATATCCTCCGGCAAATGCCGAACGTGCTTGGCATGGCCAAGCCGTTGCGCGTTGTAGATGCCGGCATGCCCGGAGAACATGTACGCCGCGACACAGGCGATAGCCGCGAAGGGCGCAATACCCGGCCCGAACAGCTCGATCGCCATGACCGTGCAAGCCAGGGGCACGTTCGCCGCGCCAGCGAAGACAGCGACGAAACCGAGGCCGGCCAGCATGGCGACCGGCAGATGCAGAAGCGGGGCAAGCGCGTTGCCTAGCGTTGCGCCGATGAAGAACAGCGGTGTTACCTCGCCACCCTTGAAGCCGGAGGCCAACGAGGCAACGGTATAGGTGAACTTGCCTGCAAAGTCCCACGGCGCGAGGGGATGCTGAAACGCCTCGACGATCGTAGGAATACCCAGACCAATGTAGCGTTGGGTATGCAAAACGCCCACAGACAGCGCGATGACGGCACCACCGAGCAGGGGTCGAAACGGGCCGTAGGAGATGTGGCGCTTCATCCAGCCACCGACGGTGTGCGTCGCGGTCGCGAAAAGAAGACCTATGAGACCGAAGGCGAAACCAGCCACGATGACCGCCAGCACAGTGGTTACCGTGACCGCACTGACGAACGGCACGACGTAGGCCGTGTGATGAACACCCCAGGCCAGGCAAACACGGTCGGCCACGATGGCTCCGATGACGCAGGGAAACAGCGCGTCATAGCGCATCCGGCCAATGGCCAGCACTTCCAGGCCGAACAATGCACCAGCGAGCGGTGTGCCAAAAACAGCCGCAAAGCCGCCGCTCATGCCCACCATCAGGAGGATCCTCCGGTCTTCAGGGCGAAGGCGGAAGAGGCCCGTGAGCTGGTCAGCCAACGCGCCACCCATCTGGACAGCCGTCCCTTCACGACCGACCGAAGCGCCGAACAGGTGGGAAACCACCGTGCCGATGAAAACGAGCGGCACCATGCGCCGAGGGATCACTTTCCGGGGATCGTGAATCTCATCGATCAGCAGGTTATTGCCCGCTTCCACGGGCTTACCGACCCGGTCGTACGCCCAACCGACCACGAAGCCCGCCAATGGCAATAACGCGATCATCCATGGCTGCGTTTCTCGAGTCGCCGTGGCCCATTCAAGAGCGATCAGGAAGAACGCAGAAGCCGTACCGGCCAGGCAAGCCGCGGCAGAGCTGATGACAAGCCACTTGCCCATGTAGGGCAACAGTTCCCATTGCTCGAGTGAACGAAGGTGTCGCATGGTGATTCCGATGGGTGTCGTATAAACACCTGGAATCCGGGAGGCCATAAACGCGAATGCCTACGCCCCCGGAGATCCAGGATACGTAGGCATCATCAGCCCGAAGGCGGTTCGCGGAGGCATGCCATCTCCGTGATCGCAGTCTAGTGGGCACTGCGAATGGCGTCAAAGCACGGAGAGGGTGTGATTAGGGCTCACCGTCGTCCGGCGTTGGCTCCCCAGGTTGATATTCCAGAAGATCGCCCGGCTGACAATCCAGGTACTCGCAGATCCGTTCCAGCGTCGAGAAACGAATACCCCTGACCTTGCTCGATTTGAGCAACGAAAGATTCTGCTCGGTGATACCGACATGCGCAGCTAACTCACGCGACTTCACCTTGCGCCGGGCGAGCATGACATCGAGGTTAATAACGATCGGCATAGGGTCAGACGATCAGCTCGTTGTCTTCGGCGAGCTTGCGCGCCTCGCCCATGACGGTGGTGATCGTCAGGAAGAGGGCGCTCACCAGGGCCACCCAGATGTCCGTGCCATCGATACCGAAGTCGAGCGAACGAACGCCCTGCATGCCGACGAGGTGCGCGGTAAGCAGGATGAGGGGCGGCAGGAAGCAATCGGCGATGGCGGCCACCAGCAACAGGAGGGCGAAGGCCTTCAGGTGGCCCATGGCGCGAACGCTGAAGAAGTCGCCTTGCTCAAACTGACGCATGAGGCGCACCAACTGGTACAAGCCGGCCACGACGATCAGGGAGACCGTCACCACGTCGATCGCCAGCAGGCCAGGAAACTTGTCCAGACTGGGCGACATCGATGCGATGACCCAGACGTGGTCGCCATTCGCCCGCGTGCCCATGCCCCCTGTGGCCCACACGACATTGCCGACCACGACGAGCGCGATGAGGGCCAGGACGGCGTAGCGCAGCCACTTCGCCCGTGACTTGGCCTTAGCACAGTCAATAATCATTGTTAAGTATATAAAGTTTACTGTAAAACAGTAAACTTTCTCCCTACTCTGTCGGTGAGCGCTGACAATGTCGGAGACACGTCCGAATTTCAAGGCAGCGGCTCGACTGATCGCGCCTTGTGGCGCACCGACCCTCGAGGACGCGTCCACCCCATGGCTGATTCGGTTGATACGCGTGCGTCGCGACGCCGGGCGAGAGTCCGTGGGTCGTCGCCCGACGTCTACGCTGTTATCGCCTCTCTCCTGGTGCATGTCGTCCTGTTCGCGGGGCTCCGGCTGGCATCCATTCCGATGGGACCCGCAGCCGACGACGTAGTGGTACCGCAGGACCGGCCCATGGAGCTCCGCTTCATCGCGGTCTCGGTTCAGAAGACCTCGCCGGATAAGCCTGCAGCTGCATCGGTACCGCCGTCTCACGCTGGCGAGGCGGCGGCCGAGCATCGCGCGTCTCTGCGGCAGAGTCACGATACCCAGCGCTCTGCGTCCCCTGCACTCTCCAATCTCACGCCCGCCGCTGCAGCAAACCCCGCCACCCTGCCGAACGACGAGCCAAGCGGTTCAGCGCCAAACCCACCAGCGCCTCCGGGCGGTGCTACCAGCTTCACGCCACCCGGTCTCGCGGGATCGCCAGGTGTCATGGACCACCCGTCGACCGTGACCTACAAGCGAACGCGTTTCGAGGATGCATGGGCACCGCGCGACGAAAGTGCGGTAGCGGGCGGCCTTCGCCATCTGCGGGATGCCACGACGGCCAAAGGCACGGTCGATCTTGGGCACGGCGTTCGCATCCATTGCGCCATCGGCTTGCTCGCGGGTGGGTGTGGCTTCGGCGATCCACCGTCCAAGGCGGCTGCGAAGGACGGCGACGCCAGGCTTAGCTTGCCGCCTTCATCGCCCCTGGCCCGAAGCGCGAATGAACCGCCAGGCCCGAATGAAACGGATTGCATCCGCGCCTATCGCAAGGACGAACGCGTGCTCCCTGGATGCGCTACCGACACTCCCCTGAAGGCGATGGACGAAGAGAACGCCGCCTCCCACCACCCGGGTACCTGAAATGAACATTTCGACTTCTGGCGATCCGTCGCTGCTGAGGCGCCGCCGCTTCGCTTACATCATCGGCGCAATTATCACGGGCGTGATCGCCCTTAGCATTCACGTCTTCGTGCTTTCCGCACTGAACATACCAACGCCTCAAACTGGACCATCGACAGGTTTTCTTGTGTGGCTCGACAGTATCGGAAGGGTGTTTGGGATACTGCTGGTCTGCCGATACACGATGGAAGGTCTCTGGCAGAGAGGCTGGAGCGTCGCCAAAGCCTCGCTTGCTCCATTCGTGCTCTTTGCGATGTTCAGCGAATCGCTGATCCGCATGCCCGTGATGAACGGCGTGGTGTCCGAGTCACTCGCCTACCCGTTGATCGCGGGATGGACCAGCTTGCTCCCCTTGCTGGTCATCTTCGCTATCTGCGCTGTGGTCGCAGCGCGCATCAAGGATCCACGGTGGCTGCTTGTCGCGGCTGTCGCCATCTGGGCGTGGGTTAAGTACGTTCTCGCCGTGCCACTGAAGGTACTCATGGCGACGATTCTTTCGCACGCCGCAACGCTGGCAAGGCCTGAGATCTACTCACCGCCGTACGACTGGCACGTCTATATACCGGCGTATATCACTTACGCCGAACCTGTCATCGGCGTGTTCCTTTTGCTCGCACTTATGTGGGATCGCCTGCCCGGCCGTACGGCTCTCCGTTGCGCCATGATGGTACTCATACTCTTGCTGGCGAAGAGCCTTGCTATCGGGCCGTTCGCCTATGCGCTTTCAGCACCGGAAGGCTCCCGTCTCGTGGCGCTGCTTTCGATGGGGCAGTTCAGCCTGGAAATGATGGCGCTTATTCTTCTTGCCATCGCGACGAGGATGGTTGTGCGATCGGTGGGCCAGCCGGCACGCGAATAAGGCGCTGACCAAGCTATTGGCCTACGACAGCGTGCATCACTTGCCCTAGAGTGGACGGTTCGTACCGTCATAAGACACACGGCAAGGCATGACCCACTCGGTTTTCCCGGACGTTCCGGCACCTCAACCCGCTCGCCAGCATTTCCCGGCCCTGGATGGGCTGCGTGGCGTCGCGGCACTCGCCGTGGTGGTGTTCCATTTCATGGAAATGGTCGTCGGCAATTACAGCCAGCTGTTCATCGGCCATGGCTGGCTGGCGGTGGATTTCTTCTTTTGCCTTTCCGGCTTCGTCATCGGGTACGCCTACGACGATCGCATCGGGTCGATGGGGCTATCGAAGTTCGCGAGGGTGCGGCTTATCCGCCTGCATCCGATGGTGGTGTTTGGCTCGGTGCTCGGGCTTATTGCGCTGTACGCGGATCCCTTCCGTGCCACACCGCTCAACCTGAGCCCTGGCCAGGTCAGCCTGATCTTCCTGGCATCGGTTTTTCTGATTCCCTACCCGGCCATGCAGGAGCGCAGCTTCTGCCTCTTCAGCCTGAACTCACCGGCGTGGTCGCTGTTCTGGGAATACATCGCGAATATCGTCTACGCCCTGTTCCTTTGCCGGCTGGGACGGCGCGCCTTGGTCGTGGCCACGGTCATTGCTGCCGCCATCCTCTGTGCCGTCGGCTACACGAAGGGCAACCTGTGGGCGGGCTTCAACGGTGAGACGTTCTGGGTCGGTGCGGCGCGGGTGAACTTCTCGTTCCTCGCCGGCTTGCTTGTTTACCGGTCCGGGTTCCTGATCAAGACACGGCTGGGATTCACCGCACCAGCCGTGCTGCTTGTCCTCGCACTGATGTCGCCTTATGCCACCGGTGGGTGGATTCGCGAAGCCGTTGTGATCATGGTCGTCTTTCCCGTCCTGGTGATGCTCGGGGCGGGTGTGACGCTCAACGAGCGTTCGAAGCGCTTCTGCAAGCTCGCCGGCGATATCTCGTATCCGCTTTATACGACGCACTACGCGGTCATTTATGCGTTCGGCAATTATGTTGATACGAGGCATCCGGGCACTGCCGAGCTTTCACTCGTGATCGTCGGTGGCGTGATTCTTACCGTCGCGTTCGCCTACGTGGTGATGCGTTGCTATGACATTCCGCTACGCAGCTATCTGAGTCGCTTAACGCAAAAGCGGGAAAGCTAGTCAGTTGCTCCATGGGGCAGGCTCTGGCATCGCCCTGACCTTACAGGGAGTCATTTCCGAACGTTGCCAAGAATGCACAACAGAACGCCCAGCGAAGCTGCCGAAATGGCCCAGATCCCGCTGACTCCCGCCTCTCTGTGAAGCTGCCACAGGAAGATGCCGCCAATGAACAAGAGATTGCCCGTTCCTTCGGCCCAGCCAATGGGGCGGTTTCCGACCTGGAATAACTTCCCGTCGTCGCGATTTATCCGACGCCGCAAGTCGTCCAGATAGCTCATCACTTCCTCTATTCGTTATGGCCGCTCAGGATCGGAAGCGAATGAAAGAGCTTAAAGCAAATCAACCGTGTCGCGGTGTATCGCTAAGTGGGCTGGCCGAACTTAGAATAACTCCCCCTGCGGCGAATGAATCCGCGGCGCCACGAACTTCGACGTATCCAACACCGTATCCCAGGCCCGGTGAAGCCCCGCCTTCCTTGAGGCCACCTGCACTCGCTTGCGAATAATATCCGCGAAGATGCCCTGCCCGCGCATACGCGTGGCGAAGTTACTGTCGTAATCCTTTCCGCCATTCATCTGCTGAATGAGGCTAATGATATGCGCGGCCTTGTCCGGGTAGTGCACATCCAGCCACTCACGGAACAACTGCTTCAACTCATGCGGCAAACGAATACACGTGTAGCCAATGGAGTTCGCACCATTGGCAGCAGCACGTTCGATGATCCCCTCGACATCCTTCTCGTTCAACGCCGGAATGATCGGCGCCACCAAGACGCCCACGGGAATACCGGCATCACGCAATGCCTTCACCGCCTGCAACCTGCGATGCGGCGCCGACGCTCGCGGTTCCAGCTTCGAAGCAAGCTTGTTATCCAGCGAGTTGATCGAGATAAAGACCTGCACCAGGTTGCGCTCGGCCATGGGCGCGAGGATGTCGATATCCCGTTCGATCAACGCGTTCTTGGTGACGATGGTGCACGGGTGGTTGCACTCGTTAAGCAGCGCCAGCGCCGCCCGGGTAAGGCGCCACTGCTTTTCGATCGGCTGATACGGATCGGTGTTGCTGCCAATGTTGATCGGCTTGCAGGTGTAGTTCTTCTTGGCCAGCTCGTCGCGCAGGATCTCGGCCAGGTTCACCTTGGCGAAGAGCTTCGTTTCGAAGTCGAGGCCGGGAGAGAGGTTGAGGTAGCCGTGCGAGGGGCGGGCGTAGCAATAGATGCAGCCGTGCTCGCAGCCCCGGTAGGGATTGATCGCCTGGTCGAAGCCTACATCCGGCGAGTCGTTTCGTGACACGACGCCGCGAGCGAGTTCCTGTGCCACGGTGGTGGCCGGGCGGCGATCATCTTCCTCGCGGTACCAGCCATCGTCCTCGGCCTGGTACCGGGTGGTCTCGAACCGTCCCTCCGGGTTGGAGGCGGCACCTCGCCCCTTATGGGCGCGGATCATGGGAATGGGCTGCGTCATTGTACAAATGTACAACAACGCGATCTCAATGCACGCGATTCGTGGTGCGGTCGGCAGTGTTCGCCCAAAGGGCCCAATAGGCCAAGGCAGCTGCCCCTCGGTGTGAGATTTCGGCTTTTTTGTTGCTTATTGCCAGAACACCGGCACGGGCGACTATGTCCTGGATTTGCTGATGAACAAGATCTCTTGCGTTACCTGGAAGATACGCGCGGCGCTTGGCGCCTCCCTGGCCATGGGCATCGCCCCCTCGGCGGCCGCGCAGCACCTGCCATTCGGAGGTCCCGGTGACGCCACTGGTGACACTACCGCCCTCGACCCCTCGATTCCCTATATCGCTGACGGCATCTCCGGGCCGCTCGACCTGGACATCGGCGCTCATGACCTGCACCTCACCGCGGCAAACGGTTCCTACAGCGGGACGCTCAGCGGCGCAGGTGGTCTATACGTGCTCGGTGGTGAGCAGACTCTCACCGGCCGCAACACGTATGCCGGTGGCACCACGGTGCGCGACGGCGCGACCGTGGCGATCGACCACGCGGCCGCCCTCGGCACCGGTGCTATCACCCTCGACGGCGGCAACCTCACCGTGCTGCAGAGCATGACGAGCGATCGCCAGGTCACGTTCGGTGCGAAGGGCGCCAGCATCACGACACTGGATGGCGTGACGCTCCACGAGCAAGGCGACCTGACCGGCGAGGGCGGTCTGGTCAAACTCGGCGGCGGCACGCTCGTCGTCAGTGGCCGCAATACCTTCACCGGCGGCACGCTGATCGAAGGCGGAGTGATCCACATCGACGAAGGCTCGTCGCTCGGTAGCGGTGCCGTCGTGCTGAAGGGCGGCATGCTCGAGACCGCTGCTGCGCTCGTCACGGACCAGCCCATCTTCAGCAGCGGGGATTCGGGGGTAGGCGTAGGTGACGGTGGATCAGCTGAGTTAGGCGGCGATCTGGTCGCTGGCGGTGGCGATGCGTGCTTCGCCAAATCAGGTGAAGGCTCGCTACGCCTCAGCGGCCGAGCTCGCCTGGGTAGTGGCACGTGTGTCACACAGGGTGATCTCAGCGTGGATGGCCACCTTGAGAGCACGCTTGTGCAGGTGAATCGGGGCGCCGCACTGCATGGCGTTGGCGTAATCACTGCACCGGTCCACGTCGACGGCCGGCTCGGCGGCGGAGATGCGCCGGGCACACTCACCATCGTCGGCGACGTCACGTTGCGCTCCACGGCCACGTTGCAGGTCGACATCGACGGTGTCGGCAAAACGAACGGTGCGAACAATTACTCACGTGTGTTCGTGGAAGGTTCGGGGCACCAGTTCATCGCGGGCGGGACGCTGGCCCCGACGCTTCGCGGCCTGGCGGGTGATGCCACCAACACGTACACGCCGACGCTGGGTACAACCTACCGTATCGTCGAGGCGGAAGGCGGCATGGTAGGACGCTTCACGTCGATCACCCAGCCGACGGAAGGCCTCGCGGCAAACACGCGTTTCCTGGCGTTCTATGGGCTCGACGGCGGGCGCGCGATCGATCTCCGCGTGGCCCCGGTGTCTTATGCAACGCTGCTCGGAAAGGCGGCTCGGCGCAACTTCCGCGCCGTGGCGAGTGCAATCGATACCCTGATCTCGAAACAGGATGCCGGCACCGCTACGGATACGCAGAGCGACGTGCTGTATATCGCGTCCTCCCTCCGCGCAAGCCAGATCGGAACGATGGTGAACCAGCTTACGGGCGAAGTGCATGCAGCCGAAGCCGCCGCGGCGCGTGACGCAGGCCTCGGCATGCGACGTGATGTTGCAGACCATCTGGCCACCGACGGTGATTCTCGCGAGGCCGCGCATCGTGTATGGATGAACCTCGGACGCGACGGCAGCCACACCGGGTCTGATCAGCAGGCGAGCGGTCACGACACGCATACGAACCGCAGCATCGTCGGTTTCGATCTGTACGCCGGGCACAGCACGGTACTCGGTGTAGCCGCGTCTCATAACATCACGAGCACAAACGCGCACATCGGTTCGGGTCGCATCCGTGGAAGCTCGGGCATCGTGTACGCGCAGCAGGTGCTCGGTGGCTTCGTCCTCGATGCGATGGCGGCCCGTGGTACCACCCGTTGGAGCACGCGACGCGCTGACCCGTTCGGACGGGCGCAGCTCACCTCGCGGAGCTCCGGCCTGGATACCCTTGCCAGCGCGACGCTGCGCATGCCCACGCAGACGAACGGCGGACACCGCATTGAGCCCTACGTGAGCGCAACGTGGCAGAAAGTCGAGCGCGACGCGGCCACTGAGCGCGGCGGATCGGTGGCGGCACTCTCGCTGGGCAGGCTCGCTGCCAGTGGCACGCGTGTCGCTGCGGGTGTCACGCTAGGCTCGCGCGCGGATGATCCGCTCGCCAGCACGTTCACCTGGCGCGCCAGCATGGCGCTTGGTGCCGACACAGCCGGGTTGCTCAATCCGACGGTACGCAACAAGGTGGCGGGTCTACCGTTCGATACTGCTGCGCCGGGTGTCGGCCGCGGATTCGCGCAGCTTGATGCGAACGGTACGGTACGCCTTAGCAAGCAAGCCTACGTTTACGGCGGCATCAACACCGATGCGCGATCACATCGTTCGGTCCTCGGCGCGACAGCGGGCGTTCGCCTGGCATTCTGACCGAGCTACCGTATCCGCGATCATCTGGCACACAAAAAGGAAGGCCCGCCATAAGGCGGGCCTTCCTTGTAGGAGCGCGCTTGCGCGCGATCCGCCGCGACCTCAATGCTCCAACGGAGCGTCCTTCGTCTCCCGCACAAAGAACAACCCGACGACCACGGTCATCAACGCCACGATCACCGGATACCAGAGCCCGTAATAGATATCGCCTTTCCAGGCCACCAGCATGAAGCCGATCGTGGGCACGAAACCACCAAACCAGCCGTTACCAATGTGGTACGGCAAGCTCATCGACGTATAGCGGATACGGGTCGGGAACATCTCGACCAACCACGCGGCGATCGGGCCGTAGACCATCGTGACGTAGATGACCAGGATCGCCAGAAGGATCACCAGCATCACGTAATTCGATTGCGCAGGGTCTGCTTTGGCCGGGTAGCCCGCGGTCTTCAGCTGGCCATCCACCTTCGCCGTGAACTCCTTGCTCTGCGCGGTAAACGCAGCCTTGTCCATGCCCGCGCCTTCGAAGGACTCGATCACCTGGTCGCCGATCTTCACGGTGGCCAGCGTGCCGGCCTCGGCGGCGGCGTTGCTGTACGGGATGCCCTTCTTCGCCAGCACGCTCTTCGCCACGTCGCACGAGCTGGTGAAGGTGTGCTTGCCCACCGGATCGAACTGGAAGCTGCAGGCGTTCGGATCGGCCGTGACCACGACCGGTGCATTCGCTGCAGCGGCTTCGATCGCCGGGTTACCGAAGTGGGTGAGCCCCTTGAAGATCGGGAACATGGTGAGCGCGGCGAGCAGGCAACCGGTAAGCACGACGGTCTTGCGGCCGATGCGGTCCGAGAGCCAGCCGAAGAACACGAAGAACGGGGTGCCAATGAACAGCGCGCCAGCGATCAGTAGATTCGCGGTGGTGGCATCGATCTTCAGGCTCTGGGTCAGGAAGTAGAGCGAATAGAACTGGCCCGTGTACCAGACGACGGCCTGGCCGGCGGTAGCGCCAAGCAGGGCCAGGATCACCAGCTTCAGGTTCTTCCACTGGCCGAAGGCTTCGGTCAGCGGTGCCTTGGACTGCTTGCCCTCGGCCTTCATCTGCTGGAACACCGGCGACTCATGCAGCTGCATGCGGATGTACACCGACACACCGACCAGGATCGCGGAGATCAGGAACGGTACGCGCCAACCCCAGGCATCGAAGGTATCTGCGCCCAGGCCCAGACGGGTGCCCAGGATGACCAGCAGCGAGAGGAACAAACCGAACGTCGCGGTAATCTGGATGAAGCTGGTGTACAGGCCACGCTTGCCGTCGGGTGCGTGCTCAGCCACATAGGTCGCCGCGCCGCCGTATTCACCGCCCAGTGCCAGGCCCTGTAACAGGCGTAGCAGGATCAACAAGACCGGTGCCGCGACGCCTATCGTCGTGTAACCGGGTAGCACACCCACAAGGAACGTGGACGTACCCATGATGATGATCGTGACCAGGAACGTGTACTTGCGCCCGATCAGATCACCGATGCGGCCGAACACAATGGCACCGAATGGACGGACGGCAAAGCCCGCGGCGAACGCCAGCAGCGCGAAGATGAACTGGCTGGTGTCGTTGAGGCCGGTGAAGAACTGCTTGCCGATGGTCGCCGCGAGCGAGCCATACAGATAGAAGTCATACCATTCGAATACCGTGCCCAGGCTGGACGCGAAGATCACGCGTTTGTGGCTGGTGGCGATGGTGCCGTCGGCACGCATGCCGGATGCGGTGGTGGCCATGCATGCTCTCCGTTAGAACCGGTACATCGCGTTGAGGGTGTACTCGTTGCCGGTATCCGTCTGGCGGCCGAGTCCGTTGGTGGTCGTCGAATTGAGCTTCGCGTGGATCAGTTCACCGCTGAAGTCGAACGGGCCGGTGGTGTACTGCAGGCTGATCGCTTGCTGCTGGTTCTTCAGCAGGCCGGCCGTGTTCGCAGCGCGCCAGCGCAGCACGTCGCCTTCGTCGGGCTTGCTCACGGAAGCGAACGCGTAAAGGGTCCAGTGCTTGTCGAACTTGTAGCCCGCCTGCAGCCAGCCGCCCTTGTCCTTGATATCCCCAAACTGTGACAAATCGCCGAACATCTGGCCGATGGCATTACCGGTGTAGACGGCGCCCTTCAGGATGAAGTTGCCGGGCATCCACATACCACCCAGTTCGACGGCGGTGCTCTTGATGTTGCCCTTGATCGGGGTGACCGTATTGCCATCCACGCCGTGCAGGTCCAGACGGCTGTAATGGCCACCCAGGAAGACCTGCCAGTCCTTGCCCTTGGCGGTAATGCGCGCCTGGATCTGCGGCTTGAAGCCCGTGTTGCCGGCGGTGAGGAAGTTGTTCGTGGAGCCCGGGCCGTTCCAGCCGCCTTCGTAGGCACCCAGGTCGAACCGCCACTTCACGCCTTCCGAGCCGTGGTTCAGATCCTGCATCCACACCACGCCGGGATAACGCCAGCCGATCACGCCACTGCCGTAGCCCAACGGGAAGGCGATATGCGAGAGGGATTGCGGGATGTAATCGAGCGGGAACAGCAGCTGCCACATCTGGCCGATGCGGAACGTGGTGCCCGAATCGACGTTGCTGATATCCATGTAGGCCTGGCGCAGGCGCTGTTCCGGCTGTGACGCCGCGTAAGCACCGGTGCCGTTAAAGCCACCAAAGAAGTCCATTTCGATACGACCGGAGCCGGTCCAGTTCTCATTGAACTTCGCACCGGTGAAGTCGAGCCAGAAGCGTGTGTTGCGCACGTCCACGCCGGTGATCGAGTTGGCCTTGCCGGCGGCGCCTGGCAGCGGGTATTCCGCGTTCTGGCCGTTGCCGTACTGGTAGTTGCCATCCTGCTTGAAGCCACTGACATTGATAAAGCCATGCAGGGCCAGCGAGACGCCGGGCGCGGTGCCCGTGCTGAAGGCGGGCTTGGCCGGTACCGCAGCGACGGTCTTCTCGACCTTGGTCACCTTTTCTTCGGTGGCCTGCGATTGCGTCTGCGCGGCCTGGGCCGTGGTCGTGGCCTCCGTGGTCGCGGTCTTCTGTTCCTGGATCATCGCCTTCAGCTCGGCCAGCTGCTGTTCGAGCTGGTTGACGCGCTGTTCCAGCGCGGCTTCGCGGCTACTGGTCTTCTTTGCTTTCGTCGACTGAGCGTGGGCCATGTCCGGCATGGCCGCCATCGGCACCATAAGCGCGCAAGCAACGCTGAAGGCGATGGCCTTGCGGCCACCGGAATGCGTGGTCTTCATCAGTGGTCTCCCCAACCCTTGGCAGGCCGAGAATGTGACAGCCCGGCCCGGGCATCCATTCGCCAAAGGTCGAACCTCGACCAAAGTCGTAAGACCGGCGCATCCGGATGTTGCGCCGCGACGTTACACTCGGGGCCTACGCCCCACGAACCTTTGTTACGCAGGAGCCAGCATGTCCGAGATCCACCCGGTTGACCCCGCCTTCGCCGAAAAGGCGCGTGTCCGCAAGGACGATTACCAGCGCATGTACGCGGAATCGGTCCAGGATCCGGAAGGCTTCTGGAAGCGCATGAGCGAGCGCCTCGACTGGACCAAAAAGCCTACGAAGATCAAGGATGTCTCCTATGATCCGGCCAACCTGCACATCAAGTGGTACGAGGATGGCGAGCTCAACGTGGCCGCCAACTGCCTCGACCGCCACCTGGAGAAGCGGGGCGACAAGACCGCCATCATTTTCGAAGGCGACGACCCGAATGAGACCCGAAAGCTCACCTACCGCGAGCTCCACGGTGAGGTCTGCCAGTTCGCCAACACGCTGAAGAACCTGGGCGTGGCCAAGGGCGATCGCGTGGTGATCTACCTGCCGATGATCCCCGAAGCGGCGGTGGCCATGCTGGCCTGTGCCCGCATTGGTGCCATCCATTCCGTGGTGTTCGGCGGCTTCTCTCCCGATTCGCTGGCCAGCCGCATCGCTGATTCGAAGGCGAAGCTCATCGTCACGGCGGATGAAGGCTGCCGCGGCGGCAAGAAGATCCCGCTCAAGGCCAACGTGGATGAGTCGCTCACCCGGCCGAACACCAACAGCGTCGAGACGGTCATCGTCGTGAAGCGCACGGGTGGGGCGATCAACGTCCAGTCGCCGCGCGATCGCTGGTACCACACGCTGATGGAAGGGCAGTCCACGGATTGCCCGCCCGAACCGATGAACGCGGAAGACCCGTTGTTTACCCTGTACACCTCGGGCTCCACCGGCCTGCCCAAGGGCGTGCTGCATACCAGCGGCGGCTACCTCACCTACACCAGCCTTACCCATGAGCTCGCCTTCGACCTGCGCGAAGACGATATCTATTGGTGCACGGCGGATGTGGGCTGGATCACCGGCCACAGCTACGTGGTTTATGGCCCGCTGGCCAACGGTGCCACCGTGGTCATGTTCGACGGTGTGCCGAACTACCCGGATTTCAGCCGGTTCTGGCAGGTAGTCGATAAGCACCAGGTCACGCTGTTCTACACCGCGCCTACCGCCATCCGCGCGCTGATGCGCGAGGGCGATGGCCCGGTGAAGAAGACCTCCCGCAAGTCCTTGCGCATCCTGGGCACGGTCGGCGAACCGATCAACCCGGAGGCGTGGAACTGGTACTACCGCGTGGTGGGCGAAGAGCGCTGCCCGGTCGTCGATACCTGGTGGCAGACCGAGACCGGCGGCTTCCTCATTACGCCGTTGCCGGGTGCGATTGACCTGAAGCCGGGTTCGGCGACCCTGCCGTTCTTCGGTATCAAGCCCGCCATCGTCGATGCCGAGGGCAAGGTGCAGGAAGGCGCTTGTAGCGGCAATCTGGTCATCACCGATTCGTGGCCGGGCCAGATGCGCACGGTTTATGGTGACCACCAGCGCTTCATCGATACGTATTTCAAGGCTTACCCGGGTAGCTACTTCACCGGCGACGGCGCTCGCCGCGACGAGGATGGCTACTACTGGATCACCGGCCGCGTCGACGATGTCATCAATGTGTCGGGACACCGCATCGGTACGGCCGAAGTGGAGAGCGCGCTCGTCGCACACGCCAAGGTCGCCGAAGCGGCGGTCGTGGGCTGCCATCACGACATCAAGGGCCAGGGCATCTATGCCTTCGTCACCCTCAATGCCGGCGAGGCCGGTAGCGAGGAGTTGAAGAAGGAACTGATCGCCGGCGTGCGCAAGGAGATCGGACCCATCGCGGCGCCGGATTACCTGCAATGGGCGCCGGGCCTGCCGAAGACACGTTCGGGCAAGATCATGCGCCGCATCCTGCGCAAGATTGCAGAGAACGCTCCGGATCAGCTGGGCGATGTGTCGACGCTCGCCGATCCCGGCGTCGTGAAGAACCTGGTGGAAGAAAGACTGATCAAGTGAGTGACGTACTGATCGCCGATGACCATCCGCTGTTCCGCGACGCCTTGCAGCGCGCGGTCCTGGCGGCCCTGCCGGATGCCACCGTGCATACGGCAGATAGCGTGCCTGCACTGTTCGCGCTCATCGAAACGTTGCCCGAAGCCGACCTTCTTTTGATGGACCTGCATATGCCGGGCGCGCGCGGTTATTCCGCGCTCGCCCATATTCGTGGGCAGTATCCGGGTTTGCCGACGATCGTCGTGTCGGGCCACGAAGAAGCGCAGGTCGCCAGGCGTGCGCTGGCCCACGGTGCATCGGCCTACATTCCGAAGTCGGCGGCGGTTGATGACATCGTGGAAGCGGTGCGTACCGTGCTCGATGGTGATGTGTGGCTACCGCACCAGCTCATGGGTGGCACCGTTGAGCTCAAGGCGGACGAGGCCGATGTGGCAGCCCGTGTGGCGTCGCTCACGCCGCAGCAGTTTCGTGTGTTGAACATGATCGCCGAAGGGCTGCTCAACAAGCAGATTGCCTACGACCTCGGCGTATCGGAAGCCACGGTGAAAGCGCACATGACGGCGATCATGCGCAAGCTTGGTGTATCCAACCGCACGCAGGTGGCGCTGGCTGCATCGCATCTGGACGTAGAGAAAGAATCGATCCCCGGTCCCTTGTAGAAGCGCGCGAGCGCGCTCCTACAAGAGCGATTCAGGCGGCGTGCGTGCCGCTGCGCTTCGCGAGCGCGACCAGCATCGCGCGCAACGCCGCTGGCTTCACCGGTTTGTGCAGCAGGGGATAGCCCAACTCGCGCGCACGTTGCTTGAGCTCCGTACTGCCATCCGCCGTGACCATCGCGGCGGGCGGCATGGGGGTGATCTGGTCGGCGATGATCTGAAGCGCACCGAGGCCATCCATCGTTTCACTGAGGTGGTAGTCGGCGAGGATCAGGTCGACGTGCGTTTCGCGAAGTATCGTTAGCGCGGCGTCCACATCGATCGCGACACGGCAATCCACGCCCCAGCGGCCAAGCAACGCCTTCATGCCATCGAGGATCGTCTCGTCGTTATCCAGGCAGAGGACGGTGAGCGGGAGTTGTTCGCCACCAGGGCGGGCCACCGCGGCAACGCGTTTACGGGCGGTGGCTTCGGCGCGCGGCACGGTGATACTGAAGCAACTGCCATGGCTGACTCGCGAACGCAGGCCGAGGCGATGGCCGAGAATGCCGGAGAGACGATCGCAGATGGAGAGGCCGAGCCCCAGGCCTTTTTCGCCCCACGGCGATGGCCGGTCGATACGCTGGAACTCACCGAAGATGCGCGCCTGTTGTTCGGTCGCGATGCCCGGTCCGCTGTCCCAGACTTCGATCCGTACATCCTTTCCATCACGACGCACGCCGAGCACGGCGCCGCCTTCTCGCGTGTAGCGCAATGCGTTGGAGAGGAAGTTCGCTACGATGCGGCGGAGTAGTTGCGCGTCGGAACGAACAGCGACCGTGGTCGGTATGACATGGAGGGTGAGGCCACGCTGCTCGGCCACGACCGCGAATTGTTGCTTCAGCGAATCGAACAGATCGGCGAGTGCGAACGGCGCGACTTCCGGCCGATAGCTACCCGCATCGAGTCGCGACACATCGAGCAGCGCATCGAGAAGATCTTCCGCGGCGCGGAACGAGGCATCGATACGCTCGGCGAGTTGCGTCGCTTCGCCATCCAGGCCGGGGTGTTGGCGCAGTGCCGACGTAAACAGCCGCGCCGCGTTCAACGGCTGCAGCAAGTCATGGCTTGCTGCGGCAAGAAAGCGTGTCTTCGATGCGTTGGCGGCTTCCGCTTCGCGGCGGGCAATGGCCGTGGCATCAAGTGCCTGAGAGAGTTCCACCGTGCGATCCGAGACGCGCTGCTCGAGGGTCTCGTTGGCTTCGATCAGCGCAAGCTCGGCATGTTTGTATGCGGTCACATCGGTGAACGTCGTGACGAAACCACCACCGGGTAGCGCACGGCCACGCATTTCGATCACCGTGCCATCGGGACGCACGCGCTGGAAGAGGTGCGGCGAGCCCGCGCGCATGTACCGGATGCGCTTGCCTACGTGTTCGTCGACTTCACCTGGACCGCATTCGCCATGTTCCGCATTCCAGCGAATCAGGTCGGCGACGGGCAGGCCGACGTACACCATGCCCTCGGGGTAATCGAAGAGTTCGAGGTAGCGACGATTCCAGGCGACGAGACGCATGTCGCCGTCCACCACGCTGATACCCTGCGACACGTTCTCCAGCGTGGTCGAGAGCAGCTCGCGGTTGAAGCGAAGCTCCTGGGAGGCTTCATCCATCAGCGCCATGGCTTCGGCGATATCCAGACCGGTGCCGCTGAGCGCGCCCATCAGGATGCGACGCGCGCTGGCCGCGCCGACAGCGCTCGCCAGGAGGCGCTCGGTGAACTGGATCAGGGGGCGGTCGGCGGAGTCGGTGGGGGAGAGCGTCACACCGTGCCGCTGGCCGTACTCGTGAAACGCGCGCTGGGTGACGCGGTCGCCGACAATGCGGCCCGCGATTGTTCCGAGATCACGCACGGTAACGCGGCCACGCCAGTCGCCTGCACCCGTGACGCTGCGAACGAAGGGGTCAACAAACAATGCTGCGTGCAGTCGCTCGGCGACGCTCGGCCGGAAACGCAAGGAGATGAAGATGAGGCACGAGACGTTGATGAGCAACGACCAGAACGTCCCGTGCGTCACCGGATCCCAGCCGCTGAGATGGAACAGCTCGTTGGGTTTCAGCCAGGCGATGCCGAGCGGGCCGTTCTCGAGCCATGCGCCAGGCAGCCAGCCGGCGCGCGTCATGGCTGGCAGTAGCAGGGTGTAAGCCCAGGTCGTGAAGCCAGCGATGAGGCCGACGTACACGCCGACACGACTCGCACCGCGCCAGTACAGGGCGGACACGATGGCCGGTGCGAATTGAGCGACCGCGGCGAACGAGAGCAGGCCGGTGGCTGCCAGGTTTTCCGCATCTGCAATGATGCGGTAGTAGAAGTACGCCATGGCCGCGAGGCCAACGATGGCGATGCGGCGAATCGCGAGAACGAGATGCGAGACGTCGCCACGCTGTTCGAGGCCGAGGCTGCGTATCCGCAGCAATGCGGGCATGACCAGGTCGTTACTGATCATCGTGGCGAGTGCGACGGCAGCAACGATCACCATGCCCGTCGCCGCTGAGAAGCCGCCGATGAAAGCAATCAGAGCCATGCTCTGGTTGCCGAGGGCAATTGGAAGGTTAAGCACCCAGGCGTCTACATGGCGCGTGGTCACCGACGGCAGACCGAGGCCTGCACTGACGATCGGTAAGACGCCGACCGAGATAATCACCATGTAGATCGGGAAGAGCCAGCGCGCCTTGCGCAGATCACGTGGGTCTTCGCATTCGACCACGCCGATCTGGAACTGACGGGGGAGGCAAAACATCGCACAGAAAGCGAGAAGGGTCTGCGCGACGAAGCCGGGCGGCATGCTGCCTTGTTCGATCTGGCTGACCGGTGCGCGAATGGTTTCGACGATGCCTGGTCCGTGCAGCCACGCATACACGGCGATACCGACAAAGGCGAGGAGCTTCACCAGCGATTCGGCGGCCACGGCGAGCATCATGCCGTGATGGTGTTCCGTGGCGTCGATGTTGCGTGTGCCGAAGAGGATCGCAAAGACGGCGAGGAGGGCGGCGCACCAGAGCGCGGTGTCGCCGAACCACCAGCTCGAACCATCGCCGAGCACGCTGAACGACATCGCGACGGCTTTGAACTGCAGTGCGATGTACGGAATGATCGCGAAGACAGCGATGATGGCGACGAGCGCGGCGAGGCCGTGCGACTTGCCGAAGCGTGCGGCGATAAAGTCAGCGATGGAGGTGATGTTCCGCTCGCGAGCGACGAGCACCAGGCGCTCGATGAGGCCAAAACCGAGTACGAAGAGAAGCAGAGGGCCGAGATAGATCGGCAGATAGGCAAGGCCGGAACGGGCGGCCGTGCCGACCGCACCATAGAACGTCCAGGACGAGCAGTAGACGGCGAGCGCGAGGCTATACACCAGGGGCCGCAGGCGCGGCTGGCGAGGGTAGAGGGGGCGGCGGTCGCCCAGGTACGCGATGCCGAAAAGCAGGCCGACGTACAGCAAGGCCACCAGCAGCAAGAGCCAGCCTGCGATCACTTGTGGGGGTCCCTTTCAGACACGGGCTCAGGCTAGCATGGGCTATGTCTTTGCACGTCCCCAACCTGCCTGAAGCCGAGATCCACGTGTGGCAATTGCCATGGGATAGCGATGCGGCCTCGTCATCATCCATCCGCGACCTGCTAGCCGCCTACGCGGGGCCCGATGCCCCCGAGGTCGATCGAGGCGAACACGGTAAGCCGCTGTTCCGCGGCCAGGCGAGCATGCTCGGCTTTAGCTGGTCGCATAGCCGCGATACCGCGTTGTTCGCGGTAGGGCGGGGGCCTCTCGGCTTCGAGGTGGGCGTGGATGTCGAGCGGGTCCGGCCTCGGGTTCGCGCCATCGAGTTAGCACAGCGATTCTTTGCCCCGGCTGAGACCGAGTGGCTCAAGCGGTTCACGGGCGATGATCTGCTGGACGGGTTCCTCGCCCTGTGGACGGCCAAGGAGGCCGTGCTGAAGGCACATGGCGGCGGGTTGGTGTACGGCCTTCATCGTGTCGGCTTTGCGCCCGATGGTTATTACCTTGCCCCTGCGGATTTCGACGGCGACATCGGGCCGGCCAGCGCGTGGCAGGTCGGTAAGCTCGAGCTGGGCGAAGGGCTCGTAGGTTCCGTCGCATGGCGCGGAGAGAGCCGCTCCGTGCGCGTCTTCACATTTCCGGTTTGAACCTTTTCGGGCCGGGCCGTGTCTTACATGGCGTGTGTGTGTGAGCCGTGGAGTGCGCCACAGGGAGGTGGCGCGTTATGCTGGGACGACAGTCATTGCGCACGTCGCGCTTAGTGACGTGCGCACTTTTTTGGACCGTCGATGACCCTACTCAGCGTTAACCTGAACAAGATCGCCGTACTCCGCAATTCGCGTGGCGGCAACGAACCCGATATCGCCACCGCGGCCCATACCTGCATCGAAGCAGGTTGCGGCGGCCTCACGGTGCACCCCCGTCCCGATATGCGCCATGTCACGCCGGCCGATGTGCGTACTCTGGCGGGCCTGTTGCGTGGGCGCGTGGAATACAACATCGAAGGGAACCCGTTCGCCGGCGCACGCGGTGCGTATCCGGGGTTGATCGAGCTCTGCCGCGAAGTGAAGCCGACGCAGGTCACGCTCGTTCCCGATGGCGATGGCCAGATCACGTCCGATCACGGCTTTGACCTGACGAAGGACATCGAAACGCTAAAGCCCGTGGTGGCTGCGTTTCGCGAGATCGGTTGCCGTGTCAGCGTGTTCGTCGATGCCGGCGGGGAGGGGTTCGCCGACGCCGTCGCGATCGGTATCCAACGTATTGAGCTTTACACCGGTCCTTATGCCGCGGCATTTGAGGAAGGCGACGCGCGTGCGGAACTGGCTTCGTTCGCCGACACGGCTCGTCGTGCGCAGCAGGCGGGGCTCGCGGTGAATGCGGGGCACGATCTGAGCCAGGCGAATCTTGGAACGTTCAAGGCTGCAATTCCTGGCCTTGCCGAAGTGTCGATCGGGCATGCCTTGATTGGTGAGGCCTTGTACCAGGGGCTTTCGAATACGGTTCGCGCTTATCTCGATATCCTGAAGTAACACCGATCGCGCGCAAGCGCGCTCCAACCGACGCGCATAAAAAAACCCCGCCGTGAGGCGGGGTTTTTAGTCTTACCGGACAGACCGTGATCGATTACTGCGCGTTAACGAAGCCGATCTTGGTCAGGCCCTGGCCCTTAGCGTCAGCAAGCACGCGAGCCACGACCTCGTACTGAACCGCATCATCCGCGTCGATCTGCAGTTCCGGCTGGTTCGCCTGCGTCGCGATCACCGCGATCTGGGCGCGAAGGCCCAGCTCGTCAACCGGCGTATCGTTCCAATACAGCGAACCATCCTGGCGGATCTGCAGCCGGACGGGATCCGGCGGATTTTCTGGATTGACGATGTTCGGATTCGGCTGCGGAAGATCAATCTTGATCTTATTCGACAGCATCGGAGCCGTGATCATGAAGATGATCAGGAGCACCAGCATCACGTCGACGAGCGGCGTGACGTTGATGTCCGACATCGGGCCACCGGAATTACCTGAGCTGAATGCCATGTTCGTTACTCCCCCGCCTTGCCAGTCGCCATGAAGCCGACGTGGACCATACCGGCATCCTTGGCATCGCCAAGAATCTTCTTCACCACTTTGTATTCGGTGGTGCGGTCGGCACGGATCTGGAGCTCCGGCTGCGGCGACTTAGCCGCCGCAACCGCGAACTGGGCCTTCAGTTCAGCCTCGCTGACTTCACCGTCATTGAGGAAGTACGTACCGTCCGGCTTGACCGCGAGGTCCATCGGCTCGACCGGGGTGTCATCCTTAACGTTCGGATTAGCCTTCGGCAGATCGATCGCGACCTTATGGGACATCAGGGGTGCCGTGATCATGAAGATGATCAGCAGAACCAGCATCACGTCGACGAGCGGCGTGACGTTGATTTCTGACATCGGCCCACCGGAGTTGCCCCCGCTGCTCATAGCCATGGGTCAATTCCTCTAACGATTACTTCGTGCCTTCGACACGGGCGCCAGTGGCGAAGAAGTCGTGCAGGTCGTGCGCGAATTCGTCGAACTGGGCGTAGGTCAGGCGGTTCGAGCGCATGAAGAAGTTGTACGCAAGCACGGCCGGGATAGCGGTGAACAGACCGAAAGCGGTCATGATCAGAGCTTCACCGACGGGGCCAGCGACCTTATCCATCGAAGCCGAACCCGACGCGGCGATACCGATCAGCGCGTGGTAGATACCCCACACCGTACCGAGAAGACCGATGAACGGGGCCGACGAACCGACCGTGGCGAGCAGGGTCAGGCCGCCTTCGAGACGCAGGCTCTCGCGAGCCACGGCCTGGCGAAGGGCGCGATCGATGAATTCCGAACGCGACAGCGACTCGGCGAGGCGACCGCCAGCAGCCTGCTGGTGGTGAGCAACGGCCGAAGCGGCGTCGAGCGCGATCTTCGAGAACGGTTCGCCCTTCGGCTGCTCTTCGAGCATACGAATGGCTTCCTGGGTCGACGCGGTGTTCCAGAAGCCCTGGATCACCTTGTCGGCGCGCGAACGCACCAGGCTGTTACGGATGAAGTTGGCGACGATGAAGTACCACGAGAGCACGGACATCGCGACCAGCACCACGAACACGATCCAACCAAGGAAGTCGAAGTGGTGGATGAGGTGGTCGAAGCCCATCTGCTTGAGGGCGTCGGCATTGGAGTTACCTGGCGTAGCAGGCTGAGCGGAGGTGTCTTGCAACATAACGCTACCCTTGGGAAGTCAAGCGTGAACTTAAAAGTTGTAAGCGGTGGGGGCTTACAGCTGGTTTAGGTTGAACGTAACGGGGACACGTGCATAGCCTTCGACGGCCTGACCGCCTCGCTTGCCCGGGTTGAATCGCCAGTTCCTGGCCGCATCCTGCGCTGCCTTGTCCAGTTCGCGGAAACCGCTCGACTGGTCGACCTGGATGTCTTTCGGCGTACCGTCGACAGCCACGAGAACCAGAAGTACCACCGTACCTTCATGCCGCTGGCGAACCGCCTGCGGCGGATACTTTGGCGGGTTACGCTGACGGTACGACAGATTTTCGCTCGGCGCGATGTCCGCCGGCGGTGCAGGCGGCGCGGGAGGCGCCGGCGGCGGTGCCGGTTGGGCATTCGTGCTCGCCTCTTCAACAGCCGGCGGCGGCGGAGCCGGCGGCGGCGGTGTCGGCGGCGGCTTCACCTGCTGAATGATTTTCGGCGGCGGCTGCTTCGGGGGTTCCGGAGGCGGCGGCGGCGGCGGCGGGGGGGGCGGCGGCGGTTCGATGAAGTCGACCTGGACCACCTTGTCCGTCTTCTTCTCCTGCGACTGCGGCGGCGCCATAGGCGCGACCAGCAGCAGGAAAGCGAACGAGTGCAGCGCGATGGCTACTGCCAACGCACTTGTGCGCCCCCAACTGAACGGCGCTTGGCCGGTTGATTCGTTACTTGAGGCCATCAGTCACTATCAAGAGCTAATCAAGCGGAAGTGAGCCCGCTGCTTCCCGACGTCCAGCATGTTCACATGGCTTGAACGCGGTTTTTGCAAGCGGAAAAGAAGCAAGTTACACCAGCATATGGCGTTTGTATAGCGCCTGAAGGGAAGATTTATGGCAGGCCATAAGACCCCCTTCCGGCACTTTACAAGGCCTTACTGGTTACCTGCGGTTTTCAACCAGGCGTTGGCCTTGGCAGACGTTTCAGGATCCTGCGCCGCGAGCTTCATGTCCGCGATAGCACCCTGCTTGTTCTTCTGACCACGCTTGGCTTCCGCGCGCACCATGTAGGCCTGGCCCTTATGCTGCACGCCCTTGCTGATGGCGTCCGTCGCTGCCTTCTCGGCCGCGGCGTATTTGTTTTCCTGGAGGTTGACGCGGGCGAGCTTGAGCGCCGGCTCGCCGTTGGTCGCGACCTTGACCGCCTCGTTGAGCGCGGAGGTGGCGTTGGTCATGTCGTCAGCCGTGATGTACGAGTCGGCGATCAGGTTGTAGTTGTCGCCAGACTTCTGCACCACACCCTTGTCCATGCCTTCCTTGAGGATGGCAGCGGCCTTCTGGGCGTTGCCCTTCTGACGGGCTTCGTTGTTCTGGCCGTCGATCAGGTAGATCTTGGCGAAGTTCACGTACTGCTTCTCGTCCTTGATGGCGCCGGCGGTGTGCGCCTTCTCCATCAGGGCGATCGCTTCGGGATACTTCTGCGCCTGGATCAGCGACGAGGTGGCGTTGTTCAGCGCGGTGGCGTCGTTCGGATTCTTGGCGAGCTCATCCGAAGCCATCTGCGCGGCCTTGTCGCCCTGGCCGGTCTCCGAGTAGCTGGCCATCAGGATCTGGTCCCACGAAGCCTGCGGCTTCGCGTCCGGCATCGACTTCGCCTTGGTGATGGCGTTGATCGCGTCCTGGTACTTCTCGAGGCGGTAATCGATGTTGCCTTCGAGGCCGTACGAATCGGCCGTTTCCTTCTTACCCTGGTCGCGCCATTCGTGCAGCGACTGGAGCGCCGGAGCGTACTGCTCATCGGCCACGAGGAACTGGGTGTACATATACTTCAGCTGGAAGTAGGTGTCGTTCGGCATGACGCCGATATCGAGCGCCTGCTTCAGCGTGGTGATAGCGCCCTTCACGTCGCCATCGTTGTACTTCATGTTGGCGAGGCCCTGCAGGGCGAGCGCCTGGGCGTACTTGCTGCTCGTGCCCGAACCATCGGCGAGCGGCGTCAGGATCTTGATCGCGTTGTCCTTGTCACCGTTGTTCGCGGCGTCGAGGCCTTCGTTGATCGCCTTCTGATCCTTCTCGCTCTTCAGATCGAGCTTGGGTTCCGTGCGAGTGGCGTTCGGGTACAGCACTTCCTTCTTGGCATCGGCCGGCTTGTCTTTGGCACCGACTGCACCGCTGGTGAGAGAAAGTGCGATCGCCGTAGCGAGCGCCATCTTGTTGAAGAAACCCTGATTCATTGACGGACCTCGGTTGAAGGAGTCGACGCACCTTGCGGTGCTCCGGGGGACTTGAGAGGTTAACCCGATTTGATTCCTAAGAACAAGTCGCAGCGCGACAAAAATAAATAGTCAAAACAATGACTTGTTAGAAGAACGTTGGCGCTGACCAAAAAAGTGTGATTTTTGGCCCTTGAAAACGGGTTTTCGATCCACCCTACGCGGACGAACGTCGTGGATATGAAAACGCCCGACCGTCTCGCGACGGCCGGGCGTTTCGATCTAATTCGCCAGGTAACTGGACGGAATCAGATATCCAGGTTGGCAACCTTCAGCGCGTTCGACTCGATGAAGTCGCGACGCGGCTCGACCGCTTCGCCCATCAGCATCGAGAACATCTGGTCGGCGGCGACGGCATCTTCGATGCCGACCTGGAGCATGCGGCGCGTCTCCGGATTCACCGTGGTCTCCCACAGCTGCTCCGGATTCATTTCGCCCAGACCCTTAAAGCGCTGGATCGTACGGCCCTTCTTGGCTTCGTCCAGCAGCCAGGTGCGAACCTCGGAGAAGCTGTTCACGCCACGCGAGCCGTTGCCACGGCGGATGACGGCGCCCGGCTTCAGGCTGAGCTCGGCGAGCTGGCTCGCGATCGTCGCGATAGCGCGGAAATCGCTGCTGTTGAAGAACGCCTGGGTCATGATCCAGGTGTGGCTGAGGCCGTGCTGCATGCGCTCGACTTCGACGGCCGCGCCCTGCTCGTTCAACGCCGGGCGGAAGCGCAGCGCGTAGGTGGGCTTGCCGAGGCCACTCGCGCTCAGGCGCTTGGCGATGCCGTCGAGCCAGGCCTGCATGGCGTCGGCGTTGCTCCAGAAGCCCTCTTCCAGCGGCTTGTGTTCGATCATCGCTGTGAGCACGGACGTGTCGAAGCGGTGCGACATGCGTTCGATCTGGTCGAGCGCCGCCTGGTAGTCACGTAGGAGCTTCTCGAGGGTCTCGCCGCCGATGGCGGGGGCACCCTCTTCCGGCTCCAGCCCGGCGTTGTCGACCGCGCTCGAAATCAGGAAGTCGTTCAGGACGCTGTCGTCCTTGATGTACAGCTCCTGCTTGCCCTGCTTCACCTTGTAGAGCGGCGGCAGGCCGATGTACACGTGACCACGCTCGATCAGCTCGGGCATCTGGCGGTAGAAGAAGGTGAGCAGCAGCGTGCGGATGTGCGAACCGTCCACGTCAGCATCGGTCATGATGATGATGCGGTGGTAGCGCAGCTTGTCCGGGTTGTACTCCTCCTTGCCGATGCCGGTGCCGAGCGCCGTGATCAGCGTGCCGACTTCGGCCGAGGAGATCATCTTGTCGAAGCGAGCCTTCTCGACGTTGAGGATCTTGCCCTTGAGCGGCAGCACGGCCTGGGTACGGCGGTTGCGGCCCTGCTTGGCAGAGCCACCTGCGGAGTCACCCTCGACCAGGAACAGTTCGGAGAGCGCGGGATCCTTTTCCTGGCAATCAGCCAGCTTGCCCGGCAGGCCGGCGATATCCAGGGCGCCCTTGCGGCGAGTCATCTCGCGGGCCTTGCGGGCGGCCTCGCGGGCGCGAGCCGCGTCGACGGCCTTCGACGCGATGTTCTTGGCTTCGTTCGGGTTCTCGAGGAGGAATTCGGCGAGCTTGTCGTTGACGACCTGCTCCACCGCCGTCTTCACCTCGCTGGAAACCAGCTTGTCCTTGGTCTGCGACGAGAACTTCGGGTCCGGCACCTTCACCGAGAGCACGGCGATCATGCCTTCGCGCATGTCATCGCCCGAAAGCGCGACCTTGGCGTTCTTGGCGATCCCTTCCTTCTCGATGTAGTTCTGCAGCGTACGGGTCAGCGCCGCACGGAAGCCCGTGAGGTGCGTGCCGCCATCCCGCTGGGGGATATTGTTGGTGAAGCAGAACATCGTTTCCTGGTACGCGTCCGTCCACTGCATGGCCAGCTCGACGGTGATGCCGTCGGTGGCCGAGCTGAAGCTGATGACCGTCGGGTGCAGGGCCGTCTTGAGCTGGGCCAGATGCTGCACGAAGGACTTGATGCCGCCCTCGTACGCAAAGATGTCCTTGCGATCGTTGCGCTCGTCGACGAGCTCGATCGTGACGCCCGAGTTCAGGAACGCCAGCTCGCGGAGACGCTTCGCGAGGATGTCGTAGTGGAACTCGTTGTTGTTCGTGAAAGTGAGCTTGCTGGGCAGGAAACGGACCATCGTGCCGCGGCGGGTGGTGTCCGCGGTCGGGGCGATCGGGGCTACCGGGTCGCCGTGGGCGTATTCCTGGCTCCAGGTCTTGCCGTCACGCCAGATCGTGAGCCACAGCTTCTCGCTGAGCGCGTTCACGACCGAGACGCCGACGCCGTGCAGGCCGCCTGACACCTTGTACGAGTTCGCGTCGAACTTGCCGCCGGCGTGGAGGACGGTCATGACCACTTCGGCCGTGGACCTGCCCTCTTCCGGGTGGGTGTCCACGGGGATGCCACGGCCGTTATCGGCCACGCTGGCGGTGCCATCGTCGTGGATGGTCACAGTGACGTAGTCGCAGAAACCCGCCAGGGCTTCGTCGATGGCGTTATCCACCACCTCGAACACCATGTGGTGCAGGCCGGTGCCGTCATCCGTATCGCCGATGTACATGCCGGGGCGCTTACGGACGGCCTCGAGGCCCTTCAGGACCTTGATGCTGCCGGAGTCGTAGGCGTTCGAATTGGTCGGATCGAGAGGTTCGTTCATGCGAGGCCTGGTGATGACGCAGGAGGCTCCGGCGCGCGCACAGCGCAGCGCCAGGGCAGTCGGTCGATTATAGCAAAGCCGTCACGGCACCCTGTTCCACGTGGAACACAGTGACGGGCTGGTCGGAAAGAGCATGCGGAACCTCGGTGCCGGTCACCAACACCTGGACATCGCGGCCCATCAACTGGGCGACTACCCACTCTTGATGGGTACGATCGAGCTCCGAAGCAAGGTCGTCGAGGCAGACCACGGGCCATTCGCCGCGGATTTCCGCGTGGAGGGCGGCCTGGCCCAGCAGGCAGGCCAGCGCGCAGAGCTTTTCCTGGCCGCGCGATAGGTGTTCCCGGAGAGGGGCGTGCTCGAAAGCCACCGAAAAGTCGGCCCGATGGGGACCTGCAGTGGTGTGGCCCCGAGTGAGATCGCGATGGCGGCGCTCGGCCAGGGTGGAGGCGAGGTCGCTCGTCTCATCCCAGCCCGCCTTGTAGCGAACCGTGAACTCACCGAGCTCGGGCAGTACGTTGCTCATAAACGAGCGGATATGGGGAAGCAGGCGGTCGAGGTAGGTTTGCCTGTAGCTCGAAAGGGCTTCTCCTGAGGCTGCCAGCTCTGATTCCCAGGGTTCGATGAGACCGGGGTCCAACGGGCCCCCATTGCGAAGGAGTGCGTTCCGCTGCTTCAGCGCGCGCTGATAGCGGCGCCACTGATTCACGAACCCATGTTCCACGTGGAACAAACCCCAATCCAGGAACTGGCGGCGCTCTTCCGACCCACCGGCGATCAGGTCGTGCGAGCCCGGCTCAAAGCAGACCACGGCACATTCCTGGACAAGCGCACCGAGCGAGACGGCGTCACCATCGACCCGTGCCTGCCAACGGCCACTTTCACGGCCCAGACCGAGACGCCTCGTACGACCCTCGCCAGAGCTGACCTCGGCAAACACCGAAAGCGCCGCACTGCCCCGCTTCAGGAGTACATCCCGCGAACCGGCTCGAAACGACCGTCCATGCGAGAGCAAATAGGCGGCCTCGAGCACACTCGTCTTTCCGGCGCCGTTGGCGCCCACGAAAACACTGATCCCGGGTGCCGGCGTGATGGAAACCCCTTCCAGGCAGCGCAGGCCAGCGATTCGCAGCGACTCGAACTTCATTCCCTGCCTTTATCCCATGCCAAAACGAAAGACGCCGGGGTGTCGAAGACATCCCCGGCGTCATGGCCGAACTTTACCGCCTCAGGTGGTCAGAGGCGAAGCGGCATCACCACATGGCGAGCTTCATCGTTGCCCTCTTCCTGCAGCAAGCAGCTCGACTGGGCGTCACGCAGGTTCAGACGAACCTTCTCGCCACGCAGTGCGCCGAGCGCATCGAGCAGGTAGCCCACGTTGAAGCCCACGGCCAGGTCGCTGACGCTGGTCTCGGCTTCGACTTCTTCCTGGGCTTCTTCCTGCTCTGGGTTGTGCGCCACGATCTTGATGTGGCCCGGCTGCAGTTCCAGCTTCACACCGCGGTACTTCTCGTTCGAGAGAATCGCGGCGCGCTGCAGGGCGCTACGCAGCACGTCGCGCTCGATCGTCGCCGTCTTGTCGGCACCAAGCGGGATGACCGCTTCGTAATCCGGGAAACGGCCGTCGATGAGCTTCGAAGTGAACCGCACGCCACCGCGGCTAACACGCAGGTGGTTCCGACCGAACTCGAGCTCCACCTGGCCCTCGCCCGATTCGAACAAGCCAATCAGCTCGTTTACGCCCTTGCGGGGAATGATGATCTGGCGACGCGCCGTAACCGAACTTTCTAGACGGGTTTCCTTAAGCGCCAGGCGATGGCCATCGGTCGCCACGCAACGCAGGGTGTGTTCCTGCAGATCGAGCAGCATGCCGTTGAGGTAATAGCGCACATCCTGGTTCGCCATGGCGAACGCGGTGCGCTCCATCAGATCGCGCAGCACTTCTTCCGGCAGCGACACTCTCTCAACCAGTTCGATTTCATCGACGGTCGGGAATTCCGTGGCGGGCAGCGTGGCCAGCGTAAAGCGGCTGCGGCCAGCGTTGAGCGCGATACGGTCGCCGTTGAGCTTCAGATCGATCTTCGCGCCATCGGGCAATGCGCGAACGATATCGAACAGCTTGCGGGCGGGAATGGTGATCTCGCCTTCCTGCACAGCGTCGGCGGCAGTGGTTGCCACCATCTCGACTTCGAGATCCGTGCCGGTAAAGGAAACATTGCTACCGGAGGCGCGCACCAGGAGGTTGGCCAACACGGGCAGCGTCTGTCGGCGTTCAACGACGCCCACGACCTGCTGCAGGGGTTTGAGCAGTACTTCCCTCTGGATGCTGAATTGCATGCGTCCCCTACTCCTGCTTTTAAGGTTTTAAAGATTTTATAGTGGTTGTTGTTAGGCCGGTGGATATCTTGAAAACTAAGATTTCGTCTTACTTTTCAATGTGTTGCTACTTGATATCAACTGGCTTGAGCTGGCGGTTTCATGTGGGCGCATTGTGGATAACTTTGAGGTCTGGAACTGTCCTCAGGTCACCCACGTATTATCCACAGGTTCTCAGCCCGTCAAGATACGGATGAGCTGTTCCCAATCCTGTCGCATACGCACATCTTTCTCACAGAAACCGCGGATGGTCCGGCAGGCGTGGAGCACCGTCGTGTGGTCACGACCGCCAAAAGCCTCTCCAATCTCCGGGAGGCTGTGTTCGGTCAGTTCCTTGGACAGGGCCATGGCTACCTGCCGCGGACGCGCCAGGGAGCGCACACGGCGCTTGGAGAGCAGGTCGGACAGGCGGACCTGGTAGTAGTCCGCGACCGTCTTCTGGATGTTGGGCACCGTCACGGCCTGCGCATGGGTATTGAGCAGGTCGCGCAGGGTCTCTTCCGCGAAGTCCGTGGTGATATCGCGACGGTAGAAGTTGGCACGCGCCGCCAGCGTGTTGAGCGCACCCTCAAGATCACGCACGTTGGAGCGGATGCGGCGCGCGAGCAGCATCGCGACGTCCTCCGAGAGCGCCATGTCCTTGTCAGCGGCCTTGGAGAGCAGGATCGCCGCGCGCGTTTCGAAATCGGGCGGCTCGATAGCCACCGACAGACCCCAACCCAGGCGCGACTTCAAGCGCGGCTCGAGCTTGTCCAGCTCCTTCGGGTAGCGGTCACACGTCAGGATGATCTGCTGCTTCGCTTCGAACAGCGCATTGAACGTGTGGAAGAACTCTTCCTGCGTGGTGTCCTTGCCGGCGAAGAACTGGATGTCATCGATCAACAGCGCGTCCACCGAACGGAAGCGGCGCTTGAAGTCATCCATGTTCTTCTGCTGCAGCGCTTTCACCATGCCGCTGACGAACTGTTCCGAACGCAGGTAGAGCACCTTCGCTTCCGGATTGTTTTGCAGCAGGAGGTTGCCGGCCGCATGCATAAGATGCGTCTTACCGAGACCGGTGCCGCCATAGAGCAGGAGCGGGTTGTACGCACGGCCGGGATTCATCGCGACCTGCATCGCCGCTGCCTTGCCCAGCTGGTTCGACTTGCCTTCCACGAACGTCTCGAACGTGTAGTGCGGGTCCAGGTTGTGCTGGTGGGGCGGTTCGGGCGCGGCGGGTGCGTGCACCGCAGGCGCGGCAGCGGACGACGGCGCAGGTGCGCTCACCGCGACAGACGACGCGGGGCGTGCGGGTGCCGGCCGTGCGCCATGCGAACCGACTTCCAGGCGAACGGGCAGGGGATGGCCAGCCAGGTGCTGGATGATCGCCTCGATCCGTGCCAGGAACTGGCTGCGCACCGTATCCAGCGAATACGGGTTGGGCGCGTACAGGTACAGGCCCGTGCCGTCCTCCCTGGCCTGCAAGGGCATGAGCCAGGTATGGACGTCTTCGGGGCTCAATTCGCCATCAAGACGCTCAAGACAGCGCCTCCAGAGATCACTCAT